>JAWODG010000088.1:0-31136 GCA_046483385.1 Candidatus Brocadiia bacterium | reverse complement strand
CTCGACCAGCTCCGTCACTTCGTCGAAAACCGGTGAGGCGGCGACGACCGCGTCGTTGAACCGCTCACAGACGTACAGCTCGGGCTCGGTGAAGTCCGCCGCATCACGTAGCCAGGCCTCCAACCGGTCGAGATTGATGTCGCCGGTGGGGCCCTCCAGCTCCTCAACGCCGTGCCCGAGATGCTCCCCGTCCCAGATGGCCCACCCGCAACGCACGGCGGGGTATATCGTCATTATTCTCATCGCCGAACTCTCCGCATTTCTGTGCGTCTTTGATCGCAACTCAAACTGTCTCCGTGGGCGGGAACCCACCTTCTCCATCGTAGAACAGTCGTCCCGTTTCGGCAACGAGGTCGCGTCGGCCCCGGACTCACCCGCCGCTCTCGGAGACGTTCTGCGCTACTTTCAGCCCGTTTGGCGAAATTAGCGCACCGCGGGCATTCCGGAAACAAGGGGAAGCTATTACGGGGCCTGCGGCCTCGCGGTACACAAATCAGGGAAGCTCCGGCGACGCCCCCGGACACCACCATGCCCGCGGCAGGCCGACGGCAACCCGCTCACAGTCGGAAGCCGGAGACGAGGGCCGGTCGCCGGCACGCACCGACTCCGGACGGTTGACACCCCCGCCGCCCGTTGTGCATACTGCATCCGAAGCACGTGGTTCGCAATCGAGCGCGGGGGCGGGACCACCGGCCGCGCCACACCCTGGGCCGGAGGTCCGAACGGGGTTGTCGGAGGAACCGATGAGAGACGAAGAGAAAACGAAAGAGCAACTGCTCGAACAGGTGGCTTCCCTGCGCGCCAGGCTGGCCGAACTGGAGCGCAGCGAAGCGGGCCGGACACTGTCCGAACGGCGCGTCCTCCGGGACGCCACGCACGACGACATCACGGGACTTTACTCCCACCCACACCTGTTGCAGCACCTGTCCCTGGCGGTGCGCTCGGCCCGGCGCTACGAGTATCCACTCAGCGTCTGCCTCTGTCGGCTGGCCGGCCTGAAGGCCGTCTATGAGACTCAGGGCGAGGAAGTGGCCGAAGACGTGCTGGCCGAGTTCGGGGAACTGGTGCGTGAGACGCTCCGGGGGGACGACATAGCCGGGCGCTGCGGCAAGGACGAGTTCTGCGTCGTCTTCTCCCACACCGTGGCGCAGGAGGCCGCCATGGCCGCCGAGAGGGTTCTGGACGAGTTCGAACTGGTGGCCACCGACCTGCCCATCACACCGGTGTTCGGTATCGCGCAACTCCAGCCAGAGGAGATGCGTGAGTCGGAGCTGCTCGGGCTGGCCGAGGCCGCGATGGAGGAAGCCGAACAGGCCGGCGACGGCGCCATCGTCATCGGGTCCCCCTAACGACGGTGGCCCACGACCGGGTGCAAGGGCCCTACCCCGACGGATGCCTCCGCATCGACGAACAGACGACCGACAGCCCCCGCCAACTCTGCCCGCCCTGTTGATATTGCCCTACCGTTCTGTGCATACTGATTGCGTTGCGAGACCGGTGATGTGTGAGAACGGGGCGGAGGCCCCCGATGGGCGAGTCGGAACCGACAAAAGAAGAACTGGCGGAGAAGGTGCGCCGTCTGCACTCGGAGCTGGAGGAACTCCGGCGCCGCGACCGGGAGCACACCGAGGCGCGCAGGAAACTGCTGCAGGCCGCTAAAGAGGACCCCAGAACCGGCGTCTTCGAGCGCGTCGAGTTCATGGAGCGACTCAAACTGGCGGTCCGCTCCTCCAAACGCTACAAGTACCCGCTGAGCCTCTGCGTCTGCGAGCTTGACAGCCGGGACGCGGCCTCCGCGCCGGGAACCGGTAACGGCTCCGACGGCATCGTGGCCCAATTGGGCCGCATTATCCGCGAGCAGATACGCTGCCATGACGCCGCGGGCCGCCTGGAGGGCAACGCGTTCTGCATAGTCTTCCCTCACACCACCGCCTCGGACGCCACATCCGCCACAGGGCGCATCCGCGGCTGTCTGGAGGGGCTGCAATGGAAGCTGCCGGACGGGGAAACGCGCCCCGTGACGGCGTCGTTCGGCATCGCCCGCTTCGCCCCCGCCCACGAGACGGAGGAGGACCTGCTGGAGGCCGCCCGCGGCGCCCTGCAGAGGGCCATAGAATCCGGTGGCAACTGCCTCGTCGTCAAAGCCGCCTGACGGAACCCGGGGAGAGGCAGCCACAGGGGGAAGACTACCAAACGCAGACCCAGGCGAGGCCCCCCGGACCTCAGCGAACGCTAGTACGTGAGCCCGCAGGCGACCAGGCGCGCGGCCAGAACAGACCGCGCGAACTTCAGTCCGGGATACCTCATCTCGTCCTCGGCCGTCCGCCGTTCTTCGTGTCTTCGCGCCTTCGTGTGAGAACAGCCGTCAGCTATCGGCTGCCAGCAACGGCAACGGCCTGGCGCGCTTGCCGGGTGTGTGGCATTTTGCCCCTTGACACCGGGCCTTTTGGCGTTATACTGCCGTGCGGTGTGGCCAAAAGCCACGCCGGCCGCCTTACGGCTCTCGGGAGGGCTCGTCCCCCGGCGAGCGACCGCCCATGATACGACTGCTGTGGCTACAGGCCAGTTGCTGCGGCGGCGAAACCGTGTCCCTTCTCAACGCCGAGCAGCCCGACCTGCTCACCACCTTCGACCTGCTGGGCGTGGACCTCGTCTGGCACCCTTCCTTCAGCAGCATACAGGGCTGCGCCGCCGTCAGACTGCTGGACCAGTGCGTCTCCGGCGAGAAGAAGCTCGACATACTCGTGCTGGAGGGCGCCGTGCCGGAGGAGGGCCAGACGGCCGCATCCCGCGCGGGCTCGGAGACCCCCGGCATCGGCGAGCGCATCCGGCGACTCTCGGACGCCGCCGCATACGTCATGGCCGCCGGCACATGCGCTTCGTTCGGCGGAATCATGTGCGCCGGGGGCAACGGGCGACGAGCCCAGGGGCTCCAGTTCCACCGGGATGAGTTAGGCGGCTTCCTCGGCGAGGACTTCCGCTCCGCCGCCGGGTTGCCCGTCGTCAACGTGCCCGGCTGCCCCGCCCACCCCGACTGGCTGACCGGCACGCTGACCCAGCTCGCCCGCCACGACCTCTGCGAGGATGAACTCGACCGCTACAACCGGCCGCGGATGTTCTACGCCAAGCTGGCCCACCACGGCTGCCCCCGCAACGAGTACTACGAGTTCAAGGCCTCCGCCCTGGAGTATAGCCAGCAGGGCTGCCTGTTCGAGAACCTCGGCTGCAAGGGCACTCAGTGCGATTCCGACTGCAACGAACGGCTCTGGCTGGCGCGGACGGGTAGCTGCACGCGGGGCGGGTTCCCCTGCCTGTCCTGCACCTCGCCCCGATGGCCGGACGGCTTCGTGCCTTTTTTCGAGACGCAGAAGATCAGCGACATCCCCACCACCCTTCCGCTGGACGTACCGAAGGCGTGGTACGTGGGCATAAGCGGGCTGGCGAAGCTGGCCTGCCCGGAGCGGTTGTCCGTGAACGCCGTCAGTTTCAAACCGGTGGACGTGGATGATGAGCGACCAGCAGAAGAAGATAGTCTTTAGCCCGTTCACGCGGGTCGAAGGCGACATGCGCCTGAGCGTGGAGATCGACAACGGGGCGGTGACCACCGCGCGGGCGTCCGGCACCCTTTTCCGCGCCTTCGAGCAACTCCTGCGGGGCCGCGAGCCCCGGGACGCCATCGTGGTGCTGTGCCGCATCTGCGGGCAGTGCGGCGGGGCGCACTCCGGGGCCGCCGCGGGGGCCCTGGCCGACGCATACGGCGCCGAAAGACCTCCCAATGCCGTTCTGTCTACCGCCGTTATCCGCGGCACGGAGATGGTGCTGAGCCACCTGGCGCACTTCTGCTTCTCTTTCTCCGCCGACCTCTGCGGGCTGCCCGGGCATGCCGCTCTGGAAGAGCGCTTTGCCCCCATAAAGGGAACGTCTTTCCAGCGCATGCTCAGGGCCCGGCGCGTTCTGCTCGGCCTGATGGGCCTTTTCGCGGGTAAATGGCCCAACACGCTGGCCATCCAGCCCGGCGGGGTGACCCGCCCGCTGAACCAGGGGGAGCTGATACGTGCGAGCGGGATACTGGCCGAGTTCGTCCGCTTTTTGGAGGACCAGCTTCTGGGATGTCCAGTGGGCCGGTGGATGGAGGTGAACTCCCTGCGAGACCTGGACGGCTGGCTGGGCGCCGGCGGACATGCCGACAGCGACCTCGGCGTCTTCGCGTCCACGGCCCTGGAGAGCGGGCTGGACGCGGTGGGGCGCGGGCCGGGGCGCTACCTGTCCGCCGGGGGCTTCCGGCTGCCGGACGGGGAGACGTGGCTCCAGGCGGGCTACCTGGACGCCGAGGTCCGGCCGTTTGACCAGTCCCTCATCGCGGAGCAGGTCGAGTTCTCCTGGTTCGAATCGGACACGGAGGCCGAGCACCCCGCCGGGGCGCGCGCAACGCCGGCGCCGGACAAGTCAAACGCCTACAGTTGGGCGAAGGCGCCCCGCTACGACGGGCGTTCGGTGGAGGTGGGGCCGATGGCCCGGCTGCTGATAGACGGGGACCCGCTGGCCGCCGACCTTGTCGAGCGGCGCGGCCCGTCGGTCTTCGCCCGCGTCCTGCTTCGCCTGCACGAAACGGTGCGCCTGGTGGCCGCCCTGCAGGACTGGGTCGGCCGCATCGACCCGGAAAAACCCTTCTACAGAAAGCACGAGGCGGCAGACCAGGCGGAGGGCTTCGCCCTCGTGGAGGCCCCCCGCGGCACGCTGGGCCACTGGGTGCGCGTCGAGAGGGGGAGGATACGCAACTACCAGGTCGTCACGCCTACGAGCTGGAACCTGTCCCCGCGGGATGCCGACGAGAACCCCGGGCCCGTGGAGGAAGCGCTGGTGGGCACGCCGGTGCTCGACCCGGAGAAGGCCGTCAAGGTGGCGCTGGTCGTGCGCAGCTACGACCCGTGCCTTTACTGCAGCGTGCACTGAGGGTGCGAAGATGGCGGAAGCGACCGACATGCCGGGCGCCACGGCGCAGGAGAGCATGTGGATCGAGATCATCCGCCACATGGAGGAGATCTACGCCCAGCTCGCCGAGAGCCAGGCGGAAGTCGAGCGCCGTGCCCGCGAACTGAGCGAGGCCAAGGAACTGGCCGACAACATCCTGCGCAGCATGAACGACGCCCTCGTGGTGCTCGACTCGACGGGCCGCATCAAACTGGTCAACGAGGCCGCCGAGCGGCTTTTTGGCTTCGAGGCCGCCGAGCTGGAGGGCCGGACCCTGGCCCCGCTGGTGCCGGAATCCGCCTGGGAGCAGTGGGTCTGGCGCCGGCTCTCGAAGCGCGTGGAAGCCGAGGGCGGTCTCTCGGAAGCCGAGGCGACCTGGAGGGACGCCGAGGACAGGCGCATCCCCGTCGGGGTCTCCGGCGCGGCCCTGCGCAACCGATGGGGCGAGGTGATCGGAGCCGTCCTGGTGGTGCGCGACCTGCGAGAGACCAAACGCAGGATTGCCGAGGCCCGCGCCGCCACCCGCACCGCCAGAACCAAGGCGAAGCAACTGGAGGAGGCGAACGCCGAACTGAAGCAACTGCAGGCGGAACTGGTGCAGGCTGCCAAGATGAGTTCACTCGGCCGACTGGCCGCCGGTGTGGCCCATGAGCTGAACAATCCCCTGGGCAGCATCCTGCTCTACAGCGACCTGGTCATCGAAGACACGCCGGAGGACGACCCGCGCCGGGGCAACCTGCAGAAGATCACACGCCAGGCTACCCGCTGCCGGGAGATCGTGCGCGACCTGCTCGATTTCGGCCGACCCGCGGAGGGCGAGCCCGGACCCGTCAACGTCAACGCCGTGCTGCGCAACTCCATGGACGTGCTGGGCGGCCAGGAGATGTTCCACAACGTCGAGATCGAGTGGGACATGGCCGACTCCCTGCCGCAGATGACGGGGGACGCCGCCCAGCTTCAGCAGGCTTTCACCAACATAGTGCTCAATGCCGTCGAAGCGATGGAGGGCCGGGGCCGGCTGACGGTGCGCAGTCTGCCGGCCGAGGACGACGGCGTCGCCGTCGAGATCACCGACACAGGCCCCGGCATACCCGAGGAGGACCGCGAGCGGCTCTTCGAGCCTTTCTTCACCAGGAAGGACGACGGCACGGGCCTAGGACTGGCCATCACATACGGCATCGTCGAGCGCCACCGGGGCGAGATCGAGGTCGAGAGCGAAGTGGGCAAAGGCACGACGTTCCGGGTGACCCTGCGCGGCGTGAAGGGAGGCGGGTCCGATGAGTCCTGACGCCCGAATCCTGGTTGCCGACGATGATGCGGCGATGCGTGATAGCTGCCGGCAGGTGCTGGAGCGCGAGGGGCTCTCAATCGAGGAAGCCGCCGACGGCGACGAGGCGCTCCAGCGGCTGGCCGCCCGCGCCTACGAACTCGTGCTGCTGGACCTGAAGATGCCCGGCACGGACGGCATGGACGTGCTCAAGCACATCAAGGACCGGCACAACGGCACTGCGGTCGTCGTCATCACCGGCTACCCCAGCATCGACACGGCGGTCGAGGCCATGAAGCTGGGGGCCACGGACTTCCTGCCCAAACCGTTCAGCCGCGAAAGCCTGACGGTCATCGTGCAGAAGGCGCTGGACTACACGCGGCTGGAGGAGGAGAACCGGAGACTCCGGCGGCACATCGAAGCGGTGACACCCCCGACCGAAATCGTCGGAGAGACCCCCGAGATGCGCCGGATATACGACCTGATGCGGCGGGTGGCACCCACCGACAGCACGGTCCTGCTCACGGGGGAGAGCGGCACGGGCAAGGAGCTGGTGGCCCGCGCCCTGCACGCCAACAGCAAGCGCGCCTCCGGCCCATTCGTGGTGGTTGATTGCGCCACGCTGGTGGGCACGCTGTTCGAGAATGAGCTGTTCGGCCACGCCAAGGGTTCCTACACCGGCGCCACTTCCACGACGCACGGGCGGTTCGAGCTGGCCAACGGGGGCACCCTGTTCCTGGACGAAGTGGGCTGCATCGAACCGGGCATGCAGCAGAAGCTGCTGCGCGTGCTGGAGCAGCGCGAATTCACCCGCGTGGGAAGCAACCAGATCATCCATACCGACGTGCGCGTCATCGCCGCCACCAACACCGATCTGGAGAAGGCCGTCGCCGCGGGCAGCTTCCGAGAGGACCTCTACTACAGGCTCAGCGTCTTCCCCATCAAGCTGCCGCCCCTGCGCGAGCGCAAGGCGGACATACCCCTGCTGGCCGAGCACTTCCTCCGGCTCCATTGCGACCACAGGCAGAAGGAGGTCAGCGCGATATCCCCCGAGGCCGTCGAGCGGCTGATGGCCCACGACTGGCCGGGGAACGTCCGGGAGCTTTCGAACGTCATCGAACGCGCCGTTGTGCTGGCCGAGGGCGGCTGCATTCGGCCGGAACACCTTCTGAACCTCGGCTCGCCCGACTACGACCGGCCGGCCGCCGCCGAGTCCCCCACGCGCAGCCTTGATGAGGTGGAACGTCGCCACATCCGGCGGGTCCTGGACCATACCGACGGCAACAAGACGCGCGCGGCGGACATCCTCGGCATAGACCGCAAAACGCTCTGGCGCAAACTGCAGGCCTACGACGGGGAGGACTGAGGCGGCGGTTCCGGCCCGACAGCCCGTCGGACTCAATGCCCGGGCCACGGGACCGCGCCCGGCTCCTATCCTGCGGGGCGGGCAGCGCCGTCACCCCTCCAGCGCCCGGTCCAGGTCCTCCAGGAGGGCCTGCGTCTCTTCGATGCCGGCCGACATGCGGACGGTGTTGGGGCGGACGCCGAAGGCCGTCCGACGTTCCTCCGGCAGGTAGAGCATGGTGCTGAGCACCGGCAGGCACACCAGGCTCTCGGTGCAGCCGAGGCTGACCGCGTGACGGATGACCTGCAGCCGCCCGACGAACTCCTTGGCCTCCCGCTGGGTCTCCCCCACGTCGAAGGCCAGCATGCCGCCGAACCCGTTACGCATCTGGCGCGCGGCCGTCTCGTGGCCCGGGTCGTCCGGCAGGCCCGGGTAATAGACCCGGCTGATGCCCGGCTGGTCGGCCAGGAACTCGGCCACCGCCATGGCGTTGTCCGCCATCCTTCGGCAACGCAGCTCCAGCGTCTTCAGACCCCGCTCCAGCAACGAAGCGGAGAAGGGCGCCAGCGTGGTGCCGATAGCCTGACGGTTGAACCACAGTTCGTCGTACTGCTCCTTGGTCTTGCAGGCGACCGCGCCGGCCATCACATCGTTATGGCCGGCCATGGCCTTCGTGGCGCTGTGCACCACGAGGTCCGCGCCCAGCTCCAGCGGAAGCTGGTGATAGGGCGTGGCGAAGGTGTTGTCCACCACCAGCATGGCGCCGGCCGAGTCGGCTACCTCCGCCAACCGCCGGATGTCCACCACCTTGACCAGCGGGTTGCTGGGCGTCTCACAGAAGATCATGCGGGTGTTGTCCCGCACGTGGTCGGGCACCTCATCTTTGTTCCACGCGTCGAGCCACGTCACCTCGACGCCGAATTTCTCCAGCAGCAGGGAGACCTTGTAGTTGGCGCCGTAGGTGTCGTGGAAGATCAGCAGGTGGTCGCCGGCCTCGAGGTAGTTCAGGTAGACCATGGTGATGGCGGCCATGCCCGTCGTGGCGACGACGCAGTCCACGGCGCGCTCCAGCTCGGCGATCTGACGCTCGACCGCCCGGCAGGTGGGGTTGTCGTCCCGGTGGTAGGTATAGCCTTCGATCTCGCCGTCGGTGATGCGCCGGAGCACCTCGAAGGAGCCGTACTCGTAATTGACGGCGGTGACGATGGGGGTGACCATCGGCTCGTTGCCGGGCGGGGTCAGGGGGTTGGTCATCTTCTACTTTCCTTGCATTGAAATGGGGGGAGCGGCCGACTCCGCGCCGAGCGCTACAGAGGCTCGTGCTCGACGGCGCGCCATGGCCCGTCGCCGGTGCGTTCGAAGGTGAATCGCCAGCGCACGGCCAGGCCGGTGTAAAGGTCACCGGCCTGCTGCATGCGGCAGACGGCCGTCGCCGTGTCGTCCTGAACGTCGAGGGACTCGAACTCCGTGACCTTCATGTCCATGTTCTTGTCCGCCAGATACTTCCCGACGGCCTCCCTGAAAGGCGCGGGATCGGCATCGACCGCCGGTTCGGGGCCAGCGCGGAGGAACAGTAATGCTCCGAGCAGCACCGCGGCGAGAACGGCGACGACCACTACATACCTCACAACCGGGGCCTCCGTCTTGGGCATCAAGAGGGTGACCAATATAGTGCCACGGGCGCCCATCCGCAACCGGCCGGGATGGGCGGTGCGTGGCGAATGGGGATTCAGGAACCATGACTGTAGGCTGGGGAACTGAGAACACCTTGCTCAACTCCGGTATTCCTCATTCCCTGGCCGCCGGCCGCAGACTTCTGCGACAGCGGCGACCTGGGCACTTCCCTCTCGGGCGTCTCTTCTGGTTGTGTCTTCCCTTTTGCTTCTTTGCAGTCCTTCGTGTCCTTCGTGTGCTCCGTGGTTAAGGCCGTTCCGTGGTGGTCGTCGTGGTTTGCTTCTGCGGTCGCCATTTGTCATGTCCCCGCCTGACTTGTAAAGTTGAATCCGTAGAGCGGGCACCGCGTAGCGCGTGTGGGAGGAGGCGAAGGAGCATGTACAGGATATCGGTCGATCTGACGGGACGGGACAGGTCCGTTTTCGAGCCGCTTGAGACGATCAGTTTCACGGGCAAGGCGCCGGAGGAGGCCAAGGTCGAACTGCGCGACGGCACGGGACGGCACTACGCCTCGGCCGACGTCACAGGTAACTACGCCGTGGAGATGACCGTCGGCGGCGCGCTGGGCAACCACCGGGCCACCCTGGTCAATGACGAGGAGGGCCTGCTGGCGGATACCACCTTCCGGGTCGACGCCAGGACCGGCATCGAGTGCAACACTGGCCGGTTCGGGGACATGTGGCTGCGGCTGGAGTCGATGATTCGTCGCACGCGCACCATGTACGTGCTGCACGGGGAGCCGATGACTTTCTACGTCCCGTGGGTCAGGGACGACGTTCACGTGATGAAGGCCTTCAAGTACTGGGAGCCGGAGGCGGGTTCCCTGCCGGAGCACTTTCTGAAGCTGCAGCGGCCCGACGGGATGATATTCGACTACATCCGCCCGGCCGGCTTCGCCACGGAGCGGATGGACGTCTTCGGCGAGCGCTTCTACGAGGTGGACGAGGAGGAGGACTTCCGCTACGACCGCCTGCCGGTCGAGGCGGACGTGGAGTACCTCCTCATCGAGGGCATCTACACCGCGTGGCAAGCGAGCGGTGACGACGCGTGGATGGCGCGCCAGCTTCCCGGCTGCGAGACGGCCATCGACTACATCATCAACGACCCGATGCGCTGGAGCGAGGAGCACGGGCTGGTCAAGCGCGGCTACACCATCGACACGTGGGACTTCAAGTTCTTCGGCTTCGACCGGGAGCACCTCAAGACCGCCGCCGAGGTGCAGGACGCCGTCTTCAACGTCCACGAGAACACGCCCATGTGCATCATGCACGGGGACAACTCCGGTATGTACCAGGCCTGCCGGCAGGTGGCGAGGATGCACGAGGCGCTGGGCAACGAGGAGAAGGCGGCCGAGTACGACCGGAAGGCCGAGCAGTTCCGCGAGAACACCAACGAGCACTGCTGGAACGGCCGCTACTACGACCACTGGGTCCCGGTCACCCCGCTTGAGCTGGACCAGGGCGGCGTGGACGGATGCAAAGTGCTCAGCCTGTCCAACCCCTACGACGTCAACCGCGGCCTGCCCGAGCACGAGAAGGCCGTCAGCATCATCGAAGAGTACATGCGTCTGCGCGAGGAGCTGAAGGACACGCACTTCGCCGAGTGGCTGTCGGTCCACCCCTGCTGGCCGAAGGGCTTCGACGGGCACGAGGCGGGCACCTACGTCAACGGGGGAATCATCATCATCGTGGCCGGGGAGCTGGCCAAGGCCGCCTTCCACCACGGCTTCGAGGAATACGGCGCCGACATCCTTGCTCGCGTGCGTGACCTGATGTACGAACAGCTCGAATCCCAGAAGGGCGGCTCGGACCGGGGACGCCGTTTCCGCTTCCACTGCACCTACAAGCCGGACGGCACGCCCTCCAGCGGCATCCCGGACAACTGGGCGCAGGCCGCCGTCATGTCCGCCATGATGGAGGGGCTGTGCGGGCTGCGCGACGATTCGACCCGCTTCCGCCACGCTCTCGTGGAGCCCCGGTGGGTGGCGGCCGAAACGACCGAGGCCGCCGTCACCGCCCGCTACGGCGCCTCCGACGGATACGTGGCCTACGAGTTCGAGCACGACGAGGTCGCCCGCAGGATAACGCTGGAGGCCACCGGAGGGGGACGGCGGTTCGACTTCCACGTGCTGCTGCCGCACGGCGCGAAGGCAAGGTCGGTCAAAAGGGACGGCGAGGACGTTGACTTCGCCAACTCATCGGTCGAGGGAAGCTCCTACGCCGACTTCACGCTCGACGGCCCCCTGTGCAGCACCGTCGAGATCGCTTACTGAGCGTTGCCGTGAAACTCAAGCGCCCGGCACGTGAATCTGCGCGCCGGCTTGTCTGAAGCACGTAATGGCCAGATTGTTCGGCCGCCCCGTAAGAGCGGCCTCAGAATGACCGGTTTGCCACTGACCACCGTCCCTCGGCAAACGTGGCGCCGGTTGGGGCGCCCGCGACAGGAAGGTTCGTCCTGATACCGCAGGGAGTCCGAAACGCGTCATCCTGAGGCGCCTTCGAACAGGGCGGTGAAGGACCTCTTTGTCCAGCGCACAGGAGTCGCAGGGACGGACTTCCCGCGCGAGGCGGACAGCCTCCAGATGCGAGACCAGCGAATTGTGAACCGAAAGCACAGGAGCAATGCGAAAGTACTACGTCTACATAATGACCAACAGGTCGGGCACCCTTTACACCGGCGTCACGGGTGACCTCCGCCGGCGGGTTCACGAACACAAAGCGAAGGTGCATCCGGGGTTCACCCGCAAGTACAACATCGACCGGCTGGTTTACTTCGAGAGCACGAACGACGCGGATGCTGCGCTCGCACGAGAGAAGCAAATCAAGGGCTGGCTGCGCGAGAAGAAGATCGCCCTGATCGAGATTCGGAATCCGGACTGGGAGGACCTGAGTGCGGGGTGGTTTGGGTGAGACAGTGCAACCGGTGCGCGCAGCCCGACCGGGAAAATCCCGGAAGTCTGGGGGGCGTGCGCCTGGTGCTCCAAAGCGCTTGGTGCCGCCTGAACGGGCTCTCGGTACCTGACGTAGAGATTCTTCGGCCGCCTGGTAAGAGCGGCCTCAGAATGACCGGTTTGGGGGCCAGCCCGGCCATTGACGGAAGGACGAGGCAGGCCTCACCTCGGGTTGCGGGACTTCGCTCGGCTGCCGCTGGATATCGAGCCACTGTCATCCTGAGGCGCCTTCGACCAGGGCGCCGAAGGATCTCCATGTCCCTCGTGCCGATCCCACAAGGGCGTACATCCCGCCCCCGGCGGGCAAGCTCCCACTTCCTTTGGGCTCCGGCCCGGTTGACGGCGCCCTGGAATGGATTGACAATGCAGGGGCGAACGGGCGCGGCCCACCAGTGGCGGCACCGACCAGAGGCAGCTCAGCAAGGAGACCGAACGCGATGAACAGGCTTTCGGTGATCACAGGATTCCTGGGCGCGGTCAAGAACCGCTACATGGTTTACCAGCAGGACCGGCCTTTGGCTGAGAAGCTGACCATGGCCTGCCGCATCGAGGGGTGCGACGGGGTGGAGCTGTGCTATCCGGCGGACTTCGAGCATCCCGACGCCCTTCACGGCCTGCTGGAGAAGCACGAACTCGGCGTCTCCGCGGTCAACTTCCGCTCTCGCCGCACCGGCCGCTGGCTGCGCGGCTCTTTCACTTCCGAGGATGCCAACGAGAGACAGGAGGTGGCCGACGACCTCCGCCGCGCCATGGATCACGCCGCGGAACTGGGTTGCAACCGCGTCACCACCTGCCCGCTGAACGACGGTTCGGACACGCCGTTCGAGATGGACTACACGCGCATCTACGGCTACGCGGCGGAGACATTCGCTGCGGCCTGCGAGCATAACCCGGACGTGCGGGTCTGCATCGAGTTCAAGCGCAGCGACCCCCGCGCAAGGTGCGTCTTCGGCACGGCGGGCGAGACGGCCAGCTTCTGCCAGACCACGGGACTGCATAACCTCGGCGTGACGCTGGACATCGGCCACGCCCTCTACGGCGGCGAGCGACCGGCACAGTCCGCCGCCCTGCTGGCGCGCGCGGACCGGCTATTCTACGTGCACCTGAACGACAACGACGGCCGGTGGGACTGGGACCTGCTGCCCGGCGCCTACCACCTCTGGGAGTCCGTCGAACTGCTCTACACCCTACGCAAGCTGGGCTACGAGGACGACTGGTTCGCCTTCGACGTCTTTCCCAAGGAAATCGACACCGTCGAGAACTACTCGGCCGCCCTTGGGCTGACGCGCAAGCTGGAGGAGATCCTCGACCGCATCGACCCCGACCGAATGGAAGAGCTGATGAGCGCCCGCAACCCCGCCGCCACGATCCCCTATCTCTACTCCCTGATCTGAAGACACTGGAGGCTGCCCGATGCCCCACTGGAAACTCAGCGCCAACCTGGCTTTCTTCGGCGCCCAGAAGAACCGCTTCACCCAGTACCAGCCCGGCCGTGACCTGGAGGTAAGGCTGGACATGGCCTCCCAGATAGACGGCCTCGACGGGGTGGAACTGAAGTACCCCGCCGACTTCGCCGACGTCGACCTCGTCGGGGAACTGCTGGAGAAGTACGGCTTCGAACTGTCCGCGGTGAACGTCGGCACCAAGGACGCGGAGCACTTCCGTTACGGTGCGCTGTCGGCGGCGGACGACGGCGCGCGGCAGAAGGCGATCGACCGCCTCTGCGATGGCATGGACCTGGCCGCGGAACTGGGCGCCGGGCTGGTGACGACCTGTCCGCTGGCAGACGCCTACGATTACCCGTTCCAGATCGACTACACCGCCACGTGGGAGCGCTACATCGACACGGTGCGCACGGTGGCGGAGCACCGCCCGGACGTGCGCTTCTGCCTTGAGTTCCAGCCGCACGAGCCGCACGCGAAGGTGCTGCTGAACAACGTGGGCAAGATGCTGCACGTCTGCGCGGAGGTGGGTCTGCCGAACCTCGGTGCCAACTTCGACGTGGGGCACTCCTTCGCCGCCGGGGAGTCGCCCGCTGAGGCCGTCGCCCTGCTGGCCTCGACGAACCGCCTCTTCTACATGCACAGCAACGACAACACCGGCGAGGGCGGGGACTGGGACATGATCTCCGGGAGCGTCCACTTCTGGCACTGGCTGGAGCTGCTCTACACGCTGGAGCGGGTCGGCTACGAGGGATGGATCGGCGCCGACATCACGGCCAAGCACTTCGGCCCCACGGAGGCATTCCGGGCCAACACCAACATGATCCGCCGCATGCAGAACCTGCTGGAACGGATGGGCACCGACCGCATCGCGGAGATGATCGCCGAAGAAGGCAAGACGCCGGAACTCTACGACTACATGATTTCCTTCATCGCCCCGGACGTGGCCGACTGAGCCGCTTCACGCGCGGGCACGCTGCGTGCGGCTCAGCCGTTCACCGTGCGGCGAAGTGCGCAAGCCCGCAAAAACGTTGTCATTCCAAGGAGGGGCGGAGCCCCGACGCAGAATCACTGTGTCGGAGGCCATTACGCACCTGTACGGCGAGATTCCCGCCCAAGGCGGGTAAACTTCGCCCGCCCGGTGAGTGAAATCATGGGCTTTACCGGGCTCAACAGCCGCCAGGAAGCTCGACGATGGCACGAACACAAGGCGGGCGGCCAGGGGGCCCTCGTCGGAGTCGCCCATCTGCTGTTTTTCTTCGTGCCCTTCGTGATCTTCGCGGCAAAGAGACCGGAACACGCTGACCGGAGCGCGCTTACTGCTCCCGGGCATTCGATTCGCCGACGCGCCGTTTGGCCTCCTGCAGTATCTGCAGGATGGAGACCCTCTTGTCCGGGCGTTCCCGCTCTTCCAGCCGCCGGACCTCTTCGGTGCCGAGTTCCTCCTCCAGGAACGCGCGCACGTCGAACGTCTCCCACCAGCAGTCCAGGATGCGGGGGCACAGCCTGTCCCCTTCCTGGGTGCGGCAGTAGTGGAAGCTGACCTCGTGGCCCAGGCGCGGACAGCGCCGGGACCGCTCATCGTGTTCGTCCAGCAACCTCGACACCTCCAGCCCCGGAATCACTTCGGCTTCGGCAGGTCTTCAACGCCCGCCAGCGACGCCTGCAGGTCCTCCTCCGGCAGAGCAAGGTCGACCAGGTCGCCCCGGAAGTAGGCCTCGTAGCCGGTCAGGTCCATCAGTCCGTGGCCGGACCAGTTCATCAGGATGACCTTCTCCTTGCCCTCTTCTTTGGCCTTTTGGGCCTCCTGGATGGCCGCCGCTATGGCGTGCGACGTCTCGGGCGCGCAGATGAAGCCCTCCGTCCGCGCGAACAGCACCGCGCTCTCGTAGCAATCGTTCTGGTGCAGGGCCCGCGGCTCGACCACCTCGTCGCGCACGAGCTGGCTGACCAGCGGCGCCATGCCGTGGTAGCGCAGCCCGCCCGCGTGGATGGGCGGCGGAACGAAGTCGTGCCCGAGCGTGTACATGGGCAGCAGCGGCGTTGTCTTGCCGGTGTCGCCGAAGTCGTAGGCGAACGGTCCCCGCGTCAGCGTCGGGCAGGCGGTCGGCTCGGTGGCGATGACCTGGACCTCACGCCCGTTGATCTTGTCGTAGACGAAGGGGAAGGACAGCCCGGCGAAGTTGCTGCCACCGCCGGCGCAGCCGATGACGACGTCCGGGTAGTCGCCGACCATCTCGAGCTGCTTCTTGGCCTCCAGGCCGATGATGGTCTGGTGCATCAGCACGTGGTTCAGCACGCTGCCGAGGGAGTAGCGGGTGGCTTCGGAGGTGACGCAGTCCTCGATGGCTTCGCTGATTGCGATGCCCAGGCTGCCGGGGGTGTCGGGCTTCTCGGCCAGTATCTTCCGGCCGATCTCCGTCTCTTCGCTCGGGCTGGCAATGCAGTCGGCGCCCCAGGCCTGCATCATCAGCTTGCGGAACGGCTTCTGGTCGAAGCTGATGCGCACCATGTAAACCTTGCACTCCAGGTCGAACAGGGTGCAGGCCATCGACAGCGCACTGCCCCACTGTCCGGCGCCGGTCTCGGTGGTCAGCCGCTTGATGCCGAACGCCTTGTTGTAGTAAGCCTGCGCGACGGCCGTGTTGGGCTTGTGGCTGCCGGGCGGGGAAACGCCCTCGTTCTTGTAGTAGATCTTCGCCGGCGTATCGAGAGCTTCCTCCAGCGCCTTCGCGCGCTGCAGGGGGGTCGGTCGCCAGAGGGTCAGCCTCTCCAGCACCGGCTCCGGAATGTCGATCCAGCGTTCCTGGCTGACCTCCTGCTCGATGAGGTTCATCGGGAAGATGGGCGCCAGGTCCTCCGGGCCGATTGGTTCGCCCGTCCCCGGGTGGAGCGGCGGCTGGAGCGGTGTCGGCAGGTCCGGCTGGATGTTGTACCACTGCTTCGGTATCTCGTCCTCACGCAGGATGATGCGCATCGGAGTTCCCATGAGGCATGACTCCCTTCGAAAGGGTTGGATCGAGGGCAGAGAATGTCGTCGCAGAAATCTGCATAATAACGACAAAGAGTGGCCTGTCAAGCAAATAGGGGGAGCGGTGATTCCCTGCGGACGCAACACGCGCTGACCGCATGAGCGAGTTGTCCGGTTTGCCGCGCGTCGCAGAACAGCCGGTATTTGATAGTTTGTAGTGGGCGCGGGCAAACCGTGAATCCCGAGCGGGTTCCGGTGCGGGTCAGAGTCCCGGCGCCCACAGGTAGAGAAAAGCCGGCCCTTCCCGCTTCAGCAACGCCTTCATCCCCTGCTCCAGCACGCCGCGTTCCTGAGACGCTCGTGCATAGATATTCGTGTTGTAATCGGGGAACGGGCGGTAGAGAATGACGTCGGCGTCCTTGATGCCGGCCAGTTCGAAAGACAGGTCTATCGCTTCCTCCAGGTACCCCACCTCATCCACCATATTCAGCTCCAGCGCCTCCTCGGCTGTAACGATGCGGCCGTCGCTGATGAGGTCAAGCTGTTGTCCCGTCATCTCCGGACGATTCCGGCGGACCGTATCCACGAACCGGGCAAACATCTGCTCCGTAACCCCCTGCAGGATCTCACGTTCCTCCTCGGTCATATCCCGGGTGGGCGAGGCCATGTCCTTCTTCTCGCCGGACTTGACCACCTGCGATTCCAGTCCGATCTTGTCGAACAGGTCTTCGACGTTCAGCAAGCGGATGATCACGCCCACGGAACCTGTCACGCACGTGGGCGAGGCCACGATGTGGTCGGCGGCGAGGGCCACGTAGTAGCCGCCGCTGGCGGCGGTGCCCTGCAGGGAGGCCACCACCGGTTTGCCGGTTTCCTGTTTGAAGCGCACTATCTCCCGATAGACCGTGTCGCTGGCCGTGACTTCCCCGCCGGGGCTGTCGATCCGCAGCACGATGGCTTTCACGCTACCGTCATCGGCGGCGCGTTCCAGCTTTTCCCGAACATCGGCAAGAGGTGTACCGGAGAAGGGCGGCAGAAGTCCGCCCTCGGAGCCTATAAACCCGTTAACATCCACCAGAGCCACCCGGTTGGGCTCGAACCAGCGGGGCGACGGCCGGACCGTCACCGCGTGCATCTCCCCCACCAGCAACGGTCCCAGGTTGATGCATCCTCCGGCCACCAGTGCCAGCACAGCCACCGCCATCGTAACTGCCCGTCGAGCGCGCATGCTGTCTCCTCCGTTCGTCCCTTTTGACTCGTCTGCGGGGCGTCCTTTCACACGAACTCCTCGCGCACCAGCACGTCCATCTTGCGGGGCACGATGCGCCCGCTCACCGTCCGTCCGTCCTCCCGCCGACAGAGCACCCCCCGGAAGCCTGCGGGCAGGCCCGACTGGGCCACCTGCAGCGTCAGAACCTGGGAGGGATGCGGAGCACCGTCCAGCAGCTCCAGGTGCAGGTGAGGGCCGCTGGTGTTGCCCGAGTTGCCCACACGGGCGATCATCTGTCCCTCGCGCACGCTGTCGCCCGAACCCACCGTAACGCTATCCTCCATCAGGTGCGACAGATAAAGGAAGACTCCCGCAGCCAGTTCCATCACCAGGTAGTTGCCCACGTATTGCTCCCGGTTCTCGGGCGGCGGACCGCCCGGAAAGGTTATGCCGCCGGGCACGGGCGCCATGTCCGGATAATGGTCCACGGCCGAGACGACCACTCCGTCGGCCGGCGCGTATATTGCCCGCCCGTGGCTGGCGTAATCCTCCAGTTCGGCATTCCCCTGCCAGCCGCCCTCGTGGAGCCGGCGATCCTTCTCCGCCACCAGGTCGAACCCGAACTGCCCGCCGTAGCTGTGCCGCTCCGCGCGCCCGTTTACGACCAGCCATTCCCCCTTGACGGGGAAAGCCAGATAGGCCGTCTTGCGCGGCCGCAGACGCACAAGCTGCCGCGTGCGCACCTCCGTGCCGCGCGGACCGGTGAACATCATCTCCAAGCCGACGCTGCGCGCCGGGGCGAACCCCTCGTCCTTTATCTCCAGAACCACGGCTCCGCCCGGTTCGACCTCGGGCGTGCCCTGCACGATGTTCTCGATGGTATCGCCGGAACGGGTCCGCCGGACCGTCTCGCCGGACTCCCGCAGCGTGGTGGTCACGGACGTCAGCACCCTCTCCTCCGCCGACCGATTGATGACCACCAGCAGAAACCGCCACTCCGGCAGCACGCCGTCCTGGGCCGCGTAAACTGTTTGCGGCATGTTGTGCACTTCCGCGATTGCGCTCATACGTCGATCCTCCAGGGCGGATTGTACACGGCCACCCACGCCCTGTCACGCGTGCGGCCGGCCACCCGTCCCCTTGCGTCGGCTGCCTCCACGCGCGAACATACGCTCGACTCCGTCAGATCGGGAGGACTCGTGAACGAAGACCTGACCCATCGCGAGCGCGTTTTGCTGGCCCTGGAACACCGCGAGACCGATCGCATCCCCATCGCCATGGTCTGCTCCGGGATAAACGCACCGGCGCGCGCTGAACTCGAGCAGTACCTGGCCCGCGAGCGCGGCGTCACGGTGGAGGAGTACCTCAGACCCCTCATCGACATCCGCAACGTCGGCCCGGCCTACGTCGGTCCCCCGCTGCAGGAGCGCACCGACTGGTGGGGCGTGCGCCGACGGCCCGTCAGCTACGGCAGCGGCGCCTACGACGAGATCGAATACTACCCGCTGGCGGAGGCCGAGAGCCCGGACGACCTCGACGCGCACCGCTGGCCGACCACCGAGTGGTTCGACTACTCCGTCCTGCCCGACCACATCGCGGCGGCCCGCGCGGAGGCCGATTACTGCCTGATGGCCCAGAACGGCAACATCTTCGAGTCGTCGTGGTACATGCGAGGATTCGAGCGCATGCTGATGGACCTGGCACTGAACCCGGAGCTGGCACACGCCATCATGGGCCGCGTCTGCGATTTCTACGTCGAGCATTTCCGCCGCGTGCTGGAGACCGCCGACGGTGGCATCGACCTGGTCTTCACGGCGGACGACATCGGCGGACAGCAGGGCCTGCTGATGTCCCTGTCCATGTGGGAGGAGCACATCAAGCCCTACCACGCGCGGATGAACAGGGCCATACACGAGTTCGGCGCCCGGGTCATCTACCACACCGACGGCGCGGTCATGGAGGCCGTTCCGGGGCTTATCGACATGGGTGTGGACGTGCTGCAGGCCCTTCAGTTCGACGCGGCCGGCATGGATCCGGTGGCATTGAAAGAGAACTTCGGCGACCGTCTCTGCTTCGAGGGCGGCGTCAGCGTCCAGCACACGCTGCCCCACGGCACCCCCCACGATGTGCGGCGCGAAGTTCGGGAACGCATCGACGTGCTGGGCGAGGATGGCGGCTACATCCTGGGGCCCTCGCACGCCATCCAGGCCGGCACCCCGCCGGAGAACATAGTGGCCCTCTTCGACACCGCGGCCTCCCACTACCCCCCGCGCGGCACGGAGGCCCGCGGCGCCGCTCAGACGGGGTCGTAGCCGCCGGGAAACAGCGGGTTGCATCTCAGGATGCGCCATATGCCCTTCAGCAGGCCGACGAAGAGCCCCTTTTTGCGGATGGCCTGGATCATGTATTCGCTGCAGGTGGGGCGGAAGCGACAGACGGACGGCAGAAGGGGCGAGATGCACTTCTGGTAAAGGCGCACCAGCCCGACGGCCAGCCAGGCCAGGCCGCGCTCAATCCAGCGCAGCGGTGTCAGCAGTCCGCTCATCGTCGGCTTTCAGTTCGTCTATCACCTGCAGGAAAGCTTCGGGCACGTGCTCGATGTCGTTCGGCTCGGCCTCCCAGGCCACGGAGATGACCAGATCGTAGGGACGGTCGAGGCGATGGCGGTTGCGTCGGAAGGCCTCGCGGATGGCCCGCTTCCACCGGTTGCGCACGACAGCTTTGCCCACCTTGCGGCCGACGCCGAGTCCGAGGCGGCTGCGCCCCTCCCCGCGGGGCAGCGCCCGAACGCGGAGAGGAAAGACGTTCAGACGGCGCCCCCGCCGCTGCACCCGGGCAAAGTCCCGGGAGCGGACGATGCGCGCCGCCTTGGGAAAACCGAATCGCTTCATTCCCAGCGCTCCGTCATCGAACGGAGCACGGCGAGCCACTCGTCCACGTCGAAAATGGTTTCCGGTTCGCCGCGTTTGGCCGGCCAGCCGTAACGGTAAGTGCGTTCGGGCATCTCCAGCATCAGGCAGGGGACGTCCCACCACTCGCCTCGCCAGAAGCGGCGAACGTCGGCGATAGCGTGGTTATGTTCGCCGCTCGGGCCGGTGCCGCTCTCGCTGGTGATCTGCCAGCGGGGTTCGAAGCGAATGTGCGTCTCGGTCAGGACGAGATCGCCGGTGCTTATTTCGTACCATTCGCATGTGGGGCAAGGGAAGTATCGGACTTCGCTCCGCAGGCGTTCGGTTTCTCCCCACTCCGGCTCGGGTTCCGGCGCTTCGCTGGTTTCGACGGCGAACTCGTCCGCGTCCACCTCTATCTGGCCGACTTCTTCGGAAGGCGTCTGAGGGGCCAGTAGTTGGCAAGCCTCCCGCAGCATAGCGTCCGGGGACTCGCCCTCGGCGCGGAGCAGAATACCCTCATCAGCCAGCTCGACGGTGAGAGCGGCGGCCAGGCCGGGATGCTCCCGTTCGAGGAACTCCCGGACCGCGCGGGCCGCGGCCGCCGCGCTGACCTCGCCCGGTGCCGCGCCCAGCACGCGGAAGGATATCTCCACGGGGCTGAGCCTCGTTTCTTCGACCGCGCTCATCTCGACTCCGCCAGGAATTGGCTGAACCCGCTCGACAGGCGCCGGGAGAACTCCTGCTCCCCCTCGCGCACCACGAACATGCACTCGACCTCGGACAGCGACTCCACGAGCTTCAGTCCCTCCTCCGGCCCGAGCACGCTGAGCGCCGTCGAGAGGGCGTCACCGGTCATCGCATCCGGCGCCACCACGGTGACGCTGGCCATACGTTCGGTCGGGCGCCCCGTCCGAGGGTCGACGATGTGGGAGAACCACGCATCGCCGATCCGGAACCCGCGGGCGTAGTCCCCGCTGGTCGTCACGGCGGATGACGGCACCCGCAGGATTATAGCACTGGCGCCGGGCCCGGGCGAGCGGACCGCCACGTGCCAGCGGCCCCCGGCGGGCGCCCGGCCGAACAGCCTCACGTCACCGCCGATGTCCACCAGACCGGAGAGCGCCCCGGACTCCTTCATCGCTTCCGCGGCGCCGTCGATGGCGTAGCCCTTCGCAATCCCGCCGAGGTCCACTTCCATGCCGGAGCGCTGGAAGCGGACGGAAGAGTCGGCAAGGAGTAGCTTCTCCCACCCTACTACCTGCAATGCTTCCCGTACCCTTTCCTGGTCCGGCACCTGCCTCGACTCGGCCGCGTCGCGCCAGAGCGTCCGCAGGGGCGCATAGGTGATGTCGAACGCGCCGCCGGTCATGCGGGAGAACTCCACGGCCCGCCGGATGACGGTCATGGTCTCGGGGGACAGTTGCACGCCGCGCGTGCCGCCCATCCGGTTCAGGCGGCTTACATCGCTGTCGGGCCGGTAGGTGCTCATCCGGGCCTCGACCGCGGAGATAGGCCCGGTTGCGGCCTCAAGGATGGGCCGCGCCGCCTCGGCGGACTCAGCACGCACGACCAGCCGCACATCGGTGCCCATGGCGGGGAAACGGGTCTCATAGCGGCGGTCAGCTCCGGGCGCCCGCCGAATGGCGAGTCTGTTTTGCGCGGGGACCGTGGCGAGCCGTCCGCGAATCGCCCAAACACCCAGGCCGAGCCCCACCAGAACGATCGCGGTTGTCACGAGTTTCCTGCGCACGGTTCCTCAACGGCCTGTTGCCTCGACCAGTTCGATGACACCCCATGTGAAGGGCGTTCTCCATCCGCTGCCGCCCTTGTCGGCATAGAACTGCTGCTCGGCGCGGCCGTCGTCGTTGAGGGCGAAGTTCAGCCCGATCCTGCGCCCGGCCTCCATCGCGCCGGGCTCCAGGAACCCGGCCGGCAGGAGGAACTCCAGCACGTATCCGCCCTCGACGGGGCGCCAACGGCAGGGGACCTCCGCCGCTCGCCCCCGGTTGGCGCCGTGGGGGATCAACACGTGCCCTCGTCCGGCTCCCCTCTCCGGGGCCGGGCTGAAGACATACTGCCCGGTGGTCCCGTGGATGTCGGAGGCCCGGGAGAGTTCCTTGTCCACGAACACCTCGAGGCTGTCGGCGGCCCACGGACGCTCGGGAGCGGCTTCGATATCCGCATCCTCCGTAACGACCAGTCCGTAGAGGCCGGCCCGGCTCCAGGCGAGTTTCACGTCGCCAGGCGTGCCCTCGTGATAGGGCAGGGGCAGCGCCGGCACGTCCTCCCACTCCCCCCGGTCCCCGTCGACCGACACGGCGGCCGGTGGCGGCCCCACTCCGATGGGTTCGGGTGGGGGAAAGAGCGCGCGCAGGGATTCGTGCGAGATGCGCACGCGAAGCGCTTCGGCGGTGAAAGACTCGCCGGCGTAGTCGATGGCGAGGTCAACCAGCAGGGGCGGCGAGAGACTCCCCGCTTCCAGACCGACGCTTTCGGGCGGTGTCGCTTCAAAGGCTGCGCGCTCTCCGCCGGTAAGCGTCAGAGGCTCGAAATCCCACTCTCCGCCTTCCGCCGGCGACACCCGGGCCGAACTGCCCTCCGGAAACCTGGTACCGTCGAGAGTGATTCGGACCGCGCGTCCCGGCTCGGGTCTCGTAGGCAGATCGGCCGTCAGACGGGCAAAGGCGAAGATGAGTTCGGCGGCCTCTTCGGTTTCGACCGCGCGGGCCATGACTTCGTCCTGGTAGAGGCCGTCCTTACCCTTCACCAGCGTGAACTGGTCAATCACCGTGCCATCCGGCTCCTTCACCGACATCTCAAGGCGCGGGCCGTCAATGCGCAGCACGCAGTGGTGAAGCGTTGAACTGCCGATGCCCCCGGCCAGCATGGGGCTGGGCAGGACGGGGTAGTTCGGCGCGCCCCCACCGCCGGTCACCACGTGGACGATGGGTTTGCCTTCGGCCGGGCCGATGGGACGGAACCGCTCGTAGAGGTGGGAGTGGCCGTTGAACACCATATCCACGCCGTGCCGTTCCATGATGGGCAGCACGTCGTCCCGTCCCCACTGACTGGCGTGACCCCCGACATTGAAAGTCGGGACGTGGTAAGTGACGAATGTCCAGCGGGCATCATTGGCCGCGAGGTCCTGTTCCAGCCAGCGCAACATCTCCTCGCGCTGTTCGGGAGTGCCGTGGGAGTCGAGCACCACGAAGTGCACGTCACCCCAGTCGAAGCTGTAGAAAAGCTCGTTGCCGGGCAGTTCGAACAGCTCACGATAGAGGACGGCATCACGCTCGTGGTTGCCCCTCACGGGCCAGAGGGCCGTCCGCCGGAGCAACTCTGTGGCCGGACCGAAGAACTGCTCCGGCCACTGGTCCCAGTTCTGCCCGTTGGCCACCAAATCGCCCGTGTTGACCACGAAGTCCGGATGCTCTCCCGCGATGGCGGCGCCGACCGCCCCGTGCATCTCCGGGCGACTGCGCGTGTCTCCGTAGACCACGAAGCGCACCGGCTCACCCTCCCGGGGGGCGGTGCTGAACGTGCCCTGCAGACTCTCGCCGGCCGAGCTGATCTCATACCGGTAGCGGGTGCCCGGCCGCAGGTCCGTCAACCGCGCGGCGTGGAGCAGCTCGGCTCGCCCCTCGACCGGCAGCAGTCCGCTCGTGACGCGATGACCAGAAGCAAACTCGCCCTCCGCAACCGCAGTCACGGAGCCGGGCTGCACGCCGGCTGACGTCACCCAGAGAACCACCCCCGAGGATTCCGTGACGGAATTGACGTACGGACCGAACAGCACTCCGGCCGCGTCCTGGTCCGCAACGCGGGCGGAGACGGCCGCAAGGCTGAGCAACGCAAAGAGGACAATCAGGACGCTTCTTCTCATGGGAACAGCTCCTCATCTTCGTTACGAGGCAAAACTGCGCGTCCAGTTGACTGTGGTTCCTCCGGCTCCGGGCAGGCCCCGGCAACATCGGCGGGCGTCCGCGCCACCGGCTCAAGGCTCTCAGCGGCTCAGGCCACGTCGGGGGTCTCAGGCACGGCCTCCACGTCGGCGCCCATGCTGCGGGCCATACCGGCGTATTTCGGCTCCATCCGCACGCGCAGTTCCATGGTGGCATCGTGGCAGGCCCTGTCCAGCACCTGCCCGTTCTCGTGGAGGAAGGCGACCAGCCGGCCATTCTCCACGCCGGTCACCACGCAGAACTCGTCCAACCGTCGGTTCAGTATCTCCATGACGCGCTGCTCGATCTCGTCGAGCCCTTCCCCGGTGGTCGCGCTGGTGCAGATGACATCCCCGACGAGTTGCCGGACCAGCGGCAGTTCCGAAAGGTCCTCCACCAGGTCGATCTTGTTCAACAGGTAGACGGTGGGCTTGTCGCTGCAGTCCACCTCGTCCAGCGCCTCCTGCACGGAGTGGACCTCTTCCTCGGCGTTATGCTGGGAGGCGTCGATCACGTGCAGCAGCAGGTCAGCCTCGCGTGCCTCCTCCAGCGTGGCGTGGAAGGAAGCCACGAGGTGGTGGGGGAATTTACGGACGAACCCGACCGTGTCGCTTATCAGGGCCTTCCGGCCGTCCCCCAGCTCCCACTCCCGCGTTCGGGTGTCGAGGGTCTCGAACAGACGGTTGCGCACCGACACTCCCGCACCGGTCAGCGCGTTCATGAGGCTGGACTTGCCGGCGTTCGTGTAGCCGACCAGCGCCACCGTGATGAACTGCTCGTTCCGGTCGGTCACCATGGTGTGGCGCTGGCGCTCGATGCGCTCGAGGGATTGTTTCAGGTCGTGGATTCTGCGCTGCACCAGGCGACGGTCGACCTCCAACTGCTTCTCGCCGGGTCCGCGCACGCCGATACCGCCCCCGGCCGGTCCGCCCAGGGTGCCGCCGGCCGTTCGGTCAAGATGCGTCCACATGCGTTTCAGACGGGGCAGCTCGTATTCAAGCTGCGCCAGCTCGACCTGCAGCCGCGCCTGCTTGGTGCGCGCGTGGGAGGCGAAAATATCCAGGATGACTTCGCTACGGTCAACGACCTTCAAGTCCAGCTTCCGCTCCAGATTCTTCACCTGGGCGGGGGACAACTCATCATCGCAGACGACGACGTTGGCGTCCTCGCTGCCGCAGAGTGCCGCCAGCTCCCGTACCTTGCCCTTGCCCACGTAGCAGGCCGGGTCGGGTTTGTCCCTTTTCTGCCTCAGCCGCCCGACCACTCTGGCCCGGGCCGACCGGGCGAGACTTGCCAGCTCCTCGAAGGTCGCGTCGTGATCGACGTCCTCGCCCCGAACCACGACCTGGACGAGAACGGCCCTCTCGGCCCGCAACGCCAGGTCCGTCCTCTTTAGCTCTGCCATGAAGCTCCGTTACTTCGCGCCTGAGAATCTGTTTTGTCCTCTCTATACTCTATTATAATGCCGCTCCGGTTCCTGTGCCAGCCTTCGGATGCGCCTCTTACGCCGGGTGTGGGGGCCGCTGACAGAGGGCGCAAAAGCTGGCGAGGTGGGAGTCTCTTGACCCCGTCGGTGGGCATGCCGTATCTTTGCTCGGCGAGGGGGTGGCGGTTTTGGGCTCGATAGGGCGCAGCTACAATGAACGATGTTGCTCCGGCGCAGACCTCGAACGGGACCGACGGAGCGGCCCCCGTCGGGGAAAGCGACGGGATGGCCGGATGGCGGATTTACGCACTGGTCCTGCTGCTTCTTGCCGGGGCGGGCGTCCGCGCGTGGCTGGTCTGCACGGCAGCGGGTATCAATTCCGACGGGCCGAAGTACGCCCGCGTTGCGCAACGCATGGCCGAGGAGGGCGTCGGGGCGGGCATGCGCGGGGAATATCTGTGGCCCTATAACACGGTGAACACCCGCCTTCTGGTCTACCCCTTTCTGGGCAGCTTACTGTATCGCTTAACGGGGGATCCCGTTCTGTCGCTGCGCCTCGTGTCGGCGGCCTGCGGGGTGGCGCTCATCCCCCTGGCTTACCTGGTCGGGTTGGAGCTTTTTTCCAGCGCCCGGGCCGCTCTGGCGGGGGCATTCGTGGTGGGGTTCGAGCCGGGCTTCGCCCGCGCCTCGGCGGCCGTCTATCGGGAGGTCACGGCGGCCTTTTGGGCCCTGCTGGCGTTTTACATGTTTCTGCGCCTTCTGCGGGACGATGCCCACCGTCCGTGGTGGGCGGCGGGGGTCGGCGCCGCGGTCTTCCTGGGTTTCATGACGCGGGTGGATGTCTTGCTCTTGCTGATCCCGTTCTGCTTTGTGGTGGCATGGCGAACTCGGGGCCCGTGGCGCCGGCGTCTGGGCCTGCCCCTCATTATGTGTTTGGTCTTCGCCACCCTTGAGTTGCCTTATTACCTCTGGCTGTACAGGACGACGGGACACCACATCTTCAGCGCATGGCAGATTCACCTCGTCGAACCGCCGCACGAGGCCGCCACCCGCTTTCTGGAGAGCAGGTCCCTGGGCGATGATTGATAACCTCGACAGTTTCTGTGACGCCATGGGCTGGCTGGGCCTGTTCGGCCTGGGCTATTGGCTGGCGCGCGGGCGGAAGCGATCTCCCGTTCCGCTCGGCCTGTTGGTCGCCATCGGCGTCACGCTTGCCTCGTTGGTGGTGACTTTGATGATCTTCGGGCGGTCTTCCGGACGGTATTATCGCGTCCCGGCCCCCATGCTCTTCATCCTTGCAGGAGGCGGCTTGCACGCGCTGTGGGAGGATATGGAGAGCCATTCGGCGATCCGGGGCGTGGCGTTCAGCCTGCTGGTAGTCCTCTGCCTCGGCGCCATCGTTTACAAACCCATCCGGGCCCACCGCGAACCTCAGACAGAGGCCGGACTCTGGCTACGCGAGCATGATCCCGAATACAACGGGTTCGTCTTGTCAAGCTACACCCAGCCGGTGTACTATGCCGGCATGAGTTACCTGCCGTCGGACAAGTACGGGAGCCGACGGGTCTTCAGGCAGTTGACCCGCGCAGGCTACTGGCCCCGATACGTCATTCTGGACGGCGACGATGCTGAGGAAATGCCCTGGTTGGGCGAACTCGTGCGGCGCCCCGTGTGGAAGCTCGTGCACTCCGAGCCGGAACGCAACATCCGTATCTTCGAGCATACTGTCCGTCGACGACAACCCCCTGCCCGTCCGACAGAGGCAGAATGATGGCCACAACTGAACAGGAGTCGGAAGTCACAGTCGACCATGGTTCTGTCCCGCTGCCGGCGCCTCCGCCCCCGCGCTCGCCGGGCATCCGCTGCGAGGAATTGGACGCCTGCTTTTGCGCTCTCCAGCTTTTGGTGGACGGCGCTCTGCTGATGGCCGGTTTCATCCTTGCCTACTGGGTGCGGTTCACGTGGGACGTCATTCCGGCTTTCAGCGCCTACGTCCCTCCGCTCACTCGCTATCTGCCCCTCTTCGGCGGGGGCACATTGGTCTGTCTTGCCGCGCTGGGCGCGGTCGGCAGCTACTCCACCTACCGTAAAGGCGGGCGCACCCTGTACGCCTTGCTCGCCTCCTACGGCGTCATCTTCGCCGTGCTGTTCGCGCTTAAGCTGGGCGTGGAGTATTCCCGCGCCACCTTGTTTCTTGCCGCGGTTTTGCAGTTCGCGCTCCTGAAGGTCGGGCGCTTCGCCGTGGGCACGGTGCACTCTCACGCCAGAGACCGGCTCACGCCGGTGCCGGTCATTGCGGTGGGCGGCGATAGCCTTATCGGACTGGTTGAGCGTCTGTTGCCCGACGAGGGCGGATACCGGTTGGTGAATTGCCTGCGCACGCGTGAGGAGGAAGATCCGGCCGTTCTGCAGCAGCGGCTGCGGGAAGCGCTGGACCACTTCGGAGTGCCGGGTGCATGGCTGATCATGGGAGACCTGCGCGCCCCGGCGGAGTTCTTCGACGAGTTGATGTTCGAGTGCGAGAAGAGGCTGGTCGAGCCGCGGCTGGCCTTCTCCAGCCACTTGATGGCCCACCTCGAACTGGAGCGCCGGCAGTTCAACGAACTGGTCATGCTGGGGCCGCGCAAGCTGCCCCTGGACCGCCTGTCCAACCGCGTCATCAAACGCGCCATGGATATCTGCGGCGGACTGGTGGGGCTGCTGCTGGCGGGGCCGGTCGCACTGGTGGCGGCCCTGCTCGTGCGTCTCGAAAGCAGCGGTCCTCTCTTCTATGTGCAGGAGCGCTGCGGACGCGACGGGGAGACTTTTCCCCTCTACAAGGTGCGCACCATGGTGCCCGACGCGGAGGAGGAGACCGGTCCCGTGTGGGCCACCGAAGATGACCCCCGCAAGACGCGCATCGGCGCCTTCCTCAGGCGTTTCTGCATCGACGAGATACCCCAGTTCTGGAACGTTTTGAGGGGCGACATGAGCCTGGTGGGGCCCCGCCCGGAGAGGCCGGTGTTCGTGAGCCGCTTCCGCGAGGAGTTCCAGAGCTACATGACCCGCCACCGGATTAAGCCGGGGCTGACGGGCCTGGCCCAGGTCAGGGGCTGGCGCGGGAACTCGTCCGTGGAGAAACGCCTGGAGTGCGACCTGGAGTACCTCACGCAGTGGAGTCCCCTGCTGGACGTCAAAATCATGCTCCTCACGTTCTTCTGCGTCCTGAAGGGCACCAACTCCTATTGAGATTCCCCCCGCATGCAAGACCTCCGCGTAGCGCTTGTGCACCACTGGCTGGTGAAGATGCGGGGGGCCGAGCGCGTCCTGGAGCAGTTCTGCCGCCTCTTCCCGCGGGCCGACATATACACGCTGGTGGCCGAGCCCGCCCGCCTCTCGCCCCTGTTGCGGGAACGCACCATCCACACCTCCTTCGTCCAGCGGCTGCCCCGGGCGACGCGCTGGTATCCGTACTACCTGCCCTTCATGCCCTGCGCGTTCGAGGGGCTGGACCTGCGCGGACATGACCTCGTTCTGACCAGCGACGCCGGCCTGGCCAAATGCGTCATTGCGCCGGCCGATGCCGTGCACGTCTGCTACTGCCACAGCCCGCCCCGCTACCTTTGGAACATGTTCGCCCGCTACCTGCGGGACGAGTGCGGCAACCCGCTGAAACGCCTGGCTTTCCAAGCCGTCGCCCACAGGCTGCGGCTGGCGGACTTCTGCGCGGCGGGGCGCGTGGACACCTTCATCGCCAACTCCCGCACCGTGCGGTGTCGCATATCCCGATACTACGCCCGGGAGGCCGAAGTCATCCACCCGCCGGTGGAACTGGACCGGTTCCGTCCGGGCGAGGAGACCGGCGACTACTACCTCGTCGTCTCCCAGCTCAACGCCTACAAGCAGGTGGACCTCGCCGTCCGCGCCTTCAACCGGCTGGGGAAGCGGCTGGTGGTGGCGGGGGACGGACCCGAGCGCCGCCGCCTGGAGAGGCTGGCCGGCCACAATGTCGAGTTCCGGGGTTTCGTGGACGGCGAGGCGCTGCCCGACCTCTACGCCCGCTGCCGGGCGCTCATCTTCCCCGGTGAGGAGGACTTCGGCATAACGCCGCTGGAGGCGCACGCCTGCGGCCGTCCGGTGATCGCCCTGCGGGCCGGCGGGGTGACCGAAACGGTGCTGGACGGGGAAACCGGGCTCTTTTTCGACGAGCCGACTCCCGATGCGCTGGCCGCGGCCGTCGAACATTTTGAGAGCGTTGTGAACTCCTTCGACGCCGGGCGGATACGGTCCCGAGCGGAGGAGTTCTCCCCGGCGAGGTTCCGTCGCGACATCCGGGAGGCCGTGCGGGGCGCGCTGGAGGCCGGCCGCGCCGCCGGTTTGACAAACGCCGGGGCGGACGGGTAGGATTCTGCCGGTCGAAGCGCCACGATCTCGCCCGCGCTGCGTTCCGTGGACCCCGACCGGCACACGCCCTCGCTTTCCCCCGAGCGGACACGAAGATGGCCCGCACAAGTTCGACTCTCCGCAACTTCGTGTGGCTCACGGGCGGAACCGTGGTCAACCGGCTGGGCAAGTTCGCGCTCTTCTACGGGCTGGGCTACTTCCTTCCGGAGAGCACGTTCGGCCATCTGGCCTACGCCAACGCCTGCTGGCTGCTGGCCAACGCCCTGTCGGACTTCGGCATCTCGCGCGCCGCCCCGCCACGCCTGGCCCTCGCACGCTCAGAGGAGGACCTCGGCGCCGTGCAGGGGCGGTTTCTGGCCACCAAGGTGGCCCCAAAGTCCACGAGGAAGTCTTCCGAGGCAGGGTGAGCCAGGCCAGAGAGCATTTTGCCGAACCTAGAGGAGAGTTTAGTCTGGTTATTGAGGGAGATGAATTTTGTGAACAGACAAGAAAAATAAACCGAAAACAACAACACTAAAGAAAATACTTATTTTCTTTTTAATATTTGTTTCTAACCAGCTGTGCCGCACTTTACCAACAAATTTAGACAAAAAACCAACCAGCTTGTAACAACCATATCCAGCATGCGCCAGACGCGCAAGAGCGTACCATTGAGGCCCGACGTT
>JAWODG010000034.1:0-4974 GCA_046483385.1 Candidatus Brocadiia bacterium | reverse complement strand
GTCGTCCTCGAGCCGAGGCCACAATACGACATGTCTCTCTCCGTACGTGCCAAACGCTGGCGCGCATCGCCAAAGGAGCGGCGGATCCACGAGGTCGCCGCGTGCGGCGTGCTCCGGGACCTCCACGACGAGCTGGACCGGCTCGTCGCCGACGCGTACGGCTGGCCGCGGCCCATGGAGACCGAGGAGATCCTCGCCCGCCTGGTGTCGCTCCACGACGAGCGGGTCGAGGAGGAGAAGCGCGGCCGCGTCCGCTGGCTCCGCCCCGACTACCAGGTCCCCCGCTTCGGCGACAAGGTCGAAGGCGACCTCACCCTCGACGTCCTCCCCGACGAGGACGACGACGAGCTCCCCGACCACCTCCCCGACTGGCCCTCCGATCCCGTCGCCCAGCTCACCGCCCTGCGCGCCGTGGTGGCCGAGAAGCCACGGACTGTGGAGCAGGCCGCCCGGCGGTTCAAGGGCGCCGTGCGGAGAGAAAGGCCCGACATTGGAGGTGGAGGGGTCCAGGAAGGCGCCGGAGGCTAGTCCCGACGGGACATAAGGTTGTCCCGCTGGGCCATGGCCCAGCGGGCGCGGCCCGTTGATTTTGAAGGAGACATGATGGGCCACAACGGGGAGACCGTCGGGGACGGGTGAAGCAAATTCGAGCGGTATTCCGGAAAGCAGGGGATTGGTTGACCGACCCGGCTCAATTCGCCTGGGTCGTGACGGTGCTATCCTTCCTGTTGGCCGGTTTCATCTCATTGTTTGCACCAGAGATACGCACGTCCACGAGGAGTGCGATTGACGCGGTCCTGCACCTCGAAGTACGGCCGCTGCAGGAAGGTGTCCTGGTCTTCTGGATCCTTGTGCTCGTACTGCTCGTGTTGCTCAACCTCCGCTTCCGCCAGGAGAGGAGTGAGGCTCTCGAGCAAACCCGCTCGATCCGACAGGCGATCTATCGAGCCCCAAACCCTCGCGTCTTCGTCGAATACTCCGATCTCTTTGAAGAAGCGTATTCAGTAGAACAAGGAATGCGTGCCAGCGTCGCGGAGCTGCCTGCCGAGAACGGAAGCGCTGGGGTGCTTCCCATGGCGGAGGGTACGGTGCGAGACCTGCTTGCGTCGTGCTGCAAGTTGGTCCGGCACTTTGCGCCGCCACATAGCCGACTTGGCGCAAACGTAATGCTCGTCGAGACCCGTGAGGCGGGATCATATCCGGCGGAGCTGGTCGAAAGGCTCAGGTTCTTCGATCCAACCAGACAGAGAATCGAGGCGCTGCGAGGACTGCTGTACATTCCCGCCGGCCTTGTCTTTCCGGCTGCTCCCTCGGACGGGGATTCCCACGTTCCTTTCATCGCGCTGCCCGTACCACAGAAACCGATGACAAACGATGGAAAGGCATTGGCCTTGCCCGGTGCTCCATTCGCGCTCCTGACAGGAACCCAGACATCATTCGATGATACCCGACTGCTGGCGGATCAATGGTGCCAGGACTTCGATGCCCAAACGCGTGACGAGGTGCGGGAGTATTTCTCTCCTGCTGGTGACGGGGGTAATGTCCGGAGCTTCGTCAGCTTCAGGATAGGTAGTGCCGATGACCCGGTTGGGGTACTGAACGTCGATTGCAATGAACCGGGTATTCTTGGGAGTGACGAATACCACGAAACCCTGTTCGCTCTCATGCAGCCTCTGCTTCGACTTCTTGATCACCCGGTGGCCGCGTACGCCCGCGAGGCTTTCGAACAGGGCGTCCTGTTTTCTGATCCCGCCGAAAGATGAGGTGGCAGAGCCGGCGGGTGAGCCAGGAATCCCTACCGGAACCGCCAGTCGAGATATAGGTTATGGTTGTAGCAAGTGAGCCAGGGTAAGGGGAAGAAAATGCCGAAGACCAATGAGCGTGGTGGCCGTAGGGTGACCGTGATAACGGGTAGGAGCGGCGCTGCCGTGCGCAATGGACAGGCAGTACTTGTCGAGAAGTCCTCTACCTCTGGACCTGGCGGCTATGTCCGACAGGGCTCACATGTCGTAGTGGGAACCGTTCGCCCCCTTGCGGACAACTTCAAAGCCAGCCACCGCTCAAGCTCGTAAGTCTTCGCCTCGGACACGCCGCGAGCCAACGTTCCGATCACTGCTGGAGCTACACAGGAGGCTCGTCGGATGACCGAACAGGTCGAACTCACCGCTCGCGTTCAGGAATCAGCCCTCGAGGACGGCACCGTCGTGTACGTCGGTTCCATTGACGAGATGCCGGGCATGCTTACCCAGGCCGACAGCCGTGACACAGCGCTCGCGGACCTGGTCGCGCTGGTGCGCGATTTGAGGGAACGGTTGGGCCTGCCGGTAGTCGGCCTCCGGACCGAGCATGTCGCGGGTTGGAGCTGGGAGATGTACGTGCAGCCTCTGGAATCGACGCGGTCATTCGGCGCCAAGGCACTGGAAACGGCGCCGCCGGGCTAGGCAACTCGACGACCTCGTGAAGTGAAGCCCCACCGCCCCGCCCTCCCCCTCGCCTTCCTCGCCCTCGCCGCGTGCGGCGGCGGCGCCACGGAAAACGCCGGCCCCATCGTCCTCACCGCGGCCGACGTCCATGTGGTCGGGATGTCCGACTCCCTGGCCGTGGTGGAGGACCTGGCGGTGCTGGACGACGGCACCGTGTGGGTCCAGAACTCCGTCGAGCCGCTGTTCGTGGATCCTGGACCTGCGTCGCCACGTTCTGGTCCGGGCGTCGTCGCCTGATGAGCCGCGGGCGGAAGTGGCGCTCCCCACGGACGCGATCCCCCGGGGCAGCGTGGTGGGCGGCCTCGAGTACATGAGCCCCGTGGTCCGCACCGCGCGGCTGGGCGACGAGGTGATCCTGCCCCGCCGGCGCACCGCCGACGGCCTGCCGGCCGCCCGGTACTGGACGGCACCGGGACCGAGCTCGACCCGGTCCCGCTCCCGCCCGCGCCGTTCACGGAGGCGACGCCGCGCCAGTTCGTCCGCGCGGTCTTCGACCTCGTCGTCGCCGAGCGCGCCGGCGCCGTGACCCCCGGCGGCGGCCGGATGTCCGCCGCGGACAGCGCCCGGCTGATCGACGGGGCCGTCGCCCGCCTCGAGGGCAGCCCCGAGCAGCACGCCGCCCTGCTCCCGCAGTACGTCGACCTCCGCTGCGACGACCGCGGCCGGATGTGGCTCCGGCCCATGGACCTGGAGGCGGGCGGGATGCGGGGCTCGGCCGGCTGGCTCCGGATCGACCGCACCGGCGCCGTCCGGGAGGTGACGTTCCCCGCGCGGTTCGACCCCCACCGGTTCACCGACGGCCGGGCGTGGGGCGTGCTGCGGGACGAGCTGGACGTGGCGGCCGTGGGGTGGGTGGAGCTGGGGGACGCCAATACTCCGCGGTGAGCAACGCCGGCCTTGCGCGGGATCCAACGCGTTGCACATGGTAGAATCAGTGAAGCCCTCGGTTCGCCCACGGAGAAAACCATGGCCAAGAAGAAGATCGATGAGAAGAATCTGCACGTGCTGCCCACGGCGAAGGGGGAATGGGCGGTGAAGAGTGCCGGTGCACCGAAGCCTCTGAAGACCCTCCCTACGAAGGCCGCGGCAACCACGTACGCGAAAACGCTCGTGGGCAAAAAGATGAAGGTGGCCGAGAAGCCGACGGGGAAGAAGGCCCCCGCAGCGGACATCGTCACTCATCACAAGTGGATCGTCTCGGTTCACACAGCGGAGCAGGGGAAGGTGTCCAAGGTGGGGCCGGCGAAGGGGAAGAAGGGATCGCCCCAGTTCGGAAGCGCCCAGGGGAAGTTCGTGATCGCCGACGACTTCGAAGAAACGCCACAGGATTTCGACGAGTACGTTGAATGAACGTCCTTCTGGACACCCACGCCGAAGCCAGGGGAAGATCACCTTCGATGAGCCGTTCGAGAGCTTCCTGCCCGAGCAGCTCAACCTCAATGGTTTCGGCTTCTTCAATATCACCTGGCAGCACATCGCGCAGGTCCATTCGCTGCCGTTCCACCATAGCGATCCGTTCGACCGCCTGATCATATCCCAGTCCCTGGTGGACGAGCTGCCAGTCATCACTCGCGATCGTGATTTCCCTGCGTACGGGGTGGAGACGATCTGGTAGACCCCCAGTGCTCGGCCGTGAGGTTGAGGCCCACGACGCGCCCAACGTTGCCCCGAGTTGTTCCAGGAGCTGCTGGAGAGCGTGCGGCAGGGTGGTGCGATCCTGCGGTTCCTTTGTACTTGTAGTTGTAATCGTAGTTGTACTGAAGGCAGCGGGCTTCGCCGCGAATCCAGCCTCGCCGGCAAGCGTGGTCAACCCTCATTACAAATACAGCTACGTTTACCAACCGCCCGTTTCCGCCTCCAGCTCCGTCAGGAGGGGCTGCCGACAACTTCGGCGTCCACACGCGGGGAGCGCAAGGAAATCGTGGCGGGGTACTCGGAGCACTTCGTCACGGACATCATCGGCCGGGCCCTCTACTCGTCCCGGGAGTGGGTCATGGGCTCGGCCGGGGCCCGGCCGCCGTGAATTCACCGATGATGGCCGGTCGGCGAGGGAGGAGGCCGGCCTCTCCATCTCCGTCGGTCTCTCCGTCGGCCTGTACCTCGCCCTCCGCTTCGTACTTCTCCGTTTCCACGGGGCGCTGCGCCCGGAGCTGGAGACGAAAAGGTACGAGGCGGAGGTACAGGTACAGGCCGAGGCCGAGGGGAGAGGGGAGAAGGTGTCCAGGTACCTCCCCTGGGCTTGCATCAACACATCTGGAGAAGAGCCCAAAGAACGGCAACAACCACGGTACCGCTCGCGGGGGAAGGCGAGCCTCTTGCGCCCGGCAAGGCGCGGCTGTATTGTGCATATGCACAGAACAGGGCCCCCATGCCGAGACCACGAAAACCGAGACGGTGCCGTCAGTTCGAGGGGGACCGGGTGTTCAAGCCCCGGGCGCTGCCGATGCACGAGCTGGCGGTGATCGGGCTGCGGCTGGACGAGCTGGAGGCG
>JAWODG010000054.1:0-7135 GCA_046483385.1 Candidatus Brocadiia bacterium | reverse complement strand
ATCTGGACCTCGTCGGCCTTGCGCGTAAGCGGGGCCGCGCCGACACCGATCTCGCACTGACCGGCGGTCGCCACCTCGTGGTGGTGCACCTCGGTGTGCAGGCCCATCTCAACTGCAGGCGCTCGCCCAGGCCGCGCCGCGCGAACTCGCGGCACACGGCCAACGCGTGGTCGTAGTCGAGATTGAACTCGCTGTCGCACAGGTGCAGCACGTCGATCCCCTGCGCCAGCAGGTTCTCGGCCTCTTCGGCGACCTCCCGGGGGGCGCGGATCCGAACGGTGTTCCCCTTGATGAGAGGGTCGGCGCAGTAAACGCAGTGCCGATCGCACCCTCGCTTCGTTTCCAGCCCTAACTGGCCGCCCTCGCCGAAGTAACCGGGGTTGTCCACCGCATCCCGGCCGGTCGGCAGCGACAGAGGGTTCGCCGGAAGCGGGGGGTTCACACGGTAGGACTGTCCGTCATCCGGGCGCCACACCAGCCCCGGCACGTCGGCGATTTCGCGGTCGTTCTCAAGCGCGTCCACCAGTCCGACGAGGGCGCGCTCGCCGTCCCCCGCGATCCCGAAATCGCAGCCTGTCGCCGCCAGTATGGCCTCAGGGAAGACGCTGAACCCGGCCCCGCCCAGCACGATCGGTGCGGCCGTCTGTCTCCGGACGACCCCGATGACCTGCTGGAGCCGTGGCACGAATGAATGGCCGCTGGGGTAGAAACAGTCGTCGGAGTTGCGGAAACTGATGCCGACCAGGCGCGGCTCCGCGTCGCTTAGCCCGGCGGCGAGTGCTTCGTCCGCGTCGGCGGCCAGATTCAGGTCGATGAGCCTCACGCCGTGGCCCGACCGCCGCAGGGCGCCGGCCAGGTAGTCCAGACCGATGGGCGCAATGGGCGGCCGGATTTCGTTGCTGTTGATGAGCACGACGTCGCTTGCCATGGGAAAACCCCGTTGCGGTTGTCCTGTCCCGCGCGGCTCGTATTATAGACTCAACCGGGTGGCTGTGCACCGTCATGGCTGATGGCAGACGCGAATGCAAGGAGAGTGCGATCATGGGACGATGTGTTGCGGCCTTCGTCATTTTGCTGGGTTTGCTCGCAGGTTCGGTCGGGGCGGAGGTGGAACTGCCGTCCATCATTGGCGACGCCATGGTCTTGCAGCGCGGGACCGAGGCCGCCTTGTGGGGCTGGGATGAGCCTGGCACGACTGTCACGGTGACCTTCCGCGGAAGCGAGGTCACGACCCGGGCCGGCGATGACGGCAAGTGGATGACGCGCGTCTCCACCGGTGAGGCCGGCGGCCCCTTCGAGTTGCGCATCAGCGGCACGGACGAACGGACGCTGAGCAACGTCATGGTCGGCGAGGTCTGGGTGGCCGGCGGCCAGAGCAACATGTGGTGGTTCGTCCGCAACTGCGTGGACGCCGAGCAGGAGATCGCGGCGGCCGACTACCCGGAGATTCGCTTCTGGGATGCCAATACGGGGCCGCGCGAGGCCGGATGGATAGCCGACAGCCCACAACGCACGGTGGAAACGGAGTGGCAGGTCACCAGCCCGCAGACCGTAGGGAATTTCGCGGGAGTCGCCTACTTCTTCGCCCGCGACCTGCACGAGGAGCTGGACGTGCCTGTGGGTATCGTGCACCTGGCCGTGCCGGGCTCCCCTATCGAGCCCTTCCTGAGCGAGGAGTTCGCGCACGCGCATCTGCCCCAGCAGATGCAGAACCTCGAATACCGCCGCAGGGACTATCCGGAAGCTCTGAAGCGGCATGAGCAGGCGCTGGCCGAATGGGAGAAGGCCCGGGAAGCCGCTGAGCGGGAGGGTCGCGAGCCGCCCCGGAAGCCTCGCGCTCCCAGGAACCCCGAGGAGGCGCGCGGGCCGGGCACGTTCTTCAACGGCATGGTCTGGCCGGCCCATCCGTTCACCACGCGAGGGTTCCTGTGGTACCAGGGCGAGAGCAACGCCGGGCGAAGCCTGCAATACAGCGTCCTGTTCCCGTCGCTGATAGAAGAGTGGCGCGAACTGTGGGGCGACCCCGACGCGCCGTTCCTCTTCGTGGAGCTGGCCGAGTTCCTGGAGGAGCAGACACGGCCGGTAGAGGATGCCACGTGGCCGGCGCTGCGCGATGCCCAGCATGCCGCGCTTGACCTGGACAACTGTTACATGGTTTCGTCGATCGACGTGTTCCGTGAGGGGGAGAACGTGCGCAACATCCATCCGCCCAACAAGCAGCTCGTGGCGCGTCGCCTCTTTCTGACGGCCCTGGCCAATGTCTACGGCCGGGAGGGAGTCGTGTGGTCCGGGCCGCTGTACCGCTCCGCCGAGTTCAAGGGCGGTGAGGTGGTCATCCACTTCGACCACGTCGGCGGCGGGTTGACCGCCCATGGCGACGAACTCAGGGGCTTTGCCCTGGCCGGGCCGGACAGGGTGTTCCACTGGGCGGAAGCCGAGATTCGCGGCGACGCCGTGGTGCTGACCAGTGATGAGGTCGATGCGCCCGTGGCGGCCCGCTACGGGTGGGCCAACAACCCGATAGGCAACCTGTACAACGAAGAGGGCCTCCCGGCGTTCCCCTTCCGCACCGACCACTGGGTGCTCACGGTGGGGAAGAGGGAGTGGGACGTGCCGGAGGACGAGTGACTGACGGGATAGGAAGGAACTGCCAATGAGTGAAGGACCGGACGATCATCGGCCGTTCAGCGCTGGCGGCGTCATACCGAGCCTTGCCCTTAAAGCCGAACTGGGACCGCCCCGTAGCGAGTGCGGCGTGGGCGCCCTGATGCCGTGGGCGGGCCGTCTCTGGGCCGTTACCTACGTCTCCCACAAGAAGGGTACGGGCGTCGGCACCGGGCTTTACGAGATAACCGATGACTTCACCTTGCTGAAGCATCCGGAGAGCCGCGTCGGCACCTACACGAACCGCGCGGTGCACTACCCCTCCAACCAGCTCGTCATCGGCCCGCACGTCATCGACGCGGACCGGAACGTCCGCACGGTGGAGGAGCTGACCGACGTCCGCCTCTGCTCGACCATGCGGCACCTGGAGAGGCCCGACGATATGGTCTACATGCTGGGCATGGAGGGGGAGTTCTTCGAGATGAACGTGGAGACTCTGGAGGTCCGCCGGCTGTTCGACCTGACCGAGGAGCTGGGCGTGGAGGACCCGCCGTTCGTCCACTTCAAGGCGGGCTACTCCGCCCTGGGGAGGGTGCTCGTGGCGTCCAACAACTACACCGAGGAGGACTTCCTGGGCAAGGCGGCCGACGGTCGGCTGGCCGAATGGCACGGCGATGAGTGGCGCGTCCTGGAGCGGAAGCCGTTCGTGGAAGTGACCGGCCGGGGCGGCTTCGCGGGGACGATGTTCGCCACCGGCTGGGACCGCGCCTCCGCCATCCTGAAGGTGTACACGGAGGCGGACGATACCTGGCGGACATACCGCCTGCCGAAGGCCAGCCACACGTTCGACCACGCCTGGCAGACCGAATGGCCGCGCATCCGGGAAACCGAGCACGAGCGTTGCCTGATGGACTGCCACGGCATGTTCTATGAGCTGTCGCCGTGGGCCTACGGCAACCGTGTCTGGGGCGTCAGGCCCATTTCCACGCACCTCTGGGTGATGGGCGACTTCTGTAGCTGGCGCGGCATGCTGGTGCTTGGCGCCGACAATGCCTCCCCCTCGGGCGGTTCCAACCACCTGGTCGGCGAGCCGCAGTCCGGGCTCTGGTTCGGGAAGACCGACGACCTGTGGCAGTTCGGCAAGCCGTCCGGCTGGGGCGGGCCCTGGTGGAAGGAGACCGTGGAAGCCGGCCGCCCGTCCGACCCCTTCCTGATGACCGGGTTCGACAGGAAAGTGCTGCACCTGTCGCATGGCGAGGCGCGGAAAGTGACCTTCACGGTGGAGGTGGACTTCCTGGGGGACGGGAGCTGGCGGACCTACGAGACGTTCGAGGTGGGGGCGGCCGGTTACGTGCACCATGAGTTTCCGCCCGGCTTCAGCGCCCACTGGGTCCGCGTGACTGCGGACGCCGACTGCCGCGCCACGGCCCACTTCCACTACACCTGACGCGCCATGGACACGATCGTTGCTTCAAAGCTGCTCATAGTCGAGGGAGCGGACGAGGAGCCCCGCGCTGCCGCCCGCATCGCCCGACTGCGGGAGTGCATCGAGGCGGGGGAAGCACTGTGCGTTGACGACGCTGAACTGGAGCAGATCGTGGCGAATGAGCTGCCTCCGCCACTGGTCTCCCGCCGTCACGGCATGCACGCGGACTTCGAGCCGGTGGTGATACTGAACCGCTTCCGGTTTGACGACCCCGAACCGGAGCGAGAGAGGCGACGGGAGGCGTTCCCCAACCTGGACCGGCTGAAGCTGCTGGGTTACACGGGGTTCGACGGCCAGGACAGGCTGCCGGACTGGGCGGCGCAGACTGGATACGTCTGCCAGCCCCATTACGCGCTGCACACCGTCCGCGGTTGCCCGTTCCGCTGCGCCTACTGTCAGCTCGCCCACTACATCAACGTCATGGTCAACGTGGAGGATTTGGTTGACCGGCTCGACGGTTACCTGGACAGTAAGACGGCCCAGCGGTTGTTCCAGTGGGACAACTGGACCGACCCGGTTTGCTTTGAGCCGGAGTACGGCGCGGCGGAGCTGCTGGTGGAGTACTTTGCTGATCGGCCGAACCGATTTCTGGAAGTGTACGTCGGCAAGAGTGACAACGTTGACTTCCTGCTGGACCTGGATCACGGCGGTCAAACGGTGTGTTGCTGGAGTCTGAGCGGGCCGACCCAAAGCCGCTTCTTCGAGCATCGCACGGCGGCCATGGAGGACCGGATCGGCGCCATGCGCCGCTGCGAGGAGGCTGGCTACACGGTGCGCGTGCGCTTCAGTCCCATTATCCCGGTGAAGGGATGGCGCGAGGAGAACCGCCGCATGGTGCGCCGGTTGTGCGAGGCGGTGAGCCCGGACCTCTTCACCCTGGAGTCGCACCGCTTCCAGGACTACGCCGCGATCGTCGAATCCTTTGACACCGACCTGCTGGACGAGGAGTTCCTGGACGTGATGCGGGCGAGCCGGGGGCGGGAGGTCAGCCCCTTCTACGTGGTGCCCGACGACTACCGGGCCGGGATATACGAAGTGCTGTTCGACGAACTGGACCGCGTTGCCCCCGATATCCCGCGCGCTTTCTGCCGGGAGAACCGGAGTATGTGGGAGCGGTTCGCCGACTACCTGGGGCAGTATGGCCAGAGCCCCACGCGGTTCGTGTGCAACTGCGGTCCGCGTAGCGTGCCCGCCGAGGCGAGCGGGCACCGGAGACGACGTGACGTTTGATACCTGCGCGGGGTAACCTTTACTCTGGGGCGCGTTCCACGTTTCGCACTGGAACGCCCCCCGATCATGGTCCGCGGACGATGAGCAAGTGCTCGGCCGGGGCCACACATGTGTTGAAGAAGCTGAGGAGTGTTCGATGTCTCTGACGGTTCTGCTGGTCTCTGTGCTCTTAGTCGTGTTCGCCGGTTGGGCATCCGGAATGCCCGAGGAGGACGAGGTCGTCACGGTTGACTGCGCCCGCCGGCACCAGACGGTGCACGGATTCGGGACCTGCCTCATCTCGTGGAAGGCGGACGTCAAGGCGCTCTACGCGAAGGACGAGTTTCGGGAGCGATACATCCACGACCTTGGCGCCTCCATGGTGCGCCTGCCGCTCATCCCCGAGGTGCTGCCCGACGAGGTCGAGGATCCAGCGGACATCACGTACGAGGAGTTCGATTTCGGCCACCAGAACATGGAGCCGCTGCTGGAATTCGCCGCCGCAGTTCATGCCGACAATCCCGACAGGAACAAGGTCATCGGTTCGGTGTGGAGCCCACCCGCGTGGATGAAGACCAACGACCAGACCACCGAGGGCGGTCACCTGCGCGGGGACCGTTACGAGCACTACGCCCACTACCTGGCGGAATGGGCGCGCGGGGTCGAGGCCGAATACGGGTTCCCCTTTTACGGGATCAGCATTCAGAACGAACTCTACTTCCGCGAGCCCTACAACTCCTGCGTTTACACCCCCGAGGAGTTCCGCGACGCGGTCAAGGCTGTAGGGGACCGGTTCGAGGAGCTGGGTCTCGAGACGCGCGTCATGGGACCGGAGGACATGACGAAGTTCCCCGACCGCGTGATGGGTTACGTGGATGCGGTGATGGAGGACTCGCGGGCCGCCCCTCATCTGGACATCGTCTGCTCACACGGCTACGCCGACGGCATCGTATCCGCCGGATCGGCCGAGGAGAACTCGGCCCTCTGGGACCGGGTCAAGGAATACGACCGCCAGCTGTGGATGACCGAGACCTCCGGAGAGGAGCCGTCATGGCCGCGCGGGGCGCTGAACCGGCTGGGCGGCAAGCTGCACAACGCGCTGGTTTACGGCAACATCTCCGGGTGGTCCTACTGGCAGATAACGGACGTGGCGTCGGCGCGCGTCTATGCGCTGATGAACATGGCCGCGCCCACAAAGAAATACTTCGTCTCGAAACACTTCTTCCGGTTCATCCGGCCGGGGGCGGTGCGGGTGGAGGCGAGCCCGGACGGGGCGCCGGTCAGTGTCAGCGCGTTCGTCCACGAGGAGGACGGGACGCTGACCGTGGTGCTGCTTAACCGCCGGGGCGAGTCCACGCTCGTCGGGCTGGAGTTCACCGGAGGGTGTGAGGTCCGCGAATTTGCCACCTACAGGACCAGCGAGGGCGAGGACTGCGCGCGGCTGGCCGAAACGCCGGTTGTCGGCGGCAAGGCCGACGTCAGCATGCCCGCGTGGAGCATCGTCACCCTGCATGGAAAGTTCCGGGCCCGGCCCTGACGATCCGCCTGTTTGGCGCCATATGGAAGGGGATACCCAATGTTAAGAATAGAGACGGAACGGACGGTTGTGCGCCCTCTGGACGTGGTCACAATTCACGGAGCGGAGGGCGGGGAACTCGTAGTGCTGGACGGAAGGGGCCGCGAGTACATGCGCATGCCCGCTGAGGACGCGGCAGACTTCCGCGCCACGGGGGCGCTGGGTCATCACACCGTCCAGCACGTCGACAGCGATGGACGGCAACTGGGCGCCGCCCGCTTCACCGTGGACTGTGAGACCGAGATACGCGATCGCGGCGG
>JAWODG010000039.1:0-7473 GCA_046483385.1 Candidatus Brocadiia bacterium | reverse complement strand
GTTCCATGTGCCGAACGGCGTGTCTCTTGTCGTACTGCCAGCTATGGAGGCGGATGCCCTGGCGGTGTTCGGCGCGGTGGAACTCACCTCCCGAGCGGGTCCCCCAGTGGGGCAGCAGCATGTAGAGATGGCCGGTCAGACGCTCGGCGCGGGCCTCCTGAGGGGTGCCAGCGGTGCGCTTGACGTAGTCGAGGGCGGCCTCGATGGCTTCGTCGAATAACTGAAGACGTAACCTGCACATCACCACGCGTTCGGCGGCCCGGTGCCATCGTTCGCCCTCGGCCTCCACGACCGCAGCGTATGCCGCCGCGGCCTCCTTGTAGTGTTTCTCCTCGAACAGCTCGTCCGCCTTTTCCATCGAGGGCGGATCGGCCGCAGGGCGCCCGGGAGGTTCGTTCTGACCGACGGCGCCTCCAGGACCGGTGAGGGTGGCGAACGAGCCCAGCACGATGGCGACCAGGAACGCGACGGTAACGGAAGCGCGCATCTCGATTCTCCGGCGAATGTCAGCGGTTCGAACTAAGTCGAGTCTACGCCATTAGACGGTAGAGACCAGCGAAAGTTCCGCCAATTATCGCACGGGCCGAAGCGGAAGCCCCATGGACAGGCCATTCGCCGGGGTGACGGCCCCGATGTCTCGGGTTGCGCCCCGCGCCTGAACGCCAAACGGTTCAGCCGTTTCCCTGCGGGCCGCTGGCCGTGCCGGTCCGGTCAAGGAACTGCTCTATGAGCCGAATGGCCCGCTCCCGCGCGGCTGGCACGCCCGCGTTGTGCTCCGCTACCAGGCGCATGTCCTTGCTGACCTCATAGCAGGCGCTTTCGGCAAGATCAGGCGGCACCACTGGCTCGCCACCGTTGGTTTCGCGACAGGCATCGACGAAAGCCTGGAATAGACGCTGCTTGTAGGACTCGGGTCCGCGCAGAGAGGGGCCATGGGTCGGGGCTGCCCCGGCGCCCAGTTGCTCGACACTGAACAGCTCCGCCAGCCGTTCGCGGGCCCCTCGTTCCAGCCGGCTGACGGCCCGGACGATGTTCGGCTTGGTATCCGGATGTCGGTCCATATACACACGGTCGGGGAACTCGGGCAGTTCGGCTTGTCCGTCCCATTGTCGCATGTAGATCGACTTGATCAGGTCCCAATGCTTCGCACCCGTTTCGTCCATCAACGCCGCCGGTAGCACGGGGTCTCCCGGCTCGCGTTCGATGGCCGAAAGCAAAACCTCTTCCGCCTTCTCGGCGTCCAGTTCGGCCACCAGCAGCACAAGCTCTCGGTGGACCTTTTCCACGTGTCCGGCCAGGCCGACTCGTCGCTGAAGTACGGCGCGGAGGAAAGCGGCATCTTCCGGGCCGAACACGTGGCGTCCCGCGGCGATGGCGTCCATGCAGGCCTCCAACTCATGGCTTCCGCACACCCCCGTTGCCGACCATGTGGCGGCGCCGGCAAGCACCTCCAGCAGCCGACGGCGCTGCCGGGTGCGTCGGACAAAGCTGGCAAGCACCCGGGGCGTGATCCGCAGGCTGTCCACCTTCTCCATCCTCACCATGCGGTCGGCATCGAGAGGTTGCCGGGGGCCGGTCGGCACGGATTCGTAGCTCACCCGCCAGTGCACGGGCGGTCCAAGCACCTGGTCGGCATGCCATGCGGCCCCGCTGGCCAGCCAGGGCATGGCCGCTTCATTGCGCAACGCCTGCTCGCAGTCGGCCAGGATGAATATGCGCAGTCCCATCGCGAAGTCGGTGTCGTCCAGCATGTCGATATCGGCGCGAGGATCCCGGTCTCGCCAACGCTGAGCCCAGTACCAAAGGCGCCGGCGATAGTCCCCGTTTGCTTTCCACCATGTCTGAAACCTGTCTGCGTCCGGGAACGTGAGGCCTGTTGCGCATCGGACGGCGACCCGCGCGAGGTCCTGTACGCGGACATCCGATGTTCCCATCTGCGCCTGGAACTCGGCACTTCTGTGCGGTTCAGCAAAGGGCACATCCGGGTAGGCAACGGCGTCGTCGTTGAGCAGTTGTCCCAGTGTCGGCAGCAGGTCAAGCTCAACGGTGTCCACGGGGAAGTGCGCCAGGAACTCGCATGCCGCGCCGCGCAGTGCGGGCTCCTCGGACTCCAGGCAAGCCCCCGCCTCGACCAGATGGGGGGTGAGGCTATCTGGCCCCTCTCGAGCCTTCAGGGCCCTCAATCGCTGGACGATACCGGCCAGGGACTTCGACTCGTGCAGAACCCGCTTGTCCGGCAGCGGTCCCATGGTGAACCGGTCGGGCAAAGGCTGTGGTGCGGCAGCGCTAAGGCTGGCGAACGGGTAGAACCCCACAGTCCGCTCGCGAGCGCCCGCCCGGAGAGCGTCCCTCACCTGTGTCGCGGGGTCCGCCTGCGCGGCCTTCACCGGTGCGCAGAGCAACGCCAATGCAAACACGCAACTAACAGCAGTGTAACGCAGCATGCCTCGTCCCTCCTTCCCAAAATCTGCAATGTCCCACAAGTACATAAATACAAGAGTCAGATACTTCGTGCAACGGGCTGAAGCCTTTTCCCTGGTTCGGTGTGCGCTGTATTCCGATATCTCTGCCGCAGGTCCCGGCGGCTTTCTCCGGCGGAGCTGGTGCTCTTTGCGCCCTGCTCTCGCCACCCCCGGCACGGGCCGCGTCCCGGTGTAGCGGGCCTCTTCGGTTGTGGCTTTCCGCAGGGGTGCATATGATGGACGTACTCCTACTGGACCTCATTCACCACGAGAGAGCATACCCGAAGTGCAGAAGCTGAAGATTATCGCCTGCGGTGTATTTGAGCAGGAGCTGCAGACCGTTGCGGACGCCTCGGCCAACGAGGTCGAGGTGCACCTGCTGGACGCCGGCCTGCACGCGGCGCCCGACCAGCTTCGTTTGCGCGCCCAGGAAGCCATTGACGAAGCCTCGCGGGAGGGCGGCTACGACGCCGTCTGTTTCGCCTACGGACTCTGCGGGCGAGGCACGGTGGGCCTGGTGGCGCGCGACGTCCCCCTGGTTCTGCCGCGCGCCCACGACTGCATAGCGCTGTTCCTGGGCAGCGCGCAGGACTACCGCGAGCAGTTCATCGAGCACCCGGGCACCTTTTACTTCACCACGGGATGGTACGAGAAGAAGGCCCACCCGGAGCGCATGCGGATACAGGCGGCCACTCGGTTCGATCCCTCGACGCATCCCCATTACGAGGAGTTCTGCCAGAGCTATGGGGCCGACAACGCGCGCTACATCGTCGAGTTCCTGGAAAGCTGGCGGCGCAACTACCGCCGGGCTGCTCTCATCGACCACGGCTTCGCCACGTCCGACCATGAGGAACTGACCCGCGTTCTGGCGGAGGCCGCGGACTGGGACTACGAGAAACTGCAGGGAAGCATGCGCCTGCTGGAGGACCTGGTCTGCGGACGCTGGGACGATGAGCGCTTCCTGGTGGTCGAGCCGGGCCAGATGGTGGCCGCCACCAACGACGAGCGCATCTTCGCCGCCGTGCCGGCGCCGGAAGGCATGGTCGGCTCAACAGGTGCGCAACAGCCGGACGCCGCCACGGACTCCATCGAAGTGGGTACCTTCTATTACGGCGATGACGGCGACGAAGCGGGCGACGGGGTTGACGTAGGGCTCGGCATTGACGCCGGGGGGACCTACACCGACGCCGTCCTCTATGAGTTCACCAGCGGGCGGGTGCTCTCCAAAGCCAAGGCGCTGACCACCCACCGACATCTGGTGGACGGGATTGCAGAATCGCTCGACCGTCTTGACACCGGACAATTCCCGCGCATCGGCTACGTCTGCATCTCCACCACGCTGGCAACCAATGCGATAGTGGAGGGCCGAGGGCGTCCCGTGGGATTGCTGCTGATGCCCTACCACCCCGAGTCGGCCCGGCGCATCAGGACTCCTCTGCTGCGCACTCTGGGGGCCCGTATGACCATTGAGGGGGAGCCCGAGGCCCCGGTGGAGGAGGAGGAAGTCCTCCGGGCTGCCCGCGAGCTCGTCGAGGAGGGGGCCGAGGCGTTCGCCGTCAGCGGCTACGGCGCCGTGCGCAATCCGGACCATGAGGTCGGGGTGCGGGATATTTTGCGCCGGGAGTTCGGACGACCGGTCGTCTGCGGGCACGAGCTTTCCGGGAGGCTGAACTTCGTCGCCCGGGCACACACGGCCGTGCTTAACGCCCGCCTGATCCCCTTGATCGACGGCCTGCTGGACGCCGTGGAGCACGTGCTGGAGGCTCATGGTATCGACGCACCGATGTTTGTCGTTCGTGGCGACGGTTCAGTGATGCAGCGGGAGGCGGCCCGTCTGCGCGCCGTGGAGACGGTGCTGAGCGGCCCTGCCGCCAGCGCAGCGGGCGGCCTGTTTCTGACCGGTCGGGAGCGGGCGCTGGTCGTGGACATGGGCGGCACCACCACCGACATCGCGGCCCTGCAGGACGGCCGCGTATCCCTGACGGACGAGGGTGCACGGGTGGGGGAGTGGAGGACAAGCGTGACGGCCGCCGACATTCAGACCACCGGCCTCGGAGGCGACAGCATCGTGCGACCCGGCGAGCGCGGAGACGTGGAGGTCGGCCCCGAGCGCGTGGTGCCTCTCTGCCTGCTGGCACAGGACCATCCGGAAGTGCTGGAAGAACTCCGCGAACTCGACCGACGCGCGGCCTCGGGAGCCGCCGAACCGAACCCGGCCGAATTCTACGTTCTGGACCGCTGGCCCGCCGAAGGTGCGCTCTCGCCTCAGGAAGAACGCATCATCGAGTCCCTTCACGGGCGGCCGCATTCGCGGCCGACTCTGGCGCGGGAGTGCGGGGTGCTGGCCCCCGAACTGCTCAAGACCGGCCATCTGGAGAAAGTCGGACTACTGCGCCGCAGCGCCGTCACGCCGACGGACGCGCTCCACGTGCTGGGCGAGTATTCGGAACACGAGACGGAAGCCGCACGGTTGGGTTTGCGCGCGCTCGGGCGCGTGCTGGGTCTGGACGAACAGGAGGCCGCCCGGACTGTCCGCCGGCAGGTCGCCCGCCGGCTTGCCATGGCGCTCATGCGGCGGGAACTCAGCATCGACGAGGTCGCCGATTCCCCGGAGGCTTTTGACCGGTTCCGCGAACTGCTGGAGCTGTCGCTGGACCGGCAGGAGGGCGACACCTTCCGGCTGCGCTGGGAGCAGTTGCGGCCGGTGGTCGGGATAGGCGCCCCCGTGGCCGCCTACCTGCCGGAAGCCTGTCGGTTGCTGGGCACACGCCCGATAGTGCCGCGGTATGCCGAGGTAGCCAACGCCGTGGGCGCGGTGGTCAGCAAGGTCGTGGTCCGCGCCACGGTGCGGGTTCGCCCGGGACGGCTGGGCAACTACGTCTTCTACGCGCCCGACGGGCGGCGGGAATTCCCCGCCCTGCCGGCCGCGGTGCGCGCTGCCCGAGAGCACGTTGTGGAGCTGGCACGGTCGAGGGCAAGCCGCTTCGGCACGACCGAGAAACAGGTGCGGGTGGACGTGAGTCGGCGAACCGGAAGGTTACGCGACGGCAGCACGCAATTGCTGGAAGTGGCCATCGAGGGGACCCTCACGGGGGCCCCGGTCCGTGACCACTGATGATACGGTGTGTCCCTTCGCGATACACTCGGACGCCGACCTCCGCTGACATTTGAACCCGTGGCGCCATCGGGTAGAATAGTCTTTCTCATCACGATGGCCCCATCGTCCAGTGGTCCAGGACACCGGACTTTCGATCCGGCAACCGGGGTTCGACTCCCCGTGGGGTCACCAGAGAGAGCCCGCGCCCTTCCGGCGTGGGCTTTTCCTTTGCCTCCAGGGTGTGCCATAACGGCAGTCTCGGGGTCGATGCCGGGCGGACTGTGCCAACGGGGCAGAGGCCGCCCGGATGGCCCGAGGGCCCGTTGAAGGGCGAAACCATTTTCCGACCCGCCCCCGATGCGCGCCATTCTGGCAGTTGGCGCAAAAAAAAGAGGAATGCGCCGCGCGGGACGCATTCCTCTGTGGGAGGATGTCTTCCGGTCCTTCGGCAGGTCCGTCAGAACATCTCGTTGGCTTCCATATCCTCCAGCTCGCGCATCACGTCGCCGATGTCCGTTTCGAACTCAGGCTGTTCTTCGCCCTCACTTTCGCCCAGGTTCACGGCCGCGGGCACGTGCCCGTGGACGTAGGACCGCGGGGCGGACTGGTACATGCGCCGCTCCTGCGCCTCCTTGCACTTGATGCAGCGCGTGGCGAAGGGGCGGGCCTCCAGACGTCGCTTGGGGATGTCGGTCCCGCAGTCCTCACAGACGCCGTAGGACCCCTCTTCGACCTTCCTGAGGGCTTCCTGGATCTCGCGCACTGTATCCGAGCCGGCCTCCGCTGAGACGGCGGCCATGAAGTCCACCTCTCCGTCCGTGGCCATGTCCGCCATCTCGCTCGGGTCGTCGGACGAGACATTCCCGACGTTGACCAGGCGTTGCTGGAGTTCACGGAAAAGACGCTGCTGCAGATCGTTCAGATCGCGTTCGAGCTCTTCGTAGTCTTGTTTCTTCTCGTCGGTCATCGTTGATCCACCTCCTGCTGTTGGCGTCCCCCATTGGTTCGCAAAAAGCGTTCCTGACAGAAAGGAGCAGGACGTGTGACACTTACCCCCGGTGCCCCTCTCGTCATACGCCTTAGTGCGGCGGCAGGGAAAAAAGTTCACTTACTGCTGCAAAGAACGTCGGGGGAAGCCGACAATAACTGCAAGAGCCGTGCCACACAGCATGCTCGGGGTAGTGCGGAGCCCGGTGTCTTCTCCCGAAGTCCATTCGCTTCCCGGGTGCGGCCGATGAGTCTGCCTGTGCACAGAGTCGGGACCGGGCAAGACGCCCCCCTCGATGGCCTTGTGGTCAACCCCGAAATTGCGCTATACATGCACAAAACTTGTCGGTGCACGGGCGCCGGCTTACCCTACCAGCGGGCGAGACCATGGCGGGCGAACTGAAGCGACGCGTCTTCGAAGTGATGGAGAAGGGACTGGGCGACGACACCGACTTGCCCAGCCGGACCTTCGAGATCGGCATCATGATCCTCATCTGCCTGAACGTCATGGCCGTGGTTCTTGAGACGGTGGATGCCATCGGCGGGCCCTACAGGGCCTGGTTCCACGGGTTCGAAGTGTTCTCGGTGGCCGTCTTCACCGCGGAATACCTGGCGCGGCTGTGGAGCTGCACCAGCGTCCACCGCTACAGGCGCCCGCTGCGGGGCCGCCTGCGGTTCGCCGTCACCCCCATGGCGCTGATCGACCTGGCCGCCATCCTGCCGTTTTACCTTCCCATGATGATGGGCCTCGATCTGCGGTTCCTGCGGGCTTTCCGCCTGCTGCGAGTCTTCAAGCTGGCCCGGTACGCGCAGCCCCTCCGGACGCAGAGGGCAACATCATTGAGGCCTGGGACACCGACCCAAACAACCTTCGCTGGTATCTCCTTTTTGTCCTTCCCGGTCCCCCTGGTGTATGGTATCCACCCT
>JAWODG010000022.1:0-53238 GCA_046483385.1 Candidatus Brocadiia bacterium | reverse complement strand
CGTGATGGCGAACGCAGCCCGCAAAAGTGCCTTGACCGTGGCGAGATTGTAGTGGGCACACCACACAGCGTCCAATCACCATGCCGCTGACGGAGCGGCGCTTTACGCGTGGGGACGCGCTCTGGTAGGCTGCCCGGACAGCGAACGCGCGGACCATAAGATGCTGAGGAGCTGCTCCATGAAGGCCGTTTTTGTCATGTCGGACTCCTTTCGTCGTGACCACCTTGGGGCCTACGGCAACGACTGGGTGCACACACCCTACCTGGACCGCCTGGCCGGCATGTCCCACGTTTTCGAGTCGGCCTACAACGGCTCCTTCCCCACCGGGCCCAACCGACGCGACATCCACGTGGGCAAGGGGCACGCCCCCGGACACGCCTTCAACCCTTGGACCAACATCCGGGACGACGAGGTGACCATGGCCGCGCGCCTGTCCGGGGGCGGCGTTCACACTATGATGATCACCGACGTCGCCAACGGCGCCACCCGCGGGGCCAACATGTTCAAGGGCTTCAGCCATTACACCGTCAACCGCGGCCAGGAGGGTGACCCGTATAGCTCGGATGACAGCGTACCGCTGGAGATGCCCGTGCCGCACGAACTGATCCGATACCCCGCAAGACTCTACCACCGGGTGCTGATGAACCGCGCTCACCGGCGCGTGGAGGAGGACTACTTCGCCCCCGGCACGTTCAAAACGGCCTGCGAATGGCTGGAGCGGAACTGGACGCGGAACAACTTCCTGCTCTGGATCGAGACCTTCGATCCCCACGAACCATGGGATCCGCCGCAGTGGTACATCGACCGCTACGATCCGGGCTACGACGGACGGGCGCTGGAATGCCCGCCTTACGGTTTCTACCGGCGACTCGGCATAACCGACCGGGAAGTCCGGCACATCCAGGCCCGCTACGCGGCCGAATGCACCATGGTGGACAGCGCCGTGGGCCGTTTGCTGGCCACCTTGGAGAAGCTGAGTCTGCTGGATGAAGTCGCCATCTTCTTCACTACGGACCACGGCATCTACGCGGGGCACGAAGGCGACGCCGGCTGCGTGGGCAAGCCGTGGTTCGTCGGCCCGGACGGTGGCTGGCTCGTAGCCGGCCGGCACCACATTGAGGAGACCCACTGGCTGCCGCTGCGCACCGGTCTAATCCGCCTGCCTCTGCTGATCAAGCTGCCGGGCCAGACGGAGGGGCGGCGGGTCGAGCGCATCGCCCAACCGTGGGACCTGCATCCGACGTTGCTGGAGCTTTTCGACGTTCCGGTGCCCGACGAGCTTCAGGGAGATTCATTGCTGCCCGCCATCAACGGCAAGGCAGGACCCGCGCGGTCCTACGCCTTCAACGGGTACATACACAACGGCGTGCACATGGCGCAGGCCGTCAACGCGAACTGGATCTACTCCTGTTGGCCCGGCGGGGAAAGAGAACCCTCGCTGATCGACCTGCGGAATGATCCTGACCAGGCCGACAACCTGGCCGCAGAGCATCCGGAGGTGTGTCGGCGAATGCACGACGCCCTGGCCGTCTTCAACCCCGCGCCCCTGGAAGGCGCAGAGAGCCCCTGATGATGGCAAGAGTGCATGGCCCATTCCCAAGAGATTCAGAGGCCCGCTTCTCATGCGCTCGGCGCACCATCGAGAAGCCACGGCAAACGGAAAGCCTCTCAGAAGACCCGAAACGTACCTCCATCAATCAAGCCGGCTGCTGAAAGGAACCAGGGCGTGGCGACTCCCAACATCATCTACATTCTGGCCGACGACATGGGCTATGGCGATCTGTGTGCCAATAACCCGGACTCCCGCATCCCCACGCCCAACCTGGACCGGCTGGCCGCGGAGGGCATGCGCTTCACCGATTCCCATGCGGGCTCTGCCGTCTGCACCCCCAGCCGCTATGGCGTTCTGACCGGGCGCTATGCCTGGCGCTCCCGCCTTAAGCACGGCATCGTGTGGGAGTGGGACGGAGCCCTTATCGAACCGGACCGTCTGACGGTGCCCGGCCTGCTCAAGCAGCATGGTTACTCAACGGCATGCTTTGGCAAGTGGCATCTGGGATGGGACTGGCCCACCAGAAACGGGGAGCATCCGAACGATACACTTCCCTTTGGACACTGGAAGAGCGATGTCTCGCGCGCCGGGTACGAGCAGAACATCGATCACTCAGGGCGTTTGGACGGCGGCCCGGTTAACCGGGGCTTTGACAGCTACTTCGGCGTCGACGTGCCCAATTTCCCCCCGTATACCTGGTTCGAGGACGACCATCTGGTCGAAGTGCCCACCCGGCCCAAGCCGGAAGACATGTACGGCAACCCCGGCATGGCCGTGCCCGGCTGGTCACTGGAGAAGATGATCCCGGAGTTCACCCGGCGCTGCGTTCAGCACATCGGGGAGAGGGCCGCAGCCGGTCAGCCGTTCTTCGTCTACTACCCCCTCACCTCTCCCCACTCCCCCATCGTTCCCAATGAGCCCTTCAAAGGGCGGAGCGGCGCCGGCAAATACGGCGATTTCGTCTACGAGGTGGACTGGGTGGTGGGGGAGATCATGGACGCGCTCGACCGCGCCGGCGTCGCGGACAATACCCTCCTCATCTTCAGCAGCGACAACGGCCCGGAAGGCCGCACCGGTGACGACATCGGCGCCTATAATCGGATCAGGGAATACGGTCACTACAGCATGGCGCAACTGCGGGGCATCAAACGGGATGCCTGGGAAGGCGGCCACCGAACGCCCTTCGTTGCCCGGTGGCCGGAGGTGATCCCCGAGGGGTCTGTGTGCCATCAACTGACCAGCATGGTCGATCTGATGGCAACCTGTGCCGAAATCCTCGGTGACGAACTGCCGGCGGACGCGGCAGAAGACAGTGTCTCGATGTTACCACTGCTGAGCGGTGAGGTCGCGAAACCGACGCGGGGAAGCGCCATCTACCACAGCATGTCGGGCAAGTTCGCTCTGCGTCGGGGGAACTGGGTCTTCATCGACGCTCCCAGCGGAAATGACGCCGACGAACCTGAATGGTTCATGGAACTCCGGGGCTACGCAGAACACGACTACCCAGGCGAACTCTACAATTTGCGTGACGACATCTCCGAACGTCACAACCTTTACGGAGACCGTCCGGACATGGTGGAAAGATTGACGGCGAAACTTGAGCGAATACGGGCCGCCCACGGCGGCAGCAACCCCCTCCCCGGAGAAAGGCTGACCGAATAAGTCAGGACCCCGAAGACCCCTGTCCTCTGCCAATTGTGGGAGTGCAGTCGACGGGGCAGCCTCTGCTCGTGGCTGGCCCACCGGTTCAGAGCAAACCGTTCCGACGCATGTACTCGGCGCAGGCCTCAATGCCCTGGTCTCGAGTGAGGCCGCCAAGCGCTTTCTGCTCCAGGATTACCCAGCGGGTGCCGCCGTTGAGGGCCGCCTTCACTATCTCCGGTATGTCCAGGACGCCCTGGCCGATGGGTGCCCACTGTCCACGCTCCTGCGGATCGTCCACGTCGCGCAGGTGCACAACCGGGCAGAGACCTTCGTGCTCCCTGAGGAAGCGGGCGGGGTCCTGCCCTCCATAGCTCACCCAGCCCAGGTCCACCTGCAGCTTGAAGTTCTCAGCGCTGGTATTCTCCAGCAGGATGTCCAGGGCGCACTCGTCGCCGAAGACCGTTCCCACCTCGTGGTCGTGGTTATGGTAGCAGTACTGTAACCCCTGCTCGCGGTATCGGGCGCCGGTCTCATCGTAGTCCGCGGCGATCTCCCGCAACTGCTCAGCACTCTCCACCGGGCCCCACGCCTGCACAACGTGGCTGCAACCCAGAGTCCCGCACGCGTCGACCACCATCTCGAACTGGTCGCGCAGCATCTCGCGGGAACCCATATAGGTGGTGACCTCCAGGCCGGCCTCCTCGGCAAGACTTCGGAATTCAGCGGGTTCGGGGCCATCCTCAAAAACGCCCTTCCCCACTTCCACGCCGGTGTATCCGAGTTTGGCGATCCAGGGCAGAAAGGTCGTCACGTCCAGATTCTCAGCGCCGCGCGCCCGCGCGGCCAACGGAACTTTCATCTTCCGGCTCCTCTCATTCGACTGTGACTGCAGTTGTCGTCCGGAACTTCATGCTCTCGGCCCGATTTCGCCCTTTTCCAGCATCGTCAGCAGCGCGGAGTCCCTGCTCTCCAGCGGCAGCTCGATACGGGCCCGACTCCGGCTGGATTCGAATACGGCAAAGATGACCTCAGCCGCCCGCAGGGCCTTCTCCATGGACAGTTCGGGCTCTTCGCCACTCTCCAGGCAGTCCAGATTGTTCCGCACCGCCAGAGCCATGCTGTCCACCTTCTCGAAGTCCGGCGGCGCCCAGCCGGGCTGGCCATATATGGCCGTCGGGCCGACGTTACCGTTCCAGCTCACTTCCGCGTAACCTCCTGTGCCCAGAATACGCACGCCGGTCGGCTTCTCGGCGTCTTCTCCCACCTCGAGCACGCCGCGCACCCCGTTCTCCCAGCGCACATAGCCGAGGGCTACGTGCTCGCGGGGGATCCCGTAGTGCTCAGGCGCCTCGCGGACGTCAATCTGACCCATGACCCACATGGCAGGCCTCTCGCCGTTGAACATGAACGCCTGGTCCAGCGAGTGGGTGCCGCAATCAAGCAGATTGTGCGGAGCGTACATATCGATACGCTTCAGTTCGCCGAAAACCCCGTCCTGAATCCACTGCCTGACCCGCCGATTCCCGGGTAGGAAGCGGCGCTGATGACAGAACGTGAGCTGAACCCCGGCATCGCGCGCGATCTCGGCCATCTCGAGCGACTCGCCCCAGGTGGGCGCCATGGGCTTCTCGCAGAAAACCGCTCTGACGCCGGCCTCGGCGCAATCACGCAGGACTGGCAGGTGAAGGCCGGTCCAGAGGCAAATGCTGACGACGTCCGGTTGTTCCCGCGCTAGCAGGACCTCGTGTTTGGTGTACACATTGGCCGCCAGCCCGTGCTCGTCGGCCAGCCTCTCGGCGTTTTCCCGCTCAGTGTCGGCCAGCGCTGCCACCTCGCAGCGGGCGTCCTTGAGGTACGCGGCGGTGTGCCGGATACCCCGCTTACCACAGCCGATGACCGCCACCCTCAAGTTATCCGTCATCTGAGTACCTCACCGTCGAAGTAGATACCCCCCGGACATTCTTTCCCGACGTTCGTCGCCGGATTGTAAAGGTTCATCAGGTGGCACGAAAGCGGAATCCGGCGCTTGCGCGCCTGCGGCTGATTCGATAAGATGCCCGCGCCCGCAGGGGCGAGACACGTGTTAACCTGCTCCACTCATACCCACACGGGAGTTGCCCGTATGGAAATGTCACATATCGCCGCCAACGCCAAACCTTCCGCAACACTCGCGCTCAACGCCAAGGCCAAGAGGATGGCCCGCGAGGGAGTGGACGTTCTGACCTTCGCGCTGGGAGAGCCCGACTTCGACACGCCGGAACACATCAAGCAGGCCGGCCACCGCGCCATTCAGGCCGGCTATACCAAGTACACACCCGCCGCCGGAATGCCGGAGCTTCGGGAAGCCATCGCCGCCAAGCTCCGCAACGAGAACGGCCTCGACTACGCTCCGGAACAGATCATCGTCTGCAACGGCGCCAAGCAGGCGCTCTACATGATCATGCTTTGTCTGGTCGAGCACGGCGACGAGGTGCTGCTGCCGGCGCCCTACTGGGTGAGCTACGCCGCGCAGGCTCGCTTCTGCGGCGCCGAGCCGGTGCCCATCGACACCACCGACAACAACCTGCGGCTGAGCGCCGACCTGCTGGAGGAGGCGATCACAGAATGCAGCCGAGTCCTGGTGCTCAACTCCCCCAGCAACCCGACCGGCGTCGTGCTGACTGAGAGCGAACTGCGCTCCATCGTCGAGGTAGCGCTGCGTCACGACCTGTGGGTGGTCGCGGACGAGATATACGAGAAGCTCATCTACGACGACGCGGTGCACGTGAGTCCGGCCGGCTTCAGCGACGAGGCCCTCGAGCGCGTGATCACCGTCAACGGGTTCTCCAAGACCTATGCCATGACCGGGTGGCGGGTGGGCTATGCGGCCGGGCCGTCCCAGGTCATCAAGGCGGCCACCAGCATACAGAGCAACACCACCAGCGCGCCCAACACCATAGCGCAGAAGGCGGCCATCACGGCCCTGACCGGCACTCAGGAGCCGGTCGAGGAAATGCGCGACGCGTTCGACGGGCGCCGCCGCCTGATCGTGGAGGGGCTGAACGACATACCGGGTATTCGGTGTGTCATGCCCGCGGGGGCCTTCTACGCCTTCCCGAACTGCAGCGACCTGATGGACCGCAGCATCGACGGCACCACCATCGAGAACAGCCTCCAGCTATGCGAGGCCCTGCTGGAGCACGCGAAGGTGGCCCTCACCCCCGGGTCGGCCTTCGGCGCGGAGGGTTACGTCAGACTCTCCTACGCCACGTCCACCGACCACATCGAACAGGCGCTGGAGCGAATCGCGGAGTTCGTCGGCCAACTCGAGTGACAGATAGCGAAGGCTGACCACACCGACCACGACGTGCCCTCCTTCGGCGGGCCTCACGACGGAAGGCTTTCACCACGAAGGGCACGAAGGACACGAAGAAAAGCAAAGACAACGAGGCCGTGAAGCACCCGGAAAGGCGGAACTGAGCACCGTCAGGCCACGGCACACCATATGCGGCCGAACTACAGGAGGGACGCAGGCAGGCCCAATTCGTCATATACCATCTGTCATTTGTCCTCTGCGGCCTCGGCCGTCCTGTCGTTCATTCATAATTCGTGATTCTGGATTCGTGATTGACCACTACGTCGCGCGGAATATGCCCATTCCAGGGTCGAGTATGGTGAAGTCCTTCAACGGCTCGAGCATCTCGAAGCCGGCCCCCTCCACCCATTCGAGGAGTTTATCCGGCGGCGTTGCCCGCAGGTGATACACCACTTCCGTCCGGCGCGGCCGTCCGCCGTCGGTTCTGCGCACAATGCAGCGCTGCTCGAACAGGCGCTGACCCCTGTCCCACCGGTACTCGAAGTCCGCAACGCAGGACGGCAGGCTCCGTGACTCGGTGTAGTCGTCCTTGTAGAAGGACGGTATGTCCAGGCACTTGTCGAAGCTGAACAGGCCGCCCTCCCGCAGGCACCCCCGGATGGACGCGAACGCGCGCCGCAGTTCGGCGTCGTCCAGTATGTAGTCCAGCCCGCTGTGCATGCAGATGGCCGCGTCGAAGCGTCGCTCCGGGTGCAGCTCCGTGACATCCTGCTGAAGCAACTCGATCTCCACCCCTGCTTCCCGGGCACGGCGGCGCGCCATGGCCAGCATCTGCTCGCTGATGTCGGCCCCCACCACGTGGTACCCTTTCTGCGCCCAGGGCACGGTGGACAGCCCGCTGCCGCAGGCCGCATCCAGTATCCAGTCGCCGGGGTCGAGGCCGTGGCGCCGCAGGCGCGCCTCCAGTTGCTCCACCCAGTAGTCATACGGCGCCCACGAGACCAGTTCGTCGTAGACGTCCGCGATGCAGCCGAAGTCGTTCAGCTCCGGGGCGCCGGCTTTCGGATTGCGGGGCACGGGGTCTCCATCTACACTGAGTACCTGTGACACTACAATCGTACGCCGGGTCGCGCCGGCTGTAAAGCTTGCGGTCCGGTTCGTCCGATTCTTCCGCATCGGGGGTGCGAGCAGCCATGGCTGAGCCGACAGAGAAAGCACGCGCCAGAACCGTCATCAGCGGGCGCGTCCAGGGCGTCTTCTTCCGCGCCAGGACCCGCGACATGGCCCAAAAACTCGATGTCACGGGATGGGTCCGCAACCGTCCGGACGGCAAGGTGGAAGCCGTCTTCGAGGGCTCCAAAGAGGCCGTGCGGAAGCTGGTCTCCTGGTGCCGGGAGGGACCCCGCATGGCGCGGGTGGAGAACGTCTCGGTGGAATGGGAAGATGCCACGGGGGAGTTCGGTGGCTTCTCCATCCGCTATTGAGGCCAGCCGCAGGCGGCTTACTGGGCGGTGATCAGTGGTCAGTGAGCAGCCGGCACGTCGGCCTGCCGCAGTTCAGCATCCGCCTGGTTCGTTACGTCGTGGTCGTAGTGGTCGTTGTGGTAATCTCTATCTGCCTCGCTCCGTGTGCTCCGCACCTCCGTGGTGAGAATCGCCCGCCGCGGAACCCCAACGAGGACGAGGTCGAGGACGATTGGGGCTTCAGACGTATCCCCGCAGTAAGTCAATCGTTGGCCGTTCTCTGCGTTCTCCCCGCCCTCTGCGGTGAGGAAGGCGGTCAGGCGGAGCCGTTGGACAGGCCGGCTCGCTCGATGATCTCCGGCACCAGGTGGTCCCAGCCCAGCGGCATGATGTGGACGCCCTGGCAGACGTCCTTCAGCCCCTCGATGGTTTCCACGGCGATATCCACGGCCGTCTCGCCGCTCTTGGTCTTCTTCTTGTCCGCGGACAGGCGCTTGATGAGGTGGTCGGGCACGTCCACGCCGCTGACGTTCTTGTTCATGAACCGCGCCATGCCGGCGGATTTCAGCAAGACGATGCCGGCCAGCACGGGCACTCCGAAGTCCGCGACCTGACCCATGAAGTCGGTGAACTGGTCGACGTCGTAGACGGCCTGGGTCTGGAAGAACTGCGCCCCGGCCTCGATCTTCTTCTCCATACGGAGTATCTGCGGCTCGACGGGGTCGGCGGCGGGAGTGACGACGGCGCCGGGGAAGAACTCCGGCGCGCCGTCCAACTCATTGCCCGCCATGTCCTTGCCCTCGCAGAGGCTGCCCACGCATTGCAGCAGACCGACGGCCTCCAGGTCGAATACCGGCTTGGATTCGGGATGGTCGCCCAGGACGTTGTGGTCGCCGGTGAGGCACAGGACGTTACGGATACCGAAGGCGTAAGCGCTGAGCAGATCGGACTGGAGGGCCAGGCGGTTGCGGTCCCGACAGACCATCTGGAAGATGGGCTCGAGCCCGCGGTCCACCAGCATCTTGCAGGTGGCCAGCCCGCCGAAGCGCATGACGGCGCTCTGGATGTCGGTCACGTTGATGGCGGCCACCTTGCCGCGCAGGTGTTCGGCGTCTTCCAGGCAGGGCTCGATGTTGGTGCCCTTGGGTGGGCCGATCTCTCCGGTGACGACGAACTCGCCACGCTGCAGGGCTTCGGAAAAGTTACTCATCTTGCTCTCCCTCCGCTACGGGTACGTCCACCGCCCAGTGCTCGGTCGTCATAACGTCATAGGGGGGCAGGTAGTTGCCGTATTTCTTGGGCGGCACGACTTCCTTCATCTGATCGAGGGCCTCGAGGGCCTTCAGGCGCTCGTAGATCAGGTGCCACCCGCAGTCGCGCTGCCGGTCCACCTCGCACTTGCCGTCCGGCGTGGTGCCGCCGCACGGCCCGTTGACCATACTCTTGGAGCAGTTGGTGATGGGGCAGATGCCACCGGTCCTGTCCAGCAGGCAGTCGCCGCATTCGGCGCACCGCTCCGCGCCGGGCCAGGTGCCCCGGGTGCCGCCCTGGTTTATGGTGTTGCAGGCGGGGCGCACCCGGTTGAGCACGGAGTCCGCCACGCACTGAACTCCGACGCCGCAGGTGGCCACGAGCACCGAGTCGCTGTCCATGACCTGCTGCGTGAACGGGCGCAGCCGGGAGCGGACCAGCGACTTGTCGCACAGGAAATCCACGGTCGTGGAGCCCGTGATAGTCTTGCCGGCCTCCTCCAGCAGTTCGCGCAGTCGGGGCAGGTTTTCGGCCCCGCCCGTCTCGCAGGCGCTGGCGCAGCCGTTGCAGCCGAGCAGGAAAACCCTGGTGTCGCCCTCGAGCGACTCCAGTATCTCGTCATCCGGTTTGAGTTCGCTCACCAGCATGGCGCTCTCCCATCAGTATGCGGCCAGCCTTTGCTGGACGCCGTCTATCTCACTGACTACCGCTTCCAGGAACTCCGGCATGCTTTGCTCGCAACGCCCGGATAGGCCTATGCCCGGCTCGACCGATTCGGGCTCCATGCCCAGGACCAGCACCTCCTCGAACCGGTTGCCCACCAGCGCCTCGTACTGAAGCAGGTGGAACATGGTGACGCCGTGCAGGCTCAGCACGGCGCTGCCGGCCTCCACCTCCTGGAGCGACATCTTGTACGTGTCGCCGGGCTCGCCACCGCCCAATATGGCGTCGAGCACCAACACGACTTCGCAATCCTCGACCTGCGAGAAAGCCGCCCACGGGTCCGTGCCGCCGTCCACGTACGTCACGTTCTTCCGCTGCGCGGCGTCCTCAAGGCGCCTGACGGCGTGCACGCCCAGACCCTCGTCATGCAACAGCAGGTTGCCGATGCCGACGACCGCGACCTTGCAGGCAGCAGACGAATTGCTCATCTCAAACAGCTCACCTCTCACACGGGCAGATAAGTAGTCCAGGCTCCCTTCGGACGCGCCACGTGCACCGAGCACGCCAGGCACGGGTCGAAGGAGCGGATCGTTCTGACGACCTCGAACGGGTTGTCCGTGTCCCGGATGGCGTCGCCCTCGATAGCCTGCTCGATGGGCCCCGGCACGCCCTGCGCATCCCGGGGCGAGCCGTTCCAGGTGGTGGGGACCACCGCCTGGTAGTTGGCTACCTTCCCGTCCTCGATGCTGACCCAGTGCCCCAGCGCGCCGCGCGGGGCGTCCGTCATGCCGGCGCCGGCACCCTCTTCGGGCACCTCCACGGCCAGCACACAGGGCTCGCCCGGCTGAAGGGCCAGGATCCAGTCCTGCATCTTCCGGGCCACCAACTGCGTTTCGAGTGCGCGCGCGGCATGGCGGCCGAGGGTTGAGTTCAGCGCGGAAGGCTCGATGTCCGCGCTGCTGCACAAGCCGTCCACGGCGGTCTGTATCTCGGGGCTGCCGGCGGCGTAGCTGACCAGCATGCGCGCCAGCGGGCCGACCTCGCAGGGCTTGCCGTCGTAGCGTGGGGCCTTCAGCCAGGAGTAAGCGCCCGGCTTGCCCTCCTCGGGCTCCGTGCGCCCCACCGACGGGTGCAAACCGTTGCAGTCATCCGCGTAGTAGGAGTTCTTCACGTCCTCGGTTATCAGGTCGGCGTCCACGGCACTCGGCTCGTCCGCGCCCGCTTCCAGCAGACCCGGCCGGAACAGCCCGTCCTCTGAGAAGACACCATAGGAGAGGAAGCGCGAGCAGCCCTGCCCCAGCTCGAGGCAGTCGGCATAGGCGCCGGCCAGCATCAGGATGTCCGCCAGGTAGCATTCCTCGATGAAGCTGGCGATCTCGCGCACATAGGACAACGCGGCGGCGATCTTGTCCCGGGTTACCTGGGTGGTCACCCCGCCGACGTTGACCGTGCACTGGTGGGGCATCTTGCCGCCGAACAGCGCCAGCATCTCGTGGCAGTTGCGGCGGACGTCCAGCGCCCGGACGTAGTGCTTGACCGCGGCGACGTTCTGCTCCTCGCTCAGCCGGTAGTCGCCCTCGTAGCGTGGCACGAAGGGGGCCAGCGCGCCGCGGTCGATGAACTCGGCCACCGAGCGCAGGTCCGGGTCAGTCCCCTCGTAGCCCTTCACCGCCGTCACGTCCACGTAGTCGAGCGCGGCCAGGTGGTAGAAGTGCAGTATGTGGGACTGGAGGAAGTTGGCCCCCAGCATGATGTCGCGCAGCAGCACGCCGTTGGGGGGTATCTGGCCCTCCAGGGCGAACGCCTCGTCCATGGCCATCGCGGACGCCGTGGCGTGGGCCTGGGGGCAGACGCCGCAGATGCGCTGGGCGAGTATGGGTATGTCGCGCGGGTCGCGTCCGCCGAAGATCAACTCCAGCCCTCGGGCCATCGTGCCGCCGCAGCGGGCTTCGGTAACGCGGCCGTTCTCCTGTTCGACCTCCACCCGCAGGTGGCCTTCGATGCGGGTGACGGGGTCAATGGTGATCTTACTCATCCGTATCTCCCACTTTGGCCTGCTCTCCGATCTTCGGCAGCCGATCCTCGGCCAGCTCCTGGTAGATGGGCGTGGTCTCGTCTATGAACTCCGGCTGCGTGCATCCCTGACAGGGCCCGCCGGCCTTCACGCACCAGTTCAGCCCGTTGTTCCACTCCCTCAGCGGGCAGTCCGCGTAGGTGATGGGGCCCTTGCAGCCTACTTTGTGGAGGCACTCGGGGTCGCCCGGTTTCTCGGCGAACTTACCCTCGTCAAAATAGGGACGCCGGGGGCAGTTCTCGTGGATGAGTTGCCCGTAGATCGTCTTGGGTCGCCCCAGCGGGTCCAGCTCCATCTCGTCATCCGTCAGGAACTCCAGGATGGTCGTGTTGATCCAGTCCGGGTGCGGGGGGCAGCCCGGCACGTTGACCACCGGGGTCTCGATCCCCCGCTGCCCCATGACTGTCTCGGCCGCCCGGTAGCTTCCGGGATTGGGCCGGCCGGATGGGATGCCGCCGAAGGCCGCGCACGTGCCGACGCTGAGCACCAGCGCCGCCCTGTCGGCCAACTCGACGAACTTCTCCATCACCGTTATCTCGCGCCCGTCCGCCTCCCCGATGGTGCAGAACTGCTCCTTTTCCGGGATGGACCCTTCGAGGGCGAGCACGAAGTCGCCGTCGGGGAGTTCGTCCAGCACCTGCAGGGCGCCCTCGCCCTGGCCGGCCATGATGGTCGGGTGGTACTTGAGGCTCAGGTGCGTCCCGGGCAGGAACTGCTCGATGAGCAGATCGGGTGCGGAGGGATGGACCGCGTTGAGGAAGGACACCGAACAGCCGCTACAGCCGCCGGCCTGCAGCCAGACTATGTTGACTTCGCCCGAAGCCATGAATCATATCCTCCCGAGCTGGCGGGCATGGCAATGAGAACGCTTATCGTATTACGATCGGGAAAACCTGTCAAACGACAGGGCGGCCGCCGACCGGGAATTCACTCGACGTGCAGATCGCGGGACGCGCGGACGCCCCCACCAGGTCAGACCCCGCCCGGGGAAGTGTCCTTTAGTGGACCGAACGCGGTTGATCGGTGGCAAATCCCGAAAAACCACGCCGGAGTCATAGTGCATAAAACGGGCCGAGACCATGGCGGGTGTCCCAGGCTGCCGCCGGCCGTACATCGAGTTCGGCTGCGCAGGGGCCGCGGTGCCGCGGAACCGCCCGCTGGTCATTCTGCGTCTCGTGACAGCCACGCAGTGGAACGGTCGTGCTTGACGTGGACGGGCGTGCGGCTACCATGGCCACGACCACTATCGGAGGCAAACTATGGACAAGCGTCCCCGCCACATCATCTGGATCACCACCGACCACATGCGCTACGACAACGTCGGCGCCAACGGCAACCCGGCCGTCCGCACGCCGAATCTGGACAGGCTGGCGGCGGGTGGTGTAAGCCTGGAGAACTGCTACGGCCAGAATCCGCTTTGCATGCCCAGCCGCGTCAGCTTCATGACGGGACAGTATCCCTGCCGCACCGGCGTTCTGTGCAACGGACAGGCGCTGCCGCCGGAGCGGGGACCGACCTGCGCCGATATTTTCGGCGCCGCGGGCTACGAGACCGCCCAATGCGGCAAGCTGCATTTCGAGCCGCACGACGAGATGGACCTCGACCCGGCGCCGCGGGAGCGCTATGGCTTCGACTACATGGCTCTCAGCGAGGAGCCGGGGTGCTACGAGGACGCGTACGTGAAATGGTTGCGCGCCATGCACCCCGAACATCTGGAGGAGATGCGCGTTCCCCGGCCGGCGGAGCGTATGCGCGCGTGGGGCCGTTTCCACCAATGGACCGTTGACGCGCCGCCCGAAGTCAGTCACTCCGGATTCGCCGTCTCTTCGGCGCTGCGGTTCCTTGACCTGGGGCGCCCGTCCTTCGTTCACGTCGGCATGTACGCGCCGCACCCGCCGCTGAACCCCCCGGAGGAGATATACGCCGCATACGAGGGGGTCGAGCTACCCGAGCCGCACTGGCGGGAGGCGGAAGACGGCGACAAACCGGCCCCCCTGTGCAACTGGCTCCGCAGCAGACTCGACGTCACCCCCGAGCAATGGCGCGAGAGACGACGTTACTTCTACGCCATGTGCACGCTGTTGGACAGGCAGGTGGGGCGCCTGATGGACGCGCTGGAGGAGCGAGGCGAGCTGGAGGATACTCTGACACTCTTCATGTCAGACCACGGGGACATGGACGGCGACCACCGCATGGTCTCGAAGCAGCAGTCCTTCTACGATGAGGTCATGCACCTGCCGGCCATCCTGCATTGGCCCGCCGGACTGAAGGAAGGAGACCGCTTCGACGGCCTTGTGGAAGCGACAGACCTGCTGCCAACCTTGTGTGAACTGGCGCATGCACCCATCCCGTGGCAGGTGCAGGGACGGAGCTTTGCGAGTTATTTGCAGGAAAACGACGACGAGTTCCGCGAAGACGTACTGGCCATGGATGCCGGGCCGGGCCGCAGTGTCATGGCCATGCTGCGGTCGCGGGACTGGAAGTACATCCGCTACCGGGCCGGGGCGGAGGTGCTCTACGACCTGGCTGAAGAGCCGGGGGAATACACCAACCGGGCGGATGACCCGACCTACGAGGATACGCTGCACCAGGTGCGGGAGAGACTGCTGGACCGCATGCTCCACGCCGCCGGTTCGGGGGTGGAACGCCACCGCCCATTCTAAGGCTCCGGGGTACCGGGGCAAGTTGCCGGGAGAAAGAAGTTGAAAGCGAAGACGATTACCGTTCACATGGTGGGGCAGGCGCACCTGGACCCTGTCTGGCTCTGGCCGTGGCAGGCGGGGCTCGACGCAGCGCTCGCTACTTGCCGCACGGCCTGTGACCTGCTCGATGAATACCCCGATTTCATCTACACCCATTCGCAGGCCTGGACCTACCAGCAGATAGAGGAAACGGATCCGGACCTCTTCGCACGGATCCGCGCCCACGTCATTGCGCGCCGCTGGGAAGTGACCGGGGGCTGGTGGGTTCAGCCGGACTGCAACTTCCCCGGCCGGCTTGCCCTCGAGCGGCAGATCGAGGTGGGGCGACGCTACCTGGAAGACCGTTTCGGCGTCTGGCCCGCCGTGGCCTACAACGTGGACAGCTTCGGACACACCGCCGGCTTGCCGGCCATCATGCGGGCGGCCGGTCAGCGGTACTACGTGATGATGCGGCCGCAAGAACACGAGATGACGTTGCCGGCCAGGGTGTTCCGCTGGCGCGGTCGCGCCGACGGGCCGGAGGTCACAACGTTCCGCATCGCCGGGGCCTACAACTCGCCGGCCGACCGCCTCCGCGAGGGGAAGCTCCGCCAGGCGGCCGCCGACCTGCCCGCGGGACTCACGCACACAATGTGCTTCTACGGCGTCGGCGACCACGGGGGTGGTCCCACGGCGGCACTGATCGAATGGATCGACCGGCACCGGCATGCTGTCGACGGGCTGGAGCTGGTCTTCTCTACCCCATCCCGGTTTTTCGCCGCGCTTGAGGCCGACGCGCCGCATCTGCCGACCGTCACCGGCGAGCTGCAGCACCACGCCATTGGGTGCTACAGCGTGAGGCACGGTTTGAAGGCCACCGTCCGGAGGAGCGTGCATCTGCTGGCGCAGGCGGAGGAGCTGACCGGGGCACGGCCGGCTGACTCCGAACCCCTCGAAAAGGCATGGCGTCACGTATGCTTCGCCCAGTTCCATGACACGCTCGGCGGCACCTGCACACCCTCCGCTTACCCGCAGGTCGAGGCACAGCTCGGGGCCGCGAGGGCGACGGCCGACGGGATGCTCCAGCGCGGCCTGCGACGGCGGATGCGCGACCTGCCGGACGATTCGCTACAGCGCATCGTTGTCTGCAACGCCTCCGACAGCGCCTTCGAGGGCTATCTGGAGGCTGAGCCGTGGACGCAGTGGCAGCCCTGGCAGCCGGAGTGGGGGCTCCTGGACGAGGGGGACGAGCCCGTCCCGTTCCAACTACTGCCCGCCGAGTCGCTCCGCGACGCGCCCAGGCTGGCCTTCCGAGCGGAACTGGGGCCCGGCGAGCTGGCCGTGTTTCGCATCGACACGAGGTCCGGCCCGCCCGAGCCCCGGCAGCCCATGGTCGTCCGTGAGGAAGTAGTCGAGGCCGCCAGCGGCGTCGCCTTGGACCTTCGACCCGGCGGCGAGATACAGGTGGGGGGAGTTGCCCTGCCCCTGCCTCGGCTGGCCCTTATCGACGATCGCACCGACAACTGGGCCCACGGCGTTGACCGCTTTCCCGAGGGCCCCGTCGTCAGTCCCCGCTGGAACGCGCCGTGCCTGCTGCACCACGGGCCGCTGGTCTCCGCGCTCTATCGCACCGGCGCCATCGGCGCCAGCCCGCTGCGCGAGGAGTGGCGGCTCTACGAAGGCGAGCCGTTCGTTGAGTTGCGGCTGGAGGTGCACTGGACGGAAAAACGGAAACTGCTCAAGCTCGTCGTTCCCCTGCCGGAGCCGGCAACTCGCCGAGTTGACGGCATCACGGCGGGTTCCCTGGAACGCGAGAACGACGGACGGGAGCGGCCCCTGCGCGACTGGACGCTCTGCCCCGGCCAGGGCGGTGGCGCAGGGGTGGCCGTGGTTTGCCCGGAGGTCTACGCGCTGGACGGTCTGCCGCAACGCCTTCGCTTTACACTGCTGCGCAGCCCCATGGCCACCCATCATGACCCGTGGAAGGCCGACCGGCCGAATCCAGACTTTACTGACCAGGGAGTCAGCAGGTTTCGTTTCCGTTTCTACGGACGTCCTGAGGTGACTGTCGAGCGCCTGGAGGCGGACAGCCTGGGTCTGCATCGTCCGCCTCTGGTCGCCGACCTCACGCGAGGAATGCACAGGGGGTGTCCATAGGTGGGAGTCTGATTGGGCTGGCCGCAATGAGCCGCCCGCCGCAGGAGAACGAGATGGGCACGCAACCCAGACAGTGGAAGGTGACGGAACTCGAATTCGGCGCGGCTGGCGACTACGAACGCCCCTTTCAGCAGGTCCGGATGACGGCCACATTCGCCGGCCCGGGGGGCAAATCCGTCGTGCTGCCGGGTTTCTACAACGGCAACGCAACGTGGAAGGTCCGTTTCACCCCGACCACGGCCGGGCGGTGGACGTGGGCGACCGTGTGTGAACCGCCGGACCGGGGCCTTCACGGGCGCCGGGGGGAGTTCGAGGTACTGCCCGGCAGGGGGGACAACCCGCTCCACGCCCATGGCGGCTTCCTGAAAGTGGGTGCGAACCGGCGCCACCTGACTTACAGCGACGGCACTCCTTTCTTCTACCTGGCCGACACGTGGTGGGCCGCGCCTTCGGCCGGCGTTCCGTTCCAGAACTTCCGGCGGTGCGTTGACACACGCGTTGCCCAGGGTTACACGGCCTTCCAGATGCACGGACACCGGCCGTTGCACGAGGGCGGACCCGGCGCGTTCGAGGCCGTGCAGAAGGCCACGCCGGAGTCCATCGCTTACTGGCGAGAGGTGGACCGGTACTACGACTATGCCGCTTCGCAGGGCCTGCTTGCAGTGAGCGGTTTCTTCGCGGGCTGGTCGTTTGACACATACGAATACGAAAACCACCTGCGGTTATGGTCTTACTACCTGGCCCGCTACGGCGCCTATCCAATCACATTTCTGGTCACCCAGGAGTACAACCAGAAGGCCGGCGACCGGAAAGAAAAGGACTACGACGAGCGTTACCTCGATGTCGCCCGTTTCATCAAGGAACACGACCCTTACCAGCGGGCGATGACGATACACCCCTGGGCGCTCGGGGTGGATAACGGGAAAGCGCGCGATGAGCCGTGGTGTGAGTTCATCATGGTCCAGGGCGGGCACTGGACGTCGGTGGACCCACAGGTCTACTACGACCTGTACTCTCGAACCCCTGCCAAACCTTTTCTCGAAAGCGAGTGTAACTACGAGGGGTTTCAGAAGGGAGATTTTGTCGCGGACGCGGCCTGCATCCGGCACACGGCCTACAAAGCCGTCCAGTGCGGTAGTTGCGGGTTCGGCTACGGCGCCCAGGGTCTGTACGGCGGTGTGCTTTCGAAGGAGGACCCGGGCCCAACCGCCCGCTGGGGGCCGGTGCTGACATGGGACGAGGGGCTGGCGCTGCCCGGTGGGGCGCAACTGCAGCATATGCGCGCCTGTTACGAGTCGGTCCCGTGGTGGAACATGACGCCCCGCCCTGGCGCTGCGCCGGAACGCTCGGACGTACTGGTAAGGGCTGAAGATCGAAGCGTCTGTCTCGTCTACTTTCCCCCCGGCTTGACACCGGACGAGGTCGTTTCCCTGTCAGATGATTCGTGGGTGCCTGAAACGTCAGAGACCACGTGGTTCAACCCGCGGAGCGGGGAGCGGCGCCGGGCCGGCCGATGGCGCCGAGGGCACCCGCTGCCCGAGCGTCCCGACTCGCAAGACTGGATGCTGGCCCTCACCAGGTGTTTTGACTGATTGACGGGGGGACACGCGGTCATTTGACCCCCAGGAAGCGGGCCGCCCGGCGGATGTCGTCCGTATTGGCGGCCATGTACACCCGGTCGCCGGCCTCGATGGTGGCGTGGCCGCGGGGGAGGATGAACTGCCCCGTCTCCGAGCGGAAGATGGCGGCTATGGTGCAGTTATCGGGGAAGTTCGAGTCCTGTGCGATGTCGGCGACCGTCTTGCCCGCGGCGGGAGATTCGGCCGGCACCTTGATAAACACTATGCTGGCCTTGCCCTCCCCGAACGCCGTCAACTCCTGCAGGTTGGGCTCCTCGATTTCCCACGTGAACTGGTTGATGTACAGGTCAACGATATTGAGCACCCGCGTGGCCCCGGCCAGCTTGTAGGCCTCCTCGTAGCGCGGGTCGCGCATGCGAACGATGATGCGCTGGACACCCATGTGTTGGGCCAGAACCGCGAAACACAGGTTGTCGCTGTCGCGCCGCATGGTGGCGGCGGCGCACTCGGCGCGGTCGAGTTCCGCCTCCTCAAGCGTTGTGATGCTGGTGGCGGAGCCGTGGATTGCAGTAACGCCGATCTCGGAATAAACCCGCTCGCAAACCTCGCGGTCGGCGTCCACGACGACGACGTCGTGCTTGCCGGCCACCAGCCTTTCGGCCAGACCGGCGCCAACCATACCGGCCCCCGCGATGACTATTCTCATGGTGTATCCTCCGGCTTTCGTTCGTGTGTCAGTGCCAGGCCCGCCGGCTGAACAGGATGAGCAGAGGCAGTATCTCCAGCCTGCCGGCCAGCATGCCCATGGTATATACTATCTTTATCAGCGGATGAAGCTGTGTCATGTCCGTCACGGAAATGTAACACGGCCCAATGTTGCCCAGGGCACTGAACATGCCGGAGGCGCTGGCCATGGGCCCGTGAGGGCTGAGGGCGGCGGTTGTCAGTCCGCCGAACAGCAGCAGCAGAACCCAGGCGAAAAACAGCGCCGCCGTCCGGTGCGACTCCGCCTCGTCCAGCCGCTTGCCGTCCACCATCAGGAACTGCACCTGACTGGCAGGGGCGAGGGCCTTGCGCACCTCCTGCACCATCAGCTTCCACAGAATGACGATACGGATGATCTTGAGGCCACCACCGGTGGAGCCGGCGCAGCCCCCGATGAACATCAGGACCAGAAAGACCTGACGGGACAATGAGGTGAAGTAGTCGCCCGCGATATCACGGGTGGCGAATCCCGTGGTGGTGGCGATGGACGTGACCTGGAAAAGGCTGTGCCGCAGGCTCTCCTCGAGGGAGCTGCCCTCCACCGAGATCAACCGTGAGCCCAGCACAAGCGCCAGCGACCCGCCCAGCACGATCCACCACATGCGCATTTCGTCGTTGTCCCACAGGGCGCTGAACCGACCGGTGATGATGCGGTGGTGGATCAGGAAATTGGTGCCCCCCGCCCACATGCCCGCGATGAGGATGTATTCGATGAGGACGTGATGCGTGTAACCGGCCTGTTCGTAGTAGGCGATGCTGGCGTCGTAAGGCGAGTACCCCCCGGTGGACAGGCAGGTGAAGGAATGCGAGATGGCGTCGTAGATGCTGACCCCGCAGAGGATCAACCCGGCAGCCACCAGCGCGGTGAACAGCGTGTAGATGAGCCAGAGGATCTTCAGTGTGTTCCACATGCCGGGGGCGATGCGGCCGCCGGAGATCTTGTGGCTCTCGGCCGTGAACAGGGCGTGGGACAGGCCGCCCTGATAGACGACTACGAGGAAGAACGTCAGGATGCCTAACCCTCCTACCCACTGGGTCATCGATCGCCAGAACAACAGGGACCGGGGCATCTCGTCCAGCCCGGTCAACATGGTGATGCCCGTCGTGGTGAAGCCGCTCATGGCTTCGAAGTAAGCGTCCACGTAGGAGACGCCGAGGTGGTAGGTGAAAGGCAGTGCGCCCACGGCGCTTATGAGCACCCACGAGAAGACGCAGATGAGCATGGCGTCCGGTGTGCCCAGTCGCCGGCGCGAGCGCGGCTGGCGCACGTGCCGCCAGCAGACCGATCCGAGAACCAAACACGCCAGGATGGGGATGCCGAAAGTGCCCGGCCGCACGTCCTGAAGTGCACCGTCGGCGAACGGAAAAGAGAGAAAAAACGGCACCAGCAGCAGAAAGGCGAACACCAGCAGAATGCTGCCCACGTAGCTGACGACCGTCCGAATCCGGGCAAACGAGAAGCGCATTCAGGTCCCCCGCAGACGTTGTTGCCGGCCCGCTGGCCGTCGCCATTCTAAGAGCAGCGCGGGGGCAATGCCAAGGTCCCCGGCAGTTTGACACGTCGCAGGACCATGCGTAGCATGAGCGGTATCATGGCTGGTGAACTGGACAAAGTGCAGGAGCGGCTCGGCGTGCGGTTCAGGGACGCAGCCCTGCTGCGGAGAGCCCTGCGTCACGCCTCCGCGGCGGGGGGCAGTGCCCCCTCGTACGAGCGGCTGGAGTTCCTGGGCGATGCCGTGGTGGGGTTGGCCGTGGCAGAGCACTTGTTCCGTTCCATGCCTGGCGCCAGCGAAGGTGAGATGACGGTCGTCAAGTCCGGGGTCGTCTCCCGACGCGCGCTGGGGCGCGTTGCCAGGGACTTAGGCCTGCACGAACACGTGGAGGTGGGTGAGGGACTGCAGGGGCAGCGATACCCGCTGTCGATCGTCTCGGGTGTCTACGAAGCCGTGGTCGGGGCTTTATTCGTGGACAGCGGCATGGACGCCGCGCGCGACTTTGTCCTGAGAACGGTGGAAGACGAGATGGCCGAGGCCTGCGAGGCGCGCAACGCCGAGGGCGCCAAATCCGTGCTGCAGCAGAAAACGCAGGCCGAGGGCAAAGGCGTGCCCCGCTACGAGATAGTCAGCGCCGAGGGCCCCGACCATGCACTCCAGTTCCAGGCGGTCGTGCTGGTCGCGGAAGAGGAATGCGGCGAAGGATGGGGGCGCACCAAGAAGGAGGCCGAGAGCAACGCCGCCCGGCAGGCGCTGGAACGCCTCTACCCGCAAGCCCGCTGATGCGCGGCGCCGCGTGGCCGTGCCCGCCAGCGGCTGGTAGTCGGCGCCTTCAGGGGGCACCCCGTCCGTGACTCCCCGAAGCAGCCAAGATGTCGAGGTCGAGAGCGAGAACGAGGACGAGGACGAGGACGATTTGGGTGCCGGGAGCGCCGCATCCGCCGGCGGCGTTCCTATAGCTCCTTCTGGCCCCGCAGGTAAGCCTGAACTTGCCGCTCGTCGGGTTCCACCAGGTCCGTTGGAATGCCCAGATACTTCATCCCCTCGTAGAGCGCCGGCACCAGCTTGCCGTGGATGCCCACGATGTGGTGGATGTAGGGACCGTAGATCAAGCGCTCCTCCCACAGCGGCCAGTTTTCGGCCTCCACCCAGACGTAAGTCCCGCGCGTCTCGGGACCATCGCAGCCGCGCACGTGCCCCATCAGGAAGCGATAGTCGCCGTTGTCGCCGTCAAAGCGGCCCAGCGTGATGTCGCCACCCTTTATGCGAAAGTTCCCGCAGCCGGGCTGCTCGCCCGGGCGCATGTAATGGCCGCTCAGGGCGGGCCGTTGGCCCTCGGCCGCCAGCGAGATGGGAAACGGACCGCAGTGCCAGAGCAGCTCGGAGTTGTCGTTCTCCGGGTGCCGTATCGTCAGGTCGGCAAAGAAGATGGGGGTCTCCGCCCGCGCGGCGGCCTGCAGCGCAAGGGAAGTTACGGCGCCGTTGATGTCCGTCTCGCAGGCCACTGGCACCCCAATCTCCGCCAGCAGGCCGTTTAGGAAGCACGGCACGATGCCGAGCGGCAGGGCTATGGCGTCCCAGCAGTGGATGGCCAGCGCATCCAGCTTCTGGTCCTCGGCCCACTCCTGCATCACCAGCTTCAGGCTGGCCAGCCGGCGCACGTAGTCCTCCCCCACTGCACCGGTGTCCATCCGCGCCTCTATGCGCTCGACCTCTTCGGTCACCTGCTCGGAGTCCGCCCGCGGGACGACGTCCGCGACGAGGTCGGGCAGCGGGGTGGGCACCACCTCGACGTCGAACCGTTCCAGCAGTTCGCTTTCGTTGCACATGGTGCTGGTGAACGGCGTGGGGCGAGTGGATATCTGCCCGATGCGCGCCCCCCGGACCGAGCGGAAGACGTTCGCCGCCCGGAGGAAAACGTCCATCCCCCGCTCGAACAGCGGGGCGTCGAGCGTGCAGTTGATGACGTAGGTGAAAGGCAGGTTCAGGCGGCGTAGAAGCTTGCTGGTGGCGAACAGCCCGCACTGCGTGTCCCGCTCGCGTTCGCCCATCGGGCCGGGCGCCTCGTCCCGCGGCCCCCACAGCAGGATGGGCTTGCGCAGGGCCTTGCAGACGCGTCCGACCGCCACCTCCTGACCGAAGTCGCAGTGCGCGGCGAACACCGCGTCCACACCCTCGCGCCGGAACCGCTCGGCCACCTCTTCGGCGTCGGTGGGGTCGTAGAGCAGCCCCTCCTCGTTCAGCCAGTCGATGCCAACGTAGTCAATGTCCAGCTCCTGCAGTCTCTTCTCGATGTGGGCTTTCTCCCGCGCGGCGACTTCCGTCTCGAAGACGCCGTAACGGTGGGTCGGCAGGTAGCCCAGCTTCAGCGGCGCCGCCGCTTTGACGTGGTCCAGCATGGTGACCTCCTATATCCGTCCGTGTCAGTCCGTGTCAGTCCACCCGGCGCGACCCGACAGAGTACCACGACGGGCTCGTACCGTCAACGATGCCGGGTCCGGCGGCGTGCAGCGCGCCGGAGCATGTGGTATAGTCGGTGTCCTTTGTCAGGCCCCCGCATCGAGGAGAATTCACAATGCCGTCCGCGAGCAATGCACTGACCGACCGCGAGCTGAACCTGCGCATCTTCCGGGGCGAGCCGGCGCCTCGCGTCTTCTTCCAGCCCCGCATGGAGCCCTGGTATGCCTGGCACGTCGAAGGCCCCGGGCTGCCGGAGCGCTTCGCCGGCATGAGCCTGCTGGAGGTCTATGACGAGCTGCGCCTGTCGATGCGCTACGTGCACTACTACACCGGCATGCCGGACCCGGTTGAAGTTCAGTTCGACGACGAAGTGGAAACAGTCGTGGAGCAGGACGGTGACGAGCGTGTGAAGGTGACGAAGACGCCGCACGGGGACCTGGTGGAGAAGTTCCACCTGACCGTGGACAAGACCTGGCGGACCGTCGAGTTCCCCGTTAAAGGGCGGCAGGACCTGCCGGCGCTCAAGTGGCTGCTCGAGCGCCGCACCGTCGCTTTCAATCCGGAAAAATTCGAGAAGGGCAGTCGGTTCCTGGGCGATCGCGGGGAGCCGCAGTTCTGGGTGCCCAAAAGCCCCTACCAGGCCCTCTGCCAGCAGTGGATGAAGCTGGATGATTTCATCTATGCTCTCGCCGACGCGCCCGAGGAGGTCGAGGAGGTCATGGGGCTGATCGACCGGTGCTATGACCCCCTCTACGAGGGAATCGTCGAATACGGCGGCGTGAATATCGTCAACTTCGGCGAGAACATCCACGAGCAACTTCTCTCGCCGACCTACTTCGAAAGATACCTCATCCCGTGGTACGAGAAGCGGTCCGGGCAGCTTCGCGAGGCCGGCACGTTCACACACGTGCACATCGACGGCTACTTCAAGCAACTGCTGCCGTACCTGGCCGATTTGCCGTTCGACGGGCTGGAGGCGCTGACCCCCGAGCCGCAGGGCGACGTGACGCTGGAGGAGATGGCCGAGCACATCGGCGACAAGGTCCTGCTGGACGGCATCCCGGCCGTGCTCTTCCTGGCCACCTACCCGGAGGAAAAACTGATGGCGTGTGTGGAGCGCGTAGTCGAGCTGTTCCATCCCCGATTGGTGCTGGGCATCAGCGACGAGCTGCCCGAGGGCGCCGGCGAGGAGAGCCTGGAGCGCGTCCGGAAAATCAGCGACTGGTGCCGGGAAGAGGCCCTGTGAGATGCTCGGGCATTGGCGTCGTACAGGAAATGACCACTTGGGAGGCACAGGGTTCGGGGGGAAAACGCGCTACATGTGGACGGGGCAAGGTCCCCGGATCAATCCCGGTGGAAAATGTTCGATCAACCCGGAGGAGACCATAACACATGGACCGAACAAAGAACGACCACGAACGGTGACCCCCGCTGTTGGCCCGGGAGCGCCGCGGAGCGGCGCCGTCATGAAGGCCGGGGCTTCAGCCCCGGTGTGAGACGTTGAGAGAGACGCGCCCCAGAGGGGCGCGGTGAGGAACCCATGTCCGATACGCTGACAAACCTCCTGTATCACATCGTGTTCGGGACACGAGACCGACGACGCGTCCTGACCCCCGAGCTTCGCGACGACCTCTACCCTTACATCGGCGGTATTGTGAAGGGAGAGGGCGGCCGTGTGGTGCGTATTGGCGGCACACGCGACCACGTGCATCTGCTCGCCTTGTTCCCGCCGACCGTAACTCTGTCCGACATGATGAGGCGCATAAAGGGGAATTCGTCGAAGCGGTTCGGGGACTACCCCTATTTCGCCTGGCAAAGTGGTTATGCCGCATTCAGCGTCAGCGAATCGTCCGTCGAAGATGTGACCCAGTACATTGACCGGCAAGAACAACATCACCGCAGAATGGGGTTTGAGGAGGAGTTTCTGAAGCTGTTGGATAGACATGGAGTCGACTACAACAAAAAATATCTATGGGATTGACTGGGCCGCGCCCCTCCGGGGCGCATGGTGTTTTTGCAGGGAACCGGGGCTGAAGCCCCGGCCTTCATCACCCGGCCCCTCTGGGGCCGGCCCGGTCTCCCGGCAGGTTGCGGGAGTGGCGAAAGGAAAAGTGGCTGACGCCATCCGGTTCGTGTCTGTTGGTTTGCTGTGACGGAGAACCCCATGAGCGTTCGGCGTTTTCAGATCGAAGACGGCTGCCGGCCGTTCGCTTATCTGCGCACGGTAGCCGATCGGCCGTATCCCGCTCTGCTGGACAGCTCCGGGCATGCCGCCGACTTTGGGCGCTATTCGCTGCTCTGCTGGGAACCCTTCCGCCGGGTAACCTGCTTTCCCGACAACGTAGAGGTGGAGGACTTGCGGACCGGGGAAACGCGAACGGCCGAGGGTGATCCCTTCCGGGTGCTGGCGCGGGAGTTCGACCGCTGTCGCCTCCGTGTCCCGGAGGGGTTCGACCTGCCGTTTGCGGGCGGCGCGGTCGGCTACTTCTCCTACGACCTGCGGCACCGGATCGAACGCCTGCCGCGCCTGTGCAACTACGACCTCGAGATCCCCTGCTACACCCTCTGCTTCTACGACAGCGGGCTCGTGTTCGATCACCGGAGGGGTGTGACAGAATGGGTGGGCCCGGAGGATGCCGAGCCGGACGTGCCGGAGCCGGAGCCGGCGGGAGAACTGCCCGAGGTGCCCCCCGTCGAGGTCAGCTCCAACTTCACGCGCCAGGACTACATCCGCACCGTTGAGCGGGTGAAGGAGTACATCGCCGCCGGTGATATCTTCCAGGCCAACCTGTCCCAGCGCTTCAGTGCGGACTGCGCCGCCGACGGGCTGGATGTGTACGGCAGGCTTCGGCGCATGAACCCCGCGCCGTTCTCTGCTTACCTTCGTTACCCCGGTTTCGAGATCCTCTCCTCCTCACCCGAGCGTTTTCTGCTGGTTGAGGGCGACACAGTCATCACACGCCCGATCAAGGGCACCCGACCGCGTCGCGCCGGTGATAAGGAGTTCAACCGGGCCATGGTCCGGGAGCTGAAGGAATCCGCCAAGGACCATGCCGAACTGGCCATGATCGTGGACCTGGAGCGCAACGACCTGGGACGCGTCTGCAGCTACGGGACCGTCCGCGTACCCGAACACGCCGTCGTCGAGACCTACGAGACGGTCTTCCACCTGGTCTCGACCGTGACCGGCCGGCTGCACCGGGAGAAGTACGACGAGTTCGACCTCATCCGGGCGAGCTTCCCCGGTGGGTCCATAACCGGCGCGCCCAAGATACGCGCCATGGAGATAATCGAGGAGCTGGAGCCGCACGCGCGGAACGTCTATACCGGCAGCATCGGCTACATCTCCTTCCACGGCCGCATGGACCTCAACATTGCCATCCGGACGATGGTCAAGCAGGCCGGAAGGGTGTACGCGAATTTCGGCGGCGGCATAGTAGCCGACTCCGACCCGGAGCTCGAGTACGAGGAGACGCTGCACAAAGGCAAGGCGGTCCTGGAGACGCTCAACCCCGCCGGCTTCGACAGCTTCATGGCCGACAAGGCCCACCGCTGAGCACGCGGGGACAGCCAACGGGACCGATGAAACACGGAGAACGACGACAGTTGACCAGGGAGCTGGCGCCGTCAACTAACAACTAAAAACTATTCAACTAACAACTTTGCTTCCCATGCCTGCCGACAACGTCTTCCTGAACGGTTCTATCGTCCCGCGTGCCGAGGCCCTCGTTTCCGCCTTCGACCGGGGCCTCCTCTACGGCGACGGCTTCTTCGAGACGACCCGCATCCACCACGGCAATGCCCTGTTGCTGGACCGCCATCTGGCGCGGCTGCAGGACTCCTGCCGGCAGACGGGGTTCGGGGACCAGCCGGATACCCGCTGGATCGCAGAGGGAGTGAAGCGGTTGATAGAAGCCAACGAGGTGGATACCGGTTACCTCCGCATCACGGTGAGCAGAGGGCCGTACGCCGGGCGGTTGACGGAGCTGGAGGCGGCGCCGCCGACGGTGTTGATGGAGGCCCGCTCAATGGACCTGCCACCGCTGGATGAACCACCACCGTGGACTCTGGTGCGCTCCCGTTACCGGCAGAACGAGAACTCCCCCGTGGTGGCCCACAAAAGCCTCAGCTATCAGGCCAACGTGCTCGCCCTGGCCGAGGGACGAGCGGCCGGGGCGCACGAGGTCTATTTCCTCAACGGCCGCGAGGAGTTGACCGAGGGCGCCATCAGCAACCTCTTTTTCGTGCGCGAGGGCGTGGTCTGCACTCCGGAGCTGGACTGCGGCCTGCTGCCCGGCATCACACGGGCCGTCGTCCTGGAGCTATGCTCGGAGCACGGCGTCCCCTGCGAGACGGGTGCCTACGGCGAACCGGTCCTCCTGAACGCCGAAGAGGCCTTCTGTACAAACTCGCTCCGTGGCATCGTGCCCGTCGAACGCGTCCTCGGTCCCCCCAACGTCACCTATACTTCGGGCCCTGTCACCTCCAGTCTCCAGTCTCACTATGCGGCGTTCGTAGCTGCGGTCTGAAACCGACCAGCGACGGAACACTGCCCCATTGCGACGGGCGGAATCCCGCGCTACCCTGTCTCATCCTCGAGGGAAGACATGCACGTGTCGAAACTACACGATTGGGATGTGACGACGCAGGAGGCGCGGGAACTGCAGGAGCAGTTGCGCGGGCGGGTGGAACTGCGCCCCCTGCCGTCCGACATCCGGCTGGTGGCCGGCGCCGACCTGGCTTTCAGCCGGAAGCGGGACCTGGTGTTCGCCGCCGTTGTGGTCCTGCAACTGCCGGAACTCAAACCCGTCGAGCAGGTTGGGCTTCACATGCCCTGCCCTTTCCCCTATGTGCCCGGCCTCCTGACCTTCCGTGAGGGGCCCGCCGTGGCGGAAGCGTTCCGCCGTATAGAGCACCGGCCGGACGCGGTCATCTTCGACGGACACGGTTACGCCCACCCCCGCCGCATCGGACTGGCCAGCCACATGGGGCTCTGGTTGGGCATCCCGGCCGTGGGCTGCGCCAAGAGCAGACTGGTGGGCGAGTACGAAATGCCGGACACCGAGAAGGGTGAGCGCACCCCGCTTACGGACGACGGGGAGCAGATTGGGGTGGTGCTGCGGAGCCGCACGGACGTCAAGCCGGTCTTCGTAAGCCCCGGGCACATGGCGGACTTCGAGACGTCCACCGAACTCGTCCTGCGCTGCTGCCCGCGCTACCGCCTGCCGGAACCCACACGCCAGGCCCACCACGCCGTGGCGGAAGTGAAGAAAGCCCACCTGGCCGACACAGACGATTGAGGGCAACCGGGGGAAGCGGGTAGAGGAAACCCACGTCGGGCAAAAAGTAGAACACCGCGCGAGTCGCTCTCCGGACCGGAAAGGCGGCCTCACGCAAAGGCACGAATACACTAAGGCAGACATACGGGAAGCCGAAACCGTGGGAGACGGCGCGTTTCAACCTTGAGCCCCGAGACCCAACCCTCCCATTCCTTCGGTCGTTCTTCGTGCCCTTCGTGCGCTTCGTGGTTCAACACTGGCGCACGAAATGGCAAGGCACTCAGCCGGCGCCCAGGTCCTCTTCGCGGGCGACCCCCAGCAACTGGTCCATCTGCCGGTGCAAAGCCTCCAGCCCGGTCCAACGGACCTTCATCTCCCGGCGGTCCGCCACCTCGCGCAGGGTTGAACAGAGGTTGTGCAGCCGCTCCAGGTACGGCGTCTCGGTGTTGGTCCACTCGGTGACGTTGGATGTGATGAAGTGGATGACGCGCGGTTCAGCGTCTTCCTCCTCCATGCGGTCGAGCTGGGCTTCGATCAGGTCGCGGGCGTAGTCGTGGACGTCCGGTTCCTCGATACGCAGGTGCGGCGGGGTGTAGGTCTCGTAGCTCACGTAGGCGGCCGCCTCGTAGTCGCTCGTCACCGGCACTTCGAGGTATTCCATGGTCCCCGCCGAGGTCCGGTCCAGCGGGTCGGTGTGGTGCGGGAAGGGATAGCTGCGGAACCACATGCTGCATTGGTCGTTGTCCATGCGCCCCGGCAGGGAGCAACTGCCCTGCTGGAACCCCTCCATGCACAGCACGTGGAACGTGTAGTCGTTGGCGCTGAAAAAGCCCGACCGGAACGCCGCGGCCGGCCGGGACAGCTCGTCGGTCCAGACCTTCCGCGCCAGGGAGACTATCTCCCGCTGTCGGTCGTAGCTGTAGGAGCCCAGATAACTCTGGTAACCGGAAAGCTGAGGGTGACACAACACGCCCAGCTCACAGTCGGCGTCGGCCAGCTCGTCCGCCACGTCCTTCAAACGGTTTGCTGCCTCCGGCGCGATGAAATACGTCGCCCTGTATCCCTCCTGATCGAGGGCCTGGGCGAATGCCAGCGGCGCACCGGCCCCCTTGTCCCACCGGTCCGGGCCATGCACTTCCTCGCGGCCGCCGGCCGGCAGGCAGTCCATGCTGAACACAACGTAGAGCGGTTCCTCGTTCGTCAACTTACGCCTCCGTGCAAGTTCGCCATCAGTGTAGCCGGGCCGCCGGACGCATTCAAACACGCCCTTCCCATTCGGCGTATGTCTGCCGTACAAGGGCCCGCACGTCGGCGAACTTCCGGATGCCCCGCTCGCACCAGTCGCGCACGTGTCCGGTCGCTTCCTCCCACAACGCCCCGGCCTCGGGGGAGTCCATGCCGAGCGAATCGGCGAGCAGGCTGCAGATTTCCGCCCGGTCAATCTCGTCCTCGAACTGGTCTCCGGACGGCTCCCAGCGATATAGCTCGCGGCACGCACCGTCCCACCGGTAGTGCAGCGCCCGCGTGCGCCGCAGGATGCCGCCACCGCCTCGCTCCATGCGCATGTAGAGCTGAAGCCGAACCCGCTGCAGGTCCTCCTCGCGCACCCCGAGCGACAGGAGCTGCTCCCGCGTCTGCTGCGGATCATCCGCGTGGAGGCAGGAGACACACCGCAGTGCCCGGCCCGTGAGGCGGAAGAAATCCGCGGCCGTGCGGCCCCAGATGTAGCCGAACCACGAGCCCGACCCTATCTCGTGGGCCAGCACCGTGGCCGGAGGCTCCACGTCGCCCGCCAGCGCATTGTCCACCACCGACCGGTCCGAAACCGTCACGATACGCTCCCCCGGCGGCAGGAAACCCAGAAGGGTCGCCATCAGCGTGGTCTTGCCGGCCCCGCCGGGCACGGCGCCGGTCAGGAAGCTTCCGCCCGCGGCCACCGTCAGCCAGCAGAAGCCGGCCATCTCGGCTGTGATAGTTCCGTCCTCGATGAGGTCCACGATGCTCAAGGTGCGCCCGCCGCGTTGATTCAGGCGTTCTATCTGTGCCAGATTATGGTCTTCAAGGTCCAATGTGGGTCCTCCCGGGGTCCGAGTGCCGGGCTTCCGTGTGACTGCGACTTTTACATGGGCCGACCGATATGGTAAAAGAACCGCTGCCGATTTGACAGCGAGCCGCCTCCGAATCCTCTACTGCAGCTAATGTGATGTCACGCTACCGCTTCAGAGTCGGTCTTCTCCTCGCGCTGTTCGTTTTCCCCTTTCTGGTCGGCCCCGCCGACGCCGTGGACACGAGCGACATCCTGCGTTTGGAAAGCCACGGCACCGTCACTACGTGGGAAGAGGACGGCGTGCGCGTTTTCGTAGCCGAAAAGGGCGCCCTCCTGCGCCAGGGGGACTTCCGCATCAGCGCGCCCCGCATGGTCGCATGGCTGCACAAGGAACGCTCGATGGCGCAGGGCGCACCGGCGGCGGTTGTCGGGGTCTACGCCGAAGGGATCGCCCTGCCCCGCGGGGGGCTGGGCCGCCCCGTAGCCGTCGCCGAAGACCGAAGGGTCCGCCGGGTGGGGGCCGTCTTCATGGAGCTGACCAGCACCTTCAGTTTCGCCTGGGACGGCCCGGTCGAGCGGGAGCCGCGGCGGCAGCCCTCCGAACTACTCATCCGGGCCGAAGAGCTCACACGCGATCTGACGGAGACGAAGTTCTGGGAGGAGGTGCCGACCGAACCGGCGCCGGAGGGGCTGGAAGTTGTCCAGCGCATGCTCAGCGCCGAGCAGGTCCAGGTCTTCACCGAGGGCGACCTGGTCACGTTCGTCTACATGGGCGACGTGCACGGCAGCTACGGCGACCTTACGGTCCGGGCCGACCAGGGCGTCCTGTGGTATGACCGCGAACGAGAGGAGTTCGAGATATACGCCGCGGGCGACGTCCGGGTCGCCCCCAGGCCTGGCGCGCCGGAGCCCGAACCCGTCGGGCCGCAGACCCCGACGGAAGACATTATCCCCCTCCTCAGGTCCGCGTCGGCGGATGAACTGTACATCAATCCCGGGCGGGCACGCGCGTTGGCCGGCAACGCGGAACTCCGCGTTGCCGATCCCGAGGCGCCCGAACAACTGGTCTACGTGTTCAGGGGAGAGAGGGCCTACTTGATAAACAGCCAGACGCTGACGGTGCGAAACGTCGCAGTGACGAGCTGCAACTTCGCCCGGCCGCACTATCAATTCTTCGCCGAACGCGCCCAGATCGTGCGAGACGCCCCCAGCACCTTCTTGACCGCCTGGAACGCTCAACTGCAGGTCGGCGAGAAACAGACCTCGCTGCTCTGGCTTCCTTTCATCGGCACCGACCTGACCGAGCGCGCCTACCTGCTGACCGACTACGCCCTCGGAAGCTCGGACAAATTCGGCTTCTTCGTCCAGACCACCTGGCGCCCGCTGGACCTGACCACAAAGCCCGCGTGGGTGGAAGACTGGTTCGTGAACCTGGACTACTACGGCTCCCGCGGCCCCGCCGTCGGCACGGAACTGGAATATGCCTCGCCCGGGAGGGGCTATCCCGAACACGAGGGCAGGATCCGGGGCTACTACGTGCACGATACCGGCGATGAGGACGATACCGAGCTGCCCGTGCCGCGGGAAGACCGGGGCCGTTTCCACGTGGAGCACCGCACGCAGCTCAACCAGGACTGGCGCGTCGACGCCGAGTACTACTGGCTCTCGGACGAGGGCTTCCTGAACGAGTACTTCGAAGAGGACTTCGAGCAGGAGAAGACCCCGGAAAGCTACCTGCTGGCACGCTACCTGCGCAACTCCACGTACCTGGCCCTGCTCTACAAGGGGCAGGTCAATGAGTTCCTCACCCAGTTGGAGGAGACGCCGAGCGCCACGCTCGAGTTCCTGGGCCTCCCCTACGGCCGGTTCGTTTACGACGGAACCGTTCAGGCAGGCGTTTTCGACCAGGAGATAAGCGATCTGATCATCCCGGCGCCGCCCGATCCACCGTCGCTGGCAAGACTGCACACCGACCACATGGTCTCGCTGCCCTTCTCCGTGGGCGTTCTCCGCTTTGACCCTTACGTTCGGGCGCTGGCCACTTACGCCGAGGACAGCGCGTTCGACGGCACGGACTTCGGCGGGTCGGAGAGCCGCACGGGCGTCGGAGCCGGCGCGACGGTCAGCAGCACCTTCTGGCGGGTGTACCCGGCGGCGAGCGAGTTCTTCGACCTGAACCGGCTCCGCCACATCTTGATCCCCTACGCAGGCGTCGAGACGCTTTCGGTCTCGGGAGCCGACTCGGCCGACTTCATCCAGATGGACGCCGTGGACATCATAGATTCCGGCACGGAGACCACCGTCGGCTTGCGGCAGCGCCTGCAGACCAAGCGCCAGACGGACGGCCAGTGGAGTTCGGTCAACTGGATCGAGCTGGACGTGGCTTACGTGGCGCGCTCCAGTGACTCTGTCGTGCAGAGCCTGGATGAAGACTTCGTCCGTGCGGACTTCGAGTGGCAGGTCACCGACAGCGTGTCGCTGCACTCGCGGGACAATCGCCTGGGGCTGGACAACCTGCCCGACGTGGTCAACTTCGGCGCCCTGCTCAACTTCCGGCCCGCCTGGAGCCTGGGGCTGGACTACGACCGCATCGAAGACGTCAGCACGACCGTCACGGCGAGCCTGTTGTGCGAACTGAGCCGACGCTACATGCTGCTGGTGTTTCAGCAGTTCGAGCTGGACTCCGCGGGCACCGGACAGAACAGGAACATGGAGACCCGCGTGGTCATCCGACGGCTGCTGGACCAGTGGGTGCTGGACCTGGGGGTGCACTTCGAGGAATCCAACGACGAGTTCGCGCTCATCTTCGGGTTTGGGCCGCGCGGATGGGGGCTCTACACCGACCCGCGCCGGCCGACTCCTTGAGGCAGAGCCGGGGGGCGGCTCATGGATGACATACCCATTCCGACACGTTCGTCCCGGCGGGATGCCCATGTCTTCACCGTCAGTGAGATCACCGGTCAGGTCAAGGAGACCCTCGAGTCCGGGTTTCCCGACGTTTACGTGGCCGGCGAGATATCGCAGTTCACCCGGGCCGCCTCCGGCCACGTTTACCTGACGCTCAAGGACGAGGATGCCGTGCTGCGGGCTGTGATATGGCGTGGCACGGCCCGCTCCCTGAAGTTCGACTTGAAGGAGGGGCTGGAGGTCGTCGCCCGAGGCGGCATCGACGTCTATCCGCCGCGGGGCAGCTACCAGCTCATAGTCTCGTGGATGGAACCCCGCGGTATGGGCGCACTCCAGCTCGCCTACCGCCAGCTTCTTGAGAAGCTGGAGAAGGAAGGCCTGTTCCGCGAGGAACACAAGAAGCCCCTCCCCCCCTACCCCCGAAGGATCGGGGTCGTCACCAGCCCGACCGGCGCGGCCGTGCGCGACATCATCAACGTCATCACGCGGCGCTATCCGCCCGCCCGCATATATCTTTATCCCTGCCGGGTTCAGGGGAACGCCGCCGCGCCCGAGGTCGCCGCCGCCATCGAACGCCTCAACGAGAAACGCCCGGACCTGGACCTGCTGATAGTGGGACGGGGCGGAGGCAGCCTGGAGGACCTCTGGGCCTTCAACGAAGAGATTGTGGCGCGGGCGATCTTCCGCAGCCGACTCCCCGTAGTCAGCGCGGTGGGCCACGAGGTGGATTTCACCATTGCTGATTTCGTGGCGGACGTGCGCGCCGCCACCCCAACCGAGGCCGGCGAGATCGTCGTGCCGGACCGCCGGGAGCTGGTCGCCGGCCTACGACAACTGCGGGACAGGATGGCGATGGCCCTGCGGAATATGATTGAGCGGTGGCGCCGGCGACTGGAAGACCTCATCTCTCGGCCCGCCTTCCTGCGGCCCAGGGCCGGCATCGAGGAGAGGGCCCAGCGGGCCGACGACCTGTTCGCCCGCATGGACACGGCAATGCGCCACCGGCTCGATATGCTGAAGGAGGCGACCCACGGAACGGCCAGCCGACTGGAGGCGCTCAGCCCCCTGAAGGTGCTGGAGCGCGGCTACAGCCTGACCTTCACCGAGGACGGCCGCATCCTCCGCTCGGTGGAAGACGTAAGCGGAGGTGATACAATACAGAGCAAGCTGCACCACGGCACCATTCACTCCCGCGTACTGCAAACCGAGGACGATCACGGTGATTGACCATCCGCTTCTCTGCATCGGCCTTCTCGCCCTGCTCTTCGCCGCCGCACCCGTCAACGGGGCGGAGCAGGCCGAGCCGCCCGGAATCGCCGTCACGGACCAGAGCAATCGCATCGAGTTCCGCCTGCCCGCCCCCTACTGGGATCACGAGGACCGGCAGGACCTGGCCGAACGGATATCCGGCGGCTGCATGGGCCGCCAGTTGCCGCCGGGTCTGCTGCACGTGGCCACCCATCAGGACGCGGGCGCGTTCATCCAGCTCAACGAGGGCAGCCGCCGCTTCCTCATGCGCAACCGGGAGGACCTGGAGACTTTCGTCAGCGGCACGGTGCAGGCCGTGACCGACCAGATCTCGAAATCCGGCGAAGTGCTGTCCACCGAGTGGCAGGAGCGCGAGGGCATGATCATCCACCGCTTCTCCTTCAAAGCGGCCGTGGGGGGTGGCGGCGGTTGCATGGTGCCCGGCGGCGGCGGCGGGGGGCAGCAGCGGACCATGAGGTGGCTGTTCGTGGACTTCTTCCTCCGCCCCGAAGGTGAGGACGCCGTCAACTACCAGATGCGCTGCATGGCGCCCGACGAGGCATTCGAACCGCTCCGGCCGGAGATCAACTTCATCGTCTCCAGCTTCCACTACACCGGCACGCCGGCCGAGGAGTTCTTCGTCCCCGACGCCCCGGTCGACAAGGTGCCCACCGCCGAGGAGGCGGCCGAATCCGTAAAGGGTGACGGAGGCCTGCCCACCTGGCTGATGCTGGGCGGCCTGTTCATCGTCATCTGGATGCTGCTGCGCCGGAAGAAGGAAAAAGCGTCCGCCTGAATCCCGGTAAGACGGCAGCCGTGCTATGAAACCGGCAGCCGGTCCGCGAACTCCAGGAAGACGTTCCAGTACTCCCGGTCCATCCGGTGCGGTTTGTCCAACACGACCTGGGCGGCACGTCCCTCGGCTCCTTCAGACCGCCATGCGGGCAGCGCGAGCCGCAGCGACCGATGCGCCAGCCACGGCGAGGCCCAGTCGTCCTGAAAGCCTTCCGTATCCAGCAGAAAGCGCGGAGCAACCAGAGCGGCCAGCATGTGCTGGTCCACCGGCAGGTGCTCCTCCCGCCCTGCGAACCGCGCAAAGTCAGGGCAGAACCAGTGAGGGAAACTGCTCGTGATTTGCTTCACGGATTCACTGGGCCCGCAACGGGACAGCGCCATGCCGCCGGTGCCGGACTGGTGGGGAATCGCCCGTGAGATTCGCTCGTCCAGAGCCCCCGCCAGCAGTGCCGCTTTGCCCCGGCGCGAATGCCCCACCACGCAGAGCCGCTGCGGGTCAACTTCTTCAACCGTCATCAGGTAGTCCGCCATGCGGTGGAGCGCCCACGCCCAGGCGGCCAGCGTACCCCAGCGGCTGCCACCGTGTTGCTCGCCGGACCATTTGGCTCGAACACCGTGTTCGGCGTCCGGAAAGTCGGGCTCGACCTCGTATCCGCTTGTCGTGGCCAACGCGCAGCCCCGCTCCAGTATCATCTCGACCGGGAAGAGCTGGCTCCGACTGCCGCGCCCCGCCTTGAAGAGGTCGGCATCCGCCGGGCGCACCACGGGCGGCTTCAGCTCGTGCACGCATTCGTCCTGCACCAGCGTGTGACTGGCGACGCGGTTGATGGCCATAAAAGTGCAGACCGGCGAGCGGCGCCCCGCCGGCAGGAAAAGTGCCACGCGGAAAGAGTGCACCCGACCGTTGGGCAAAGGACACCGCAGCCGGACTTCACGGTAGTCGCCTCGTCCTTCGACGATGCCCTCGCGTTCAGCAACGACCTCGGTCGCGGGGGCCACCGCTGTGGGCAGGTAACCGTACACGTATCGCTGGAAGAGGTCCTGCAGCCGCCCCCGGGCCTCACGCCAATCCCCCTGGGGGAGGGGCGGCGGCTCCGCGTTGCGTGGCAACTGCGTGACGTCCAGACCCCCGCCGGTTCCGCGTCCGGATTGAGAATGCACCTTCGACCTGCCGGAATCGCTTGTCTCGTCTCTCACCGATGATCTCTCCTGACCACGTAGAACCCCGGGCGCGAATTGTACTGCAGGCCGGCCGCCCGGACAACGTAGGAGCCCGTCCGGCGAACCCCAGGGCAAGGTAGTGCGGCGTGCGGAGCCAGCTCGTTGTCCGACCTTCTTTCGCTTCCCGGGGGTGAGTACCATGTCCTGGCAAACCAACTCTCGCAGCTTGACACATGCCACCCCCTCAACTACACTCTACTACTGACCTGAAACTCCATCTGTCCGGGCGGAGAGGTGGCTGAGCGGTCGAAAGCGACGGTTTGCTAAATCGTTGAGGGGCGCTAAGCTCCTCCGGGGGTTCGAATCCCCCCCTCTCCGCCAGTTTTTCCGCACGCCGGGCGCCCACCATGAAACGCGTCGGAATATGCACCCTTTCCGTCCTGAACCCCGCCGGGGGGCCGAGAAGCACAGGGGACTGGACGAGGCCGGTCGCGGCGCTGCCATTGCGGGCGGTCACGTTGTATCTTCTCCGAGGGGAACGAGAAGGGGACGGACCGGGGGAGAGACCATGGATGGAATCGATGTGACGTGCCCCCGGTGCGGCGCATCTTCCGCGGCCCCCGAGTCGCTGGCGGGAGGCGGGGCGCAGTGCCGGTCGTGTGGCCACGTGATTGAGGTGCCGGCAGTGCACCAGGCGGCCACGACCCGGATGGACCCGGCGGTGGCTCTCGGCGTGACGCGAGCCGCGGAATGCAGCCGAAGCGGGGTAACCGTTCGATGGGCTGTGGTCGCCCTCCTCTGCGGGGTGGCTGCCCTCATGCTCCACTCGATGGTCTGGCCCGGGCTCCTTCTTGGGATCGCCTCGGTACCCTTTCTGACCGCCCACCTGAAGCAGCGTCCCACTGTCTCGGGGGCTCGCCTCTACGTATTCGGCCTGGTCACCGGGATGGGCGGGCTGATCGCGGGGTTGATCGGCATCGGCATGGCGGCCGTGGCGCCGCCCGCCCCTGAGCATGCCCTGGCTCTCCCGGAGGATGCACGGCCGGTCCAGGAAGAGATGGAACGGGCGGAGTCCATCGCGCCGTTCGAGGAAGCGGAAAGCCCCGCCGCCCTGCCGGTTCCACCGCCCGCTCCTGCTGTTGCCCACGTGCCTGAGCGAAGTGCCGGGCCGCCGGCTCGAACTCAGGCACAGGCCCGGGTGTACCCGACCCCCTACCGCACCCAAAGCTCCACGCTGATGGAACCCGGGCAACTGAGACTGCCCTCCCGCGTGCAGCCACTGGAGGCTGAACCGGAGGGGGCCGGGGCGAAGACGCGCGAAGAGATCATCGAGGAGATCAGGGGGCGTTGCCTGGCCGAAGCGGAGCGCATACAAAGCGAGGAGGACGCCCGGTATCGCGAACAGTACCAGAAACTACAGTCGGAGTACGTCTATCCCGACAAGTTCTCGGCCGTCATGCGGCAGGTGGACGGACAGCAGCTCAACCACAATGTGTGGGACGCCCCTCTTGCGCGCTATCCCGGAGGCGGTTCGGCGGCCCGTGCCCTCAACGATCTTAAGTCGCTTCCGGTCCCGGAGTGGGAGCGGCGAGTGGCGCAACTAAGAAACGAAGTGGCTCCCCTCGGCGAGGCGGACGGCCGGCAACAAATGGCCCCGAGGAATCCCGGCATCCGCAGCAACGCAGGTGTGCCGTCGAGCCAAACTCGCAGTTTCGGGTATTCCAGCACCGGCAACTACACCGACCCGAGAGGTCTGAACCGGCACTCCCAAGGGCAGATCGACCCGCTGGAACGAGAGATATTCTTCCTGCAGCAACGCATCAGGGACGCATACGGACGGTTGCGACACTGGGAGCAGCAAGAAGCCGTTCTCCGCAGCCGCGAAGCCCAGCATGTCAGAGGACTGGCCAACCGACGTGATGCCCGCATTGAACAGAGGCTTCGGAGCCTGTGGAAGGACCCCGACTATGCGTTCGTCTATCAGCACATCGAGTTGGAGAACGAGATCCGCGAGCGCCGCGAGGTCATCCAGAGGAAGCAGAACGTCATCGAGATGCTCCGACGAAGCGGAGCAGAGAAGCGCATCGGGGGCCTTCAGGAGCAGATTGCGGCCGAACGGGAACGGACCGGAAAGCTCCAAAAGCAACTGGACGAACTGATCGAGAGCCACTTCCGGGACCGCGCCCTGTGACGGCCCGGCCCGCCGTCCCGGACCTCGTGCATTCAACGCAAAGTTGACACCCCGCCCCGGCCCACCTACAATTGACGCCTCCCCGTTTCACTCCACGGCCAACGCACACGCGGGATTTTCAGATGAAGCCGATGCTCCGACTTGTAACCAGCGCCCTGCTGCTGGGCTGCCTTGCGGTTGCCGGGTGCGGTTCTTTTCGCGAGACCTTCCCCCCGCGCTCGGCCTCCGAACAACTGCTCATCTCCGAAGCCGTTGACACCGCGGTGGCCGACATGCCCACCGACTGGATGGAGGACCGTGTGGTGTATGTCGAAACAGCGAATCTGGACGCCTACGACGAACCCTACGTCGTCCAGGGGCTGCGCAACGTCGTGCTCGAGAGCGGCGGCCGGCTGAGCCAGGGGCGCGACGGGGCCGACGTGGTGCTGGAGGTGGCCAGCGGGGCCCTGTCCGTGGACAAGGGCCAGTGGCTGCTGGGTATCCCCGAGCTGCCGCTGCCCATCCCTTTCGCAGATGAAACGCTTAAACTGCCCGAACTTCCCCTGTTCAAGCTCGTCTCCTACGCCGGCAAGGCAAAGCTGATCTCAACCGCGGTCGAGGCGGATTCGGGCGCCTCGCACATGGAACTGCCCGTCTGCTACGGCCGCGTGCACCATCGGCTGTGGTGGGCGTTTGTCATGGGACCGTTCACGTGGAGCGACCTGCCGAAAGGGGTGCGCTGAACCACCCGTCACCGGCCCGCCCCGCCTAAAGGAAAAGCCTCCGGGCGTGCGGCCCGGAGGCTCAGTGGATTCCGATGCGCAGCCTTTACAGCTCTACGGGCTCACAAAGGTTCCTGGCGTCGGCGGCGGCGCGTCCGCAGATGTGGCAGACGTATTTCGCGCCCTTTGACAGGCGGGCCACCTCAGCCATCTTCCTCTTGGCCACCAGCTCACAAAGGTGCTGCTCGTGCCCCTCGTGAGTCTCGTACAGGTCGTGCTTTCCCACCGTGTACTTCTTCTCGTCAGCCATCGGGTACCCCCTTTAGAAGAGCGGACAATAGCCGGGCCGTGCCCCCACGTCCCGGTAAGATTCCAGTCTACGGCGCCGGCCCTCACCTGTCAACCGCAATCGAGGCCCGGGGTCCACGCGCTCTCCTCGCCGTTTCAAGCTCATCCCGCGTCCGGGTTCGCCATGCCCCACGCCGGTTCAGCCGCCCGCGGTCAGGTCCAGGCGGCCTTCCATGGCCACAGTCGGCTCGTGGATCTCCTGCAGGCAGTGCACCTCGAAGTCGCCATCTTTCAGGGCCTCTATGGCCTCAGCGGCGGCGCGCGCGGCGGCGGCGGTCGTTATCAGCGGAATCCGGCGCCGCACCGCCGTCGCGCGGATCAGCACCTCGTCTCGACGGGGTGACGGGCCGCTCGGAGTGTTGATGAGCAACTGCACCTCCCCGCTCTTCATGCGGTCGAGCAGGTTCGGCCGCACGCCTTCGGCGAGTTTGGGCAGGACAGTCGCCTCCACGCCGGCGGCGGCCAGGGCCTTCGCCGTACCTGAGGTGGCCAGTATGTCGAAGCCGTGCTGGCTGAGGGTTTGGGCGACGGGCAGTATGCCGGGCTTATCGGCGTCCTTGACGCTGATGAACACGGTGCCTTCGAGCGGCAGGGGCTGGTTGGCCTCGATCTGCGACTTGGCATAGGCCAGCCCGAAGCTTCGGTCCGTACCCATGACCTCCCCGGTCGAGCGCATCTCCGGTCCCAGCAACGGGTCCACGCCGGGAAAGCGGTCGAACGGCAGCACCGACTCTTTAACCGAGTAGTAGCGCGGCTCCGGGTCGCCGGTCAGTCCGATATCGGCCAGTTTCTCCCCCGCCATGACCTTGGACGCCACCGTCGCCAGCGGAACCCCCGTGGCCTTCGACACGAAGGGCACGGTGCGCGAAGCGCGCGGGTTCACCTCCAGCACGTAGACCTCGCCGTCCTGGACGGCGAATTGCACGTTCATCAGGCCCACCACGCCCAGTTCCAGCGCCAGCCGCCGGGCCTGGTCCTTTATCTCGGCGATGGTGGAGTCCGGCAGTGAGTGCGGCGGCAGCACCATGGCGCTGTCCCCTGAGTGGACGCCGGCCTCCTCGATGTGCTCCATCACCCCGCCGATGATGACGTCCTCGCCGTCGGCCACGGCATCGACGTCCACCTCGATGGCCTCGTCCAGGAACTTGTCGATGAGGATGGGCCGCCCGGGCGCCGCCTCCATGGCGTCCGCCACGACGCGCTCCATGTCCTCCGGCCCCCACGCGATGACCATGGCCCGCCCGCCCAGCACGTAGGAGGGCCGGACCAGCACGGGATAGCCCAGCCCGTCGGCAATCCGGCGTGCCTCCTCGTAGGAGACGGCCGTGTCGCTGGGCGGCTGCTGGAGCTCGAGTTTTTCCATCAGGGCGCGGCAGCGCCTGCGGTCCTCGGCCCGGTCGATGGCCGACGGCGGCGTGCCGAAGATCTTCACCCCGGCCTCCTCCAGCGGCACCGCCAGGTTCAGCGGCGTCTGCCCGCCGAGCTGGACGATGACGCCCTTCGGCTTCTCCGTCTCCACGATGTTCATGATGTCTTCGAAGGTGAGGGGCTCGAAGTAAAGGCGGTCGGCCACGTCGTAGTCGGTGGAGACCGTCTCCGGGTTGGAGTTGACCATGATCGTCTCGTAGCCGAGGTCCCGCAGGGCCAACGCGGCGTGGACGCAGCAATAATCGAACTCGATGCCCTGCCCGATGCGGTTGGGCCCGCCGCCGACGATGAGCGCCTTCGGCCTGTCGCCCGGCCGGCTCTCGTCCTCCCGCTCGTAACTGGAGTAGAAGTAAGGCGTGTACGCCTCGAACTCCGCCGCGCAGGTGTCCACCAGCTTGTAAACGGCCCTGATACCTTCGGTCAGCCGGCGCTCTCGAATCTGCGTCTCCTCCGAGCCCGTCAGCGCGGCAAGCTGGGCGTCAGAGAAGCCGGTACGCTTTGCCTCCCGCAGCAGCTCCGCCGATAGTGGCCCGTCGGTAGCGGCCTCGGCGATCTCGTCCTCCATCTCCACGATCTGCTGCATGTTGAACAGAAACCACGGATCGATGTGGGACAGAGCCGCTATCTCGTCCAACCCCATGCCCGCCTTCAGCGCCTGCTTCACGTAGAAGAGCCGATCCGGGTTCGGGCGGGCCAACATGGCTTTCAGGTTGTCGGAATCGACCTTCGCCTCCCCTATCCGGTCGAAGCCGGTCAGGCCGATCTCCAGCGAACGGAGCCCCTTCTGAAGGGCCTCCTTGAAGTTGCGTCCGATGGACATTATCTCCCCCACCGCCTTCATGGAGACGGTCAGGGTATCATCAGCCCCCGGAAACTTCTCGAAGGTAAAGCGCGGTATCTTCACCACGCAGTAGTCGATAGTCGGCTCGAAGCAGGCCGGCGTCTCCTTGGTGATGTCGTTCGGTATTTCGTCCAGCGTATAGCCGACCGCCAGCTTGGCGGCGATCTTTGCGATGGCGAAGCCCGTGGCTTTGCTGGCAAGCGCCGAGGAGCGTGACACGCGGGGGTTCATCTCGATGGCGACCATCCGGCCCGTCTCCGGCTCGACGGCGAACTGGATGTTGGACCCACCCGTCTCAACCCCCACGCGCCGGATGATCCGGATGGCGGCGTCGCGCATGGCCTGGTACTGCTTGTCGCTCAGAGTCTGTGCCGGCGCGACGGTCATCGAGTCCCCCGTGTGGACGCCCATCGCGTCGACGTTCTCCATCGCGCAGATGATCACCACGTTGTCAGCCCGGTCCCGCATGACCTCCAGCTCGTATTCTTTCCACCCGATGACGGATTCCTCGATGAGGACCTCCGATATCATGCTGGCCGTCAGGCCGGCGGTGACGGTGTCCTCGAACTCCTCCACGTTGTACGCGATGCCCGCGCCGGTGCCGCCCAGCGTGAAGCTGGGCCGCACGACCAGCGGGAAACCGATGTCCTCGGCCGCCTCGCGGGCCTCCTCCAGAGTGTAGACGGGCACGCTGCGGGGCATCGGCACGCCGATCTCCTCCAGGGCGTCCTGGAATTCCTGCCGGTCCTCGGCGCACTTGATGGCCGCCTCGTTGGCCCCAATCATCTCGACGCCGTACTCGGCGAGAATGCCGGCCTCGGCGGCCTCGACGGCCACGTTGAGCGCCGTCTGTCCACCCAACGTGGCCAGAAGGGCCTCCGGACGTTCCTTCTCAATGATCTTCGCCAGGCTCTCCACCGTGATCGGCTCGATGTAGGTCCTGTGCGCCAGAGCCGGATCGGTCATGATCGTGGCGGGGTTCGAGTTGAGCAGCACGATCTCGTAACCCTCCTCGAGGATGGCCTTGCAGGCCTGCGTGCCCGAGTAATCGAACTCACAGGCCTGGCCGATGATGATCGGCCCGGAGCCCACGATCAGGACCTTGTGGATGTCGCTTCGTTTAGGCATGTTGCAGGCTACTCTCGCGTCTCATTCCCACTCGATTGTACTTGGCGGCTTCGGGCTGATGTCGTAGACCACCCGGTTGACACCACGCACTTCGTTGATGATCCGGTTGGAAATCCTGTTGAGCGTCTCGTATGGCACCCTCACCCAGTCGGACGTCATCCCGTCGGTACTGCTCACGATTCGCAGCGCCACCACGTTGGCGTAGGTCCGCCCGTCGCCCATCACCCCAACGGTCTTGACCGGCAAAAGGACCGCGAAGGACTGCCATATCTCATCGTAGATGTCCTGCCCTTTCAGCTCCTCCTGCACGCGCCGATCCGCCTCGCGCAAAATCTCCAGTCGGTCGCGTGTGACCTCGCCGATGATGCGGACGGCGAGTCCCGGGCCCGGGAAGGGCTGGCGCTTGAGTATCTGGTCGGGCAGCCCGAGCTCGGCGCCCAGTTCGCGAACTTCGTCCTTGAACAGCTCGCGCAGCGGCTCGACCAGCTCGAAGTCCAGGTCTTCCGGAAGCCCGCCGACGTTGTGATGGCTCTTTATGCGGGCGGTAGGTCCCCCGTGCGCCGACTGGCTCTCGATAACATCCGGGTAAAGGGTGCCCTGTGCCAGGAACTCGACCTCGCCCAGCTCGGCGGCCTCCCGCCGGAAGACCTCGATGAACAGCTCGCCGATGGTCTGGCGCTTCTCCTCGGGGTCTGTCACGCCGCTCAGAGCTTCCAGAAACTGGTCGCTGGCATCGACGAAGCGCAGGTTGATGGGGTATTCCTCGCGGAAGAACTCGCGGATGCTCTCCACTTCCCCGCGCCGCAGCACGCCGTTGTCCACGAAGATGGCCACGGCGCGGTCGCCGATGGCCCGGTCCATGAGAGCTGCCGTGACGGCGGAATCGACGCCGCCCGAGAGCCCGATGATAGCGCGCCCGTCCCCGACCTGCTCCCGGATGCGCGCGACCTCCTCCTCGACGAAATCGGCCATCGACCAGCCGCCCTCACAGCCCGCCACGCCGAACAGAAAGTTACGGAAGACCTCGGTGCCCCGCGGCGTATGCACCACCTCGGGATGGAACTGGACGCCGTAGATCCGGCGCTCCGGATCGCCCATGGCGGCGGCCGAGCAGTTGGCGGTGTGAGCCAGCACCTGGAACCCGTCCGGCAACTCCTCAACGCGGTCGCCGTGGCTCATCCAGACGCGCAACGTGCCGGGCAGACGCCCGAAGAGCCCGCCTTCGGCGTCCACCTCCAGCACCGCCGGTCCGTACTCCCGGGCGCCCGCTCCCACGACGCGCCCCCCCAGCATGTGCGAGAGCAACTGCATGCCGTAGCAGATGCCCAGCACCGGCACCCCGCTGCTGAGCGCGGCCGGGTCGAGACCCGGGGCATCCTCGTCGGTCACCGAAGCCGGCCCACCGGTCAGAACAAGCGCGCACGGCTGGTGCTTCTCCAGTTCGGCCCACGGCGTGTCATGGGGGACGATCTCGCAGTACACTCCGAGGTGACGTATGCGACGCGCAATGAGCTGGGTGTACTGTGAGCCGAAGTCGAGTATGAAAACCGTCTCACGCATGGAACTGCTCAGTCCTGGATCATCTCGAGGAACTCGTCGAACAGGTGGCGCGCGTCGTGGGGACCGGCCGACGCCTCCGGGTGATACTGCACCGCCATCACCGGCAGGCTCCGATGCCTCAGGCCTTCGGCGGTCTCGTCATTCAGGTTTACGTGGGTGACCTCGATCTCGGCGCTGTCCAGGCTGTCGGCGTCCACGCAGAAGCCGTGGTTCTGGCAGGTTATGTCGATGCGCCCGCTGTCCAGTTCCTGGACCGGGTGGTTGGCGCCGCGATGGCCGAACTTGAGTTTGTAGGTCCTGCCCCCCATGGCCAGACCCAGCATCTGGTTGCCCAGGCAGATGCCGAACATGGGCTTCTGCCCTATCAGTTCGCGCACCGTATCGACCACGTAAGGGACTCCCGCGGGATCGCCCGGCCCGTTCGAGAGCAGGATTCCGTCGGGGTTGAGCTGCAGGACCTCATCCGACGACGTCTGCGCTGGGACGACCCTCACCCGGCATCCGCGCTCGGCCAGACACCGCAGGATGTTCAGCTTCGCGCCGCAGTCTATGACGACCACCAGTGGCGCCTGCGGCCCAAGGTCCGCGTCGGGGTTGAAATCGTAGGCCTCCTCGCACGTGACCTCCTTGACCAGATCGCGGCCGATCAGCCCGGGAGACGCCTTGGCCTCGTCCACCAGTTCGTCGGGATCGTAATCCCCCGCGGCAATGACGGCCCGCATGGCGCCCGCCAGGCGGATGTGCCTGGTCAGCGCCCGCGTGTCAACCTCGCTCAGCGCCACGACGCCGTGCTGAGTCAGGTAATCCCCCAGACAGCCGGTTGCGGCCCAGTTGGACGGAAACGGGCTGTACTCGCGAACGACAAACCCTTCCACCTGCGGACCGGAGGACTCAATGTCCTGCGGGTTGACCCCGTAGTTGCCGATCAGGGGATAGGTCATGGTCACTATCTGGCCCTTGTAGGACGGGTCGGTCAGGACCTCCTGGTAGCCGGTCATGCTGGTGTTGAACACTACCTCACCGGCCTTCTTGCCGGGCGTTCCGAAGGATTCGCCTTCGAAGACGCGGCCGTCCTCCAGGGCAATTACACCTCTCATGCCGTGGGCTCCCGTGGTTCAGCACAAAGACTTGCGTCCGCTAAGTGCGCCTGCGTTCGGCGCCGAGCGGTGGTACAGCTTCCCCGCTGATTCCGCATTCATGGTTTCGACGCGCGGGGTCCGGCACAGCGTCACGCTTGCGCCGCGCCGGTGTGAAAAAGCGGGGCCGTGCCATCCGGTCAGGTCGCGCCGCAACGGACAGCACCCCAAGCCATCCTTCTGGATGACCGCATTTTAACACATTCTCGCTCGGCAGGCGAGACGCAACGGTCATCCGCCAGTGACACGCCAAACTCGCGGACGCCACGAGCCCCGCTTCGGCTCTGCACAGGGATCAGCCACGCCTTCATCAACCTTTGATGATGCGCTCGGCCTCCTCCCGGTATGCGTCCATCACGTAGGGTATGCCGGAGATACGAGCGGCTTCCTTGGTCAGCGCCATCAGGTCGTTGCGGTCGATGCTTGAGACGTTGAAGTTGCGGCTGCCGGCCATGAGCTGCTGCAGGCCGACGCGCAGCTTCTCGGCCACCGAGTAGATGGCCACCGCGCCCAGCGGCATTTCCTTGACCGTATCGGCGCCGTATTTGTCGACCAGTTCGTCGTAGCAGACGAATATCTGCTGTGGCTTCTCGCCGAACTTGCTCACGGTTTTGGGCAGCTTGCCGTCCGCCAGCCATTTGGCGGTGTTCTTGCCGACCATGCCCGGAATCATCAGGCCGCGGCCCATGCAGACGGCCTTAGCGTACGGGGCGCCCATCGCCAGCACCTTGAAGATGTGGTCCTCGGCCGAGAAGCCGCCGGCCATTGCGATGTCCGGCACGAAAGAGCCCTGCTCCTCCAGCATCCTGCACAACTCGTAGGTCATGCACTGGAGGTAGAACGTGGGCACGCCCCACTCGTTCATCATCCGCCACGGGCTCATGCCGGTGCCGCCCGGGGCGCCGTCGATGGTCACCAGGTCGATCTTCGCGTCGGACGACCACTTCAGCGCCATGGCCAGCTCGCGCATCGGATAGGCGCCCGTCTTCAGCGTAACGCGCTTGGCGCCGAGCGCGCGGAGCCGTTCGACCTCGGCGTGGAAGCTTTCCTCGTCCACGAAACCGAGCCGCGAGTGGCGCTCGAACTCCTTCAGGGCGCCGTCGCGGTAGGCCGCCTGCTCGCCGGGGTCGTTCGGGTCGGGCGTCACCAGATAGCCCCGGTCCTTCAGCTCCTGGGCGCGCTCCAGGGTGTTGACCTGGATCTCGCCGCCGATGCACTTGGCGCCCTGGCCCCACTTCAACTCGATGGTCTCCACGCCCAACTCCTGCACGGCGTATTCGGCCACGCCGAAGCGGGTGTCCTCGACGTTGAGCTGAACGACCAGATCGCCGTAACCTTCGTGCCAGCGGCGGTAAATCTCCACGCGCCGGTCCATCTCGGGGCAACTGGTGATCTTGCCGTTCGGCCCGAACTCGGCGTCGTGGTCCACTCCGCAGACGTTCTCGCCGCAGACGAGGGTGATGCCGGCGATGCCGGCGCCCGCGGCGAAGTGTTCCCAGTTGTTCTTCGCGACGTCGGTGGAACCCAGCGCGCCGGTGAAAACTGGCAGCCGCATGGTGACCGGGTGCTCGACCCCGTAGGCAATTTCCGTGTCCACGTTGACGAACAGGGTGTTGTCGGGATCGCCCTGCATGCCTTCCGGCAGGCCCTCCGCGCCCATCGCGTAGCCGCAGATGTTCAGGTGCGAGTAGTCAACCGGGTAATCCTTGTCCGCGCCCGCGGTCATCTCCCCGAAGGGCTCCGGGTATAGCACTTCGCGTCCGCGGAACGAGGCCTTCCAGAGTTCACAATTCCCCGTGCAACCGTCCAGGCATCGCGAGCAGATGCCGGACGCCGGGGTCACATCGCGCGATCTGTTCCGGGTCCTGGTCGCTTCGTCAGCATTGGGACGTTGTAAGGTCATAAAAACCTCCTGCAATGGTGGGACGCCGCCGTCGCGGCAGCGACGCCAGTGTTCTGAGCAGTGATATGCCGACCGGGCGTTGTTCACTCCCGGTACATGGAAACTCCACGGTCAACTACAGTTGCAAGAAGAATACCAAGCCGGCCCCTTTTCGTTTGGCAAACCGTAAGTCATTGCCGATGCGCCCCTTACTCAGTGGCATAGGCCCCATCTCTGCCACGTCCCCCTGCGCACTATGTGAGCAGTGCGCTGTACATGAACAGACTTCCAGTCAGTCGTCGACCCCGATCCGGTACTCCTTCATTTTGCGGCGCAACGTATTGCGGCTGATGCCCAGAGCTTCAGAAGTGCGCGTCTGCACGTTGTCGTTCGCACGGAGCGCCTGCTCGATCAGGACACGCTCGACGCTCCCGACGACGCGGTCGTAGAGCCCGTGTGGCGGCGCCCCCCCGTCGCGGCACATCTGCCTTACCGCGTGCCTGAGGACCTCCTCCGGCGTACCTTCCACTCGGGGAGGCCGGTTCTCACGGGCGGCCGCGCGCACGGGCTGCGAGAGCAGCTCCAGTCCCACGCCGCCGTCGTCGCTGAGCACCATGGCGCGCTCGATGCAGCTTTCCAGTTCCCGCACGTTACCGGCCCAGTCGTACTGCGAGAGGGCATCCAGTGCCTCGCGGGTGATCCGCGCGTCCTGCTTGCCATATTTCTGCCCGTATTTGTCCAGGAAGTGCTCGACCAGGAAAGGAATGTCCTCTCTTCGCTCTCGCAGGGGCGGGATCGTGATGGGGATGACGTTGAGCCTGTAGTAGAGGTCTTCTCGGAAGGTGCCCTGCTCGACCATGGCTTCCAGGTCCTGATTCGTGGCTGCGACGACGCGCACGTCCACCTGAACGGTCTCCGTGCCGCCCACCCTTTCGAACTCCCTTTCCTGAAGCACCCGCAGCAGCTTGACCTGGAGGCGTTCACTCATCGACCCCACCTCGTCCAGGAAGATCGTGCCCCCGTCGGCGGCCTCGAAGCGGCCCTTCCGGTCGGAGACGGCCCCTGTGAACGCACCTTCCACGTGGCCGAACAGTTCGCTCTCCAGCAGTCCCTCCGAGAGGGCGCCGCAGTTGACCTTCACGAAGGGCCCGTCCGCGCGCCCGCTGTTGTAGTGCAGCACGCCGGCAATCAGTTCCTTGCCGGTGCCGGTCTCTCCCCGGATGAGCACGGTGGCGTCGCTCTTGGCGACGGCGTCGGCCGTGGCCATCACATTCTGCATCGCTTCGCTGCCCGCCACGATACTACCGAATTTGTAGCGGGAGCGCAGATATTTCCGCAGCCGTAGGTTCTCCTCCAGCAGCTCCTCCCGTTCCATCATAACCGTACGGTTGATCTTGATGGCCTGGGAGACCAGCGAGGCAATGATGCCCAGCAGCCGTCGGTCTCGCGCCAGTGTCTGCTCGTCGGCGAAATCCCGATCGATGCTGATGGCGCCTACCACCTCCCGGTCCACGGTCAGCGGCACGCAGACAAAGGACACCGGCCCCCGCTCCTTGTCCTCGGTGCGGGCGCCGGTCCGGTTCAGGAACCTCTCGTCGCGGCTGATGTCCGCCACGGCCACCGCCCGGCCGGTGCTGACGACCTCGCCCGTGACGCCCTCGCCGGGCTGGTAGCGGCCCTTGCGCTTTTCCTCTTCGCTCAGGCCGTGCGCGGCGGCTATTCGCAGTTCCCCGCTGGGTCGGTCCAGCAGAACCAGCGTGCCCCGTTTCATCTTCAACTCACGGGCCAGGATGTCCATCGTCTCCTCAAATACCCTCTCCATGTCGAGCGCTCCGCCCACCGCGGCGCTGACCTGGCTGAGGACGGTCACCTCGAGTTCCTCCCGCGACTCGGGAGCGAACTCGACAACACCGTCCGCGATGGCCAGCTCCTGGGGGATGCCGATCTTGGCTGAGTGCCGTCCCTCGGCCTTCCTCAGCGTGAAGGTCGGCCGGCCGTCCTCGATGCCCAGCTCGATGACGACCTGAGTCACGTGCCGCAACCCCGCAAGGAAATGCTCGGAATGGGCATCCTTCTCCAGCACCCAGTACGCGATCGTGTCCAGGTCGTAGAGGCGGGGGCACATGTGGGTGAAGAAGTTCAGCGCCTTCTGCTCGTCGCTCCACAGTTCGGCCATACCGGTCAGGCTGTCGAATACGTAGAAGGCGGGCTCTTCACTTTCGGCCTCGATCTGCTCGATGGCCTCGGCCACGTCGTCGGGCTCCGCCGTGGGGCTCACGCGCACGATTGACGGCGACCCGGGAGAGTCATCGTTCTGCTGATAGAAGTCGGCGAACACCTTGTCGCCGTGCCCTTTACCCGCCGTGAAGCAGTCCAGCAGCCTAAACTGGCCGTCCGTGGTGTCGCTCCCGTACTTGCGGAAGACGGCGTGGGGGGAGCGGTTGAAGCTCACAAAGACCACCGGCCCCTTGCCGGCGGCTGCGGCCGCGTATCCCCTCAGGAACACGTCGACGGGCGCGCCCGAATCGACTTCCCATACCACGTTATCGCCCGCCTTCAAACCGCCCAGCAGTCGGTCCACACACTCGAGCCCGGTGCTCAGGTCCGTCCGTCCGCTCATAAGGGCCTCCCCCTGGCGCTAACAGGTTGCCGTGAGCAGTATTGTACCACCTGCGCAGGAATATGTCAGGCAGAAAGGCGCCCGTGCCGGCAGGGGATGGTCGAGAGTTGGCGGTTGCCGGCGACGGCGGGTCAGGAGCGGGCTTCGGACTCGAGAGCGTGCTTGCCCATCCCCTCCTCGGCGGCGACCGGGTAGTCTCCTGAGAAGCACGCCAGGCAGTACTCCTCCCGCCCGGCCGGCAGCGACTCCACCAGGCCGTCGATGGTCTGGTAGCCGAGGCTGTCGACGCCGATAAAGTCGGCGATCTCATCAACCGACTTAGACGCCGCGATGAGTTCGTCGGTGTGCTGGAAGTCTATGCCATAGTAGCAGGGATGGACGATGGGGGGCGCGCTGATGCGGAGGTGGATCTCCTCGGCGCCGGCGTCACGGAGCGTGGCCACGCGTTCCCGGCAGGTGGTGCCTCTGACGATGGAGTCGTCCACGACGACGATCCTCTTGCCCTTGACCACGTCCCGGATGACGTTCAGCTTGATCTTCACGTCACTGACGCGGCTCTCTTCGGCCGGGGTGATGAAAGTGCGTCCGATGTAGTGGTTGCGCACGAAGCCGATGTCGAAGGGGATGCCGGACTCCCGGGCGTAGCCGAGCGCGGCGGAATTCCCCGAGTCAGGTATGGCGATGACGCTGTCGGCCTCCACCGGCCAGGTTCGCGCCAGAGCCGCCCCCAGCCGCAGGCGAACGTTGTGGACGACCTCGTCGAACACGACGCTGTCCGGACGGGCGAAGTATATGTACTCGAAAACGCACCGCGCGCGGTTCTGTGCGCGTCCGAAACGGGTGGATTTCAAGCCGTCCTCGTCGATGCGGATGATCTCCCCCGGCTCGACCTCTCGAACCAATCTGGCGCTCAGCAGGTCGAGTGCGCAGCTCTCGCTGGCTATCACGTAGCCGTCCTCGCGCTCGCCCAGCACCAGCGGCCGGAAACCGTGGGGATCCCGCACCGCAACAAGGCTGTCCGCGGTGAGCATCAGCAGCGAATAGGCGCCACGGACGGACTCCAGAGCCTGCCGCAGCGGGTCCTCAGCGTTGGCGTGCCCGGGGTCGGCGAGCAGGTGAACGAACACCTCGCTGTCGGTCGAGGTCTGGAAGATGGAGCCCCGGGCCTCGTAGGCGCGCCGCAGGGAGCGGGCGTTGGTCAGGTTACCGTTATGGGCCACCGCCACGATGCCCCGGGAGTACTCGATGACCAGCGGCTGGATGTTCTGCACCCGACCCGAGCCGGTGGTCGAATACCGCACGTGGCCCACGGCGATGTGTCCGGGCAGGTCGGCGAGTTCGGCCGGACTGATCGCCTCCGAAAGCAGGCCGAGTCCCTTCTTGCTCTGAATGTTGGCCCCGTCGGAGGCTACAATACCGGCTGACTCCTGCCCTCGGTGCTGCAGCGCGTAGAGGCCCAGGTACGCCAGCTCTGCGGCGTCGGCACTGCCGTAAAGGCCGATAATGCCACACTCCTCACGCGGGCCAGTGCCCTGTCTGCCGTCAGAACGCATTCCAGACAAGAGACGCCTCCCTATGCACACAAACTTCCCATGTAGACGAACTTCGCATCCCCGGTCAGGCGCACGTCCGTTATCCGTCCGTCTGTGGAGCGAAAATCGATCCTGAGCTGCCCTCCCTGCACGCGCACGCCTATGGGTGGGTCCCCGGCATCGCCCCTGCTGTGGGCGGTCACGGCCGAGGCGATGGCCCCCGTGCCACAGGCCAGCGTCTCGGCCTCCACGCCCCGTTCGTAGGTACGTATGCAAATCCTGCCGGGCTCAACCACCTGCACGAAGTCAACGTTGGTGCCGCGCGGCTGGAAGAACGGGTGGTAGCGTATCTCTCGGCCCACCGGCTCCACCGGTGCGTCCTCCACGTCCTCGGTGAAAATGATAGCGTGGGGCACGCCGGCCTCCACCGGGTGAACCGTCCAGACTTCGCCCTGCGCCTCCAGTTCGGCCGCCTCCCGGACAGGGGCAACGTCGCCCATGCCGATGGTGACCTCATCTTCTTCAATCTGCGCGCTCACCGGCCCCGCCATGGTCTCCATGGTCATAGAGGCGGGCGCGATCTCCTGCGCAAAGGCAAACCGGGCGGTGCATCGGGCGCCGTTTCCGCACATCTCGGCTTCGCTTCCGTCGGCGTTGAAGATGCGCATGCGGAAGTCGGCTTCCTCCGAAGGCTCAATCAGCAGAACGCCATCCGCCCCGACGCCGGTGCGACGCGGGCAGTGCCGCCGCGCGAACTCCGCGCGATCCTCGCCGAGACGGTCTCCCCGGTTGTCCACAACGATGAAGTCGTTGCCGGAACCGGACATCTTTGCAAACTCTATTCCCATTGCCTTCTCCCGGAGTAGTCCCACGAATCCAGACTACCCCGCCCCGTCCAGGGCGTCAAACCATCAACGGACCACGCGGGGTACACAAAACGCCCGCGGAGCCAAGCCTGGGGGGCAGGTATCCGCGGGCGTTGATGCCTCTCGGCTTTACACCCAGCCGCGCAGTTGCATCGCCTCGGCGACGCGCCGCACGGCCACAACGTACGCCGCCTCGCGCATATTGATGTCGAGCTGCTGGGACGTCTCGAGAGAATCTAGATAAAGTTGCAGAAGAACTCGAAGAGAAAACGGACGGAAGGTTGATCGAGATCCGGGGTAAGACTATATTGCTGTACAACCCGGATTGATCTTTTTTACTTTGATATCGAAGACCATATGGGCCTGCTCGGCTGAATAAGTTCTGACTTCTTTTGTACCCTTTATTGTTGTGGTGTACCCAATTTGTTCTATTTCATTTAAGAGCTCACGCTTCCTATCTTCTATTTTGGCATGGGGTAATATCTCGTAA
>JAWODG010000148.1:0-48312 GCA_046483385.1 Candidatus Brocadiia bacterium | reverse complement strand
AAGTATTTAGCTTATGTTTGGACATTTCGTTATTCATGACATTGCTATTAAGTTGCACATGAGTGCTTACGATAACACATTTTTTCAATATCTCAACAGCTTTGTCCATTGGCATATTGTTATTAAAAGATAGAATTTTTTTTAATTGAGAAACACTGTGAGATTGTAAATTACCTTTCTCAGCTTCTCGTAAGATTACATTCCAATCTTTTTTTGTCAATTTTCTTATTCGTGATAAACTATTTTGGCGGACCAAGAACCCGCTCGTCCTCAGCGACACGACCTTTCGCGACGGGCAGCAGGCCCGGCCCCCGTACACCAAGGACCAGATGCTGGACCTCTACCGCCTGATGGGCCGCCTGTCCGGGCCGAACCAGGTGATATCCAACTCCGAGTTCTTCCTCTACTCCGATAATGACATCGAGACGGTTGAGGCCTGCCTGCAGGAATACGAGGAGAATCCGTCCTACCCAGAGCCGACCGCGTGGATCAGGGGCCTGCGGGAGGACGCGCTCTACCTGAAACTGATGCAGCATATGGGCATCAAGGAGACCGGGCTGCTCTCGTCATGCTCGGACTACCACGTCTTCTTGAAGCTGCGGAAGAACTGGCAGACGGCCGCCGAGGAGTATCTGGCGATGGCCAAGATGGCCGCCGAGCGCGGCATCCGCGTCCGGTTCCACCTCGAGGACGTCACCCGCGCGAACATGGACGGGTTCGTGCTGCCACTCATCAACCGCATCGCGCGGTTTGCCGATGAGCTGCCGGAGGAGTTGAAGCCGAAGGTCCGCCTCTGCGACACCATGGGCTTCGGCCTGCCCTACCCGGGCGTGGACCTGCCGCGCAGTGTGCCCAAGCTGGTTCACAAAGTCGTCAGCGAGGGCATACCGCCGCACCGGCTGGAATGGCACGGCCACAATGACTTCCACCTTGTGATCGCCAACGCCGTGGCGGCGTGGCTCTACGGCTGCGACATCCTCAACGGCACGCTGCTGGGCTTTGGCGAGCGGACCGGCAATCCGCCGCTCGAGGCCGCCATCATCATGTACCGCGCGCTGAAGGGCGCCAACGGCACGAACCCGCGGGTCATCACGGAGATTGCCGAGTACTTCCGCGCCATGGGCGTCATCATCCCGTCCGACCACCCCTTCGTGGGGGAGGATGCCAACCGCACCCGCGCCGGCATTCACGGCCACGGTCTGGCCATGGACGAGCGCATCTACCAGGTGTTCGACACGTCCACCATCCTCGGCGTGCCGCCGTCCATCACCATCACCGACAAGTCCGGTCTGCAGGGCATCGTCTTCTGGGCCCAGTGCTACCTGGCCGAGAGTGTGGCGGAGCGCTCGGAGATAGCGGTCAAAAAGACCGACCTCGTCCACATCGCCAAGTGGGTGGACTACCAGTACGACGTGTTGGGCCGCACGACCGGCATCTCGGATGAGGAGATGTTGGGACAGCTTCTGCTGCACCTGCCGGAGGCCGCCGTGCCGGCCTATGTCAACAAGGAGCATAACCTCCACGGCGAGGCCCGCGTCAGCGCTGACGACTGCACCCCCATTATCGGTTGGATCCACGACGAGCTGGAGAAGCGCAAAGAGCAGGCGAGAGAAGAGAACCGCCCGCCCGACGGCATCAGCGAGGAGACGATGCAAAGGCTGATGGCCGAGCACCTGCCTCATCTCTACGAGTAGGTGCCGCACGAGGGACGGTGGAAGGAAGAGCGGCCCGGAAGCCGTTACTGCGAGGGCAGCCCACCGGAGAGAGCGCATGGGTGTTCAGCGCGGTTTCTGCCGCCCGGTGCGGGTGACGGTCCCCTCGTTCTCGGTTCTGCTCTCATGCTCGCCTGCCCTGAGCGGAGCCTCCGCGGTCTGTGCCGGCCGCCATCCGGCGGGCTCTCCTTCTTCTCACCGGCCAGTTACCACCGGGTTGACACCCGGGGCTATTGCCTGTCGCCCGCCGCTTGGCGGGCTTGGCTTTCCGACCACAAGCCCGGCCTCGGCCAGTTGCGGACGCTGCGGTTGGGCGGGGTGGGACGCCGGCTGCTGGAGACAGTCAGGTTCGCGTCCAACGGGATGGAGCCGGGCAGAATTGACAGCGGCCCGTGCCGGTTGTATCCTGCCCCCGATGCTTTCTCCCTGGCAGGAGGCCTACCGGCATGACGGTTCGGCGCGTCGTCACCGTAATCGGCATCGCGCTCATCGTGGCGCTGGCCGTGGTGCTGATGCGCTGGGGCATGGCTCTCTCCCCCATAAAGGCCGGCCTGATCGCCGCGCCGCCCGACGCGGCGCCCGCCGAGGAGCGAACCACCATCCAGTACATGATCTGGGGCCGTGAGAACGAGGTCCGCCAGGAGCGGGAGAAGCTGGAGGAGTTCGTCGCCCGCAATCCCGACATCCAGGTCGAACTCGTCCAGGCGGGCGGCACCAACTATCAGGTCAAGCTGGCTACCATGCTGGCCGGCGGCGTGGCCCCCGATGTGTTCATGGTCCACGAGGCCATGTTCCCCACACTTGCCGAGAACAAACTGATCCTGCCGTTGGACGAACGGGTGGGGAGCAATCCCGACGTGAACCTGGATGACTACTTCCAGACCGTCGTGGAGCTGGGCCGCTATGAGGGCACCCTTTACCAGATGCCCGTGGGCTTCAATACCGTCGTACTCTATTACAACAAGGACATGTTCGATGAGGCCGGCCTCTCATATCCCTCCGAGGGATGGGGCTGGGACGACATGCTGCGCACGGCGAAGGCGCTCACCATTACCGAGGGCGACCGCACCGTTCAGTACGGCGTCATGGGCGTCGGCCCGTGGCTGACCTACCTTATGATGATGTGGCAGAATGGGGGCGAGGTCTTCGACGAGCAGGACCATCTGGTCATCGGCAAGCCCGAGTACATCGACGAGAACACGGAGGCCCTCCAGTTCTGCGCCGACCTGCAGCTCGAATGGGAGGTGCATCCCAGCGAGGCGGCCCTCGAGACCCTGCCCGCCAACCCCTTCGTGGCCGAGAGGGTGGCCATGAACCTGAGCGGGACGTGGTTGAACGCCCAGATCCGCGGGCGCAGCGAGTTCCGCTGGGGTGTAGCTCATCCCCCTGAGCGCGAGCAGAAGGCCAGCCTCGTCTTCGGGGGCAGCCCGGTCATCTACCGTCGTACCGAGCACCCCGCCGAGGCGTGGCGGTTGCTGAAGGCCATGATCGGGGAGGAGTGGCAGCGGCGCATCGCGCGTGAGGCCCGCAACCTGCCGGCCAAGAAGTCCGTGGCCGAAGGGCTGCGCATCCCCGGCATTCCGGAGCACATCGACCTGAGCCCCATCTTCGAAGTGGTCACCTACGCCCGGCCTCAGCCGGTCGGGCCCCAGATCGCCGAGTGGATGGAGCAGCCCATCTCCGACCTGCGCGACCGCGTGCTGCTGGGCAGCGTCGAGGGGGAAGAGATACGCGAGCAACTCGAGCGCATGCAGGAGCGCTTTGACCTGAACTGCCCCTACTGCTCGACACCGAGGTGAGGGGGCCGCCATGGCCGTGAGCAAGAAGGAGAGTCGCGTCGAATCGCTGACGGCGCTGCTCTTTATCCTGCCCAACGTGGCGGGTTTCCTCGTCTTCATGCTGTTCCCCATAGCGGCGTCGCTTCTGCTTTCCATGTTCCAATGGTCGCCCCTGCACGGCGCGCGGAACTTCGCCGAGACGGCCGAGTTCCTGGGCCTGAGCAACTTCTGGGGCGTGGTCGGGGTGCACACGCACGGCGGCTCGCTCCAGATGAACGACCCTTACTTCTGGAAGTACCTGGGCAACACGGTCTTCCTGATGCTGGGCATACCCATCTCGATCGTCGGCTCCCTGTTCATCGCCAACCTGCTGAACAAGAAGATCAAGGGTGCGCCGTTCTTCGTCACGGTCTTCTTTCTGCCCAGCATCGTGACGGGCGTGGCCACATTCGTGCTGTGGGGCGTGCTGCTGAACCCGGAGAGCGGGCTGATGAACGCGCTGCTCGGCACGATCGGGGTGGTGCAGCCCATCAAGGCGCTGGCCGATGCACTGGGGGTGGAGAACCCCCTGCTGTGGCACACGTCCGAGACGTGGGCCAAGCCCTCCCTCATCCTCATACAGCTCTGGGCCAGCATCGGCGGATACAACATGGTGCTTTACCTGGCGGCGCTGCAGTCCATTCCGGCGGACCTCTACGAGGCGGCCGAGATAGACGGGGCCGGCGCTTTCCACAAGTTCATACACATCACCTGGCCCATGGTCTCGCCCACGACCTTCTTCATCTTCACCATGTCGCTGATACGCGGATTCCAGGGCGGGTTCACCGTGGCTTACGTGATGACGGAGGGCGGCCCGGCCGGCGCAACCACCACCATCAGCTACTACATCTACAACCTGGCCTTCTCGCGACGGTTCGACATGGGCTATGCGTCGGCCGTGGCGTGGGTGCTGTTCATCATTACCTTCATTCTGTCCCTCATTAACTGGCGTTACGGTCGCCGACGGGTGCACGGGGAGCTTGGACCATGAGCGAGATGCTCGGCACAGAACCAGTGAAGGCGGAACCCGGAGCGGGGCGTGAGTCCCCCTGGACGCCGCTCATCTACCTGGTGCTCATCGTGTTCGGCATCACCACCGTGTTTCCGCTGCTTTGGGTGCTCGGAGCGGCGTTCAAGCCGACCGACGAGATCACGAGCAAGCCCCTGCAGATATTCCCCGATGTCACGGAGTGGACGCTCTCGCCTGAGGTGCGGACGCGAGACATCACGGATTGGGAGGCGTTCAGCGCCAGGGTTTCCGCAGGCGCCGTGGAGGGCGCGCCCGGTGTGGAGGCGCGGTTGTGGGAGCTTCTGCCGGAGGATGCGCGCGAGGCGTTGCGCCGGATGGCCTCCGGCGAGGAACCCACGGAGCGGCGCCAGCAGGCCGTGGTTGACGGGCTGAACGCCGTCCTTGTGCGGCAGGACTTCTACGAGGCCGAGGCGTTTTCCCAGGCGGCGGTGCCGGACATGGCGCAGGACCTGCTGCGGCGGGGGCGGGAGGCGCTGTCTCGCAGGCAGATGCTGCGGTTGAACCGCATGCTCCTGGAAGCATCTTTCATCCGCACGGTCAAAGAGGCACGCGGCCCGTTCGAGAACTTCCGCAAGGCCCTCAGCATGGTGCCGTTCGCGCGGTTCTTCCTCAACAGCCTGCTGGTGGCCGTCGCGGTCACGCTGGGCCAGGTGACCACCAGCGCCTGCGCGGCCTACGCCTTCGCGCGGCTGGAGTTCCCCGGGCGCAACAAGATTTTCGTCGGCTACCTGGCCACCATGATGGTCCCATGGACGGTCGTGATGATCCCCACCTTCGTGATGATGAAGGTCTTCGGGTGGATCGACACTTACTGGGCGCTGACGCTGCCCGCCATGTTCAGCGCCTACGGCACGTTCATGCTGCGGCAGTTCTTCCTGGGCATCCCGAAGGAATACGAGGAAGCGGCGAAGATCGACGGCTGCGGTTACTTCGGCATCTTCTGGCACGTCATCCTGCCCCTGTCGAAGCCGGCGCTGGCCACGCTGGCGCTGTTCACCTTCATCGGAAGCTGGAACAACCTGATCGCTCCGCTGGTGTTCATCGTGTCGGAGGAGAAGATGACTTTGCCACTGGGCCTGACGCGCTTCCAGGGCCTGCGGGACACCGACTGGGGCGCGCTGATGGCCGGAAGCCTGATGATGCTCATACCCATGCTTATCCTGTTCGCCATCGGGCAGCGGTTCTTCACCCGGGGTATCCGGCTGACCACCGGCAAGGGGTGATGCCCGCGGCGGCGTCGCGGTCCCCTCCGCGTGGCAAAGGAGGTTGACAGTGAGTCAGGACGATCTGGCGCGCGTCGGCGGCGTCGGAACGGGGCACACCTCCGGCCCTATCCGCAGCTATGGCGAAAGGCGCGGCTGGCAGCCTTTCATGACCTGAATCCCGACCGCGCCCGCGAGGCCCGGGACAAATACGCCGCCCTGCTGGAGGAATACGCCGCCGAGCACCCGTAAGCGGCCGAAGATATCGAGCAGAACCTGGCGGAGCTCACCTGCTGCGACTCCCTCGACGAGATACTCGACCGCGTGGACGTCGTGGACGTCTGCACCCATAGCCGCGGGCGCATGGCGGTGGCCATGGCCGCCTTCGAGAAAGGCGTGCACTGCATGGTGGAGAAGCCGATGGCGCGCACGTGGATCGAAGCCGACCGCGCCGCCCGCGCCTGCGCCGACCACCCCGAGGTGCTCTTGCAGCTCAACGACGACAACGCCTTCGACCCGAAGTATCACGCTTACCGGGACCTCATCCGGCAGGGCGCCATCGGCAAGGTGCAGCACGTGAGCCTCATCCGCGGCTCGGACACCGACGCAACCACCGTCCTGAAGAGCCAGGCCAGCGCCCTGTATAACGGAGGCGGCTGCCTGATGGACTACGGCTCGCAAGGCATCGCGGGTGTCTGGTCGGTGTTGGGGCTCAACATGCGCCCGGTCAGGGTGGAGGCGGTCAGGATCGGCGTGCGGTTCCCGCACCGCGTGCTGGAGGGGGAGCCGGTCCGGCTGGAGGTCGAGGACGACGCTCACGTCAAGATACTGTTCGAAGACCCCGAGACGGGGGAGTGGGTGACGGTCTTCCTGGAGGCCACCTGGTCCGGCGGCGAGTGGCGGTGCCGACACTGGCGCATCGACCGGGAGCACAGCAACGCCTGCACCGCATGGCTGGACATGGGCCGGCCCAATCTTCCGGACGAGGGCCAACTGCGCCGGCTGCAGGAGCGGCAGGGCCTGGAGACGGCCGAGCCGGAGTTCACGGTATCGGACGGCCCGGCCGGTCCTGCGGGCAGAAATGCCGCCGCATTCAGTCTCCCTCTGGGAACTCAGTCGTGCTTGAGGGCGGGCGCGGAGACGGGGCTGGTAGTCGGCTGCTTCAGCGGCCGCGTGGTGCATTGCTGCCTGAACCCGAGCAGTGGGTGACCCCCCAGACGCCGCAGGTCCATTCATTTGTCTGTTTACGGTTGACTGCTGCATTACGCAGAAGGCAAGTCCCGCGGGTTCCCCGGTACACATCCATTTGCCGAAAGACGTGGCCCCGGTGGCGTACGCGGGCCAATTGAATGGCCCTCCAGACGCCGCCGGCGACTTGTGCCGGATAGAGCGAAGCGTTACGCTGAGGTAATGAGGCCTGCGAGGGGCGGCCCGTCCCGGAGTTTGTTTGCCGGGGCGGGCCCAAGAGTAGGGCTCTCAGTCTCGGGGGAATCATACGATATGATCAGGATTCTGGTGGTCGATGACCATACGTTGTTGCGACGGGGTCTCGTCCTGTTACTTCAGGGCGAGCGCGACCTCGAAGTTGTTGCGGAGGCCAGCGACGGGGAGGAGGCGGTCAAGCTTGCGCGGGAACTGGAGCCGGACGTGGTGGTGATGGACGTCTCCATGCCCGGTATGGCCGGCACCGAGGCTACCCGGCGCATTAAGGAGGAGATGCCCGATGTGCGCGTGGTCGGTCTTTCCATGCACGACCTGGACGGGACCCGGGAGACGATGCTGAAGGCCGGGGCCGACACCTATATGGTGAAGGATAGCCCGACCGACGACCTGCTGGCGGCCATTCGCGGCAAGAACGGCCCCTGACCGAAGCTCAGTCACAGTGCAGGCGGAGGGCTTCGTGGAGGTCAAGTTCCGGCACAACGATCTCGACTTTACCCCGGTCTTTCCTGTCCTCGGCGTCGGAACCCACCAGGACGTCAACGCCGGTGACGGTTTCTGGGACGGTCAGCCGGAGCCGGATGTGTCGCTGGCCAACAAACTGGTCGGGCGTCGGGTGTGCCCTGCGGTGGTAGCCCGCAAGCTCTCCTGCGGGACCATCCGGGGCAGCAAGCCTGGCAGATGCTGGCCGGCATAGCGGCCGCATGCTGCCGAAGGGGCAGAAGTTTCATCGAACAGGTCGCCCGTCGATGCCGCTTACAGCATCCCCACCCCCCTCGAACCCGCATAACCCTCAACAGGTACGCCGGGCAGCGGGAACTGCAAATGAGAGATGGCACATGGTGGTGCCGAAGGCGTCCGTCGTCAGTGGTCGCTGGTCAGTAGCCTGTCAGAGAGGACAGCCGGCTCGTTATCTGTGCCCGCCTGTGTTCGTCTGCGGCTGAAAACAGTAGACAGCGGTGCGGCGGCTGCCCGAGTTACGAGTTCCAAGTTATGAATTAAGCGGCTATTGACCCTTGTACGCATCAGCTATAGTCGGTTATGCTCCTGGCATGGCTACCAGGATGACGAAGAAGCAGAAGGAGGCGCGACGGATGCTGGCCGCCGAACTCTTCGAGCAAGGCATCGGACCCGCCAAGGTTGGCCGCCGTCTCGGGGTGACCACCGGGGCCGCAAGCCAGTGGACAAAAGCCTGGCAACAGGGCGGAAAGGAGGCACTCCGCTCGGTTCCCCATCCAGGCGGTATACCGAAACTGCCGCCGGAGCGGCTTCCGGAACTGGAAACGCTACTGCTGCAAGGTCCCAAAGCCCACGGGTTCGCCACCGAACTGTGGACGCTTCAGCGCGTGGCGCAGCTGATAGAGCGGCACTTCGGGGTCTCCTATCACATCTCACAGGTTTCCCGCATCCTCCACTCGATGGGATGGTCCCGCCAGAAGCCGGAACGCCAGGCTCGCGAGCGGGACCAGCAGCAGGTTGATGCGTGGCGCGCAGAGGAGTGGCCCCGGACAAAAAAGGGGCTCTGAAAACGGGCAGAAGCATCGTTTTCGTCGACGAGAGCGGCTTCATGCTCCAGCCGCTGGTGCGGGCTACGTGGGCTCCAAAGGGGTGCACGCCGGTGCTGAAGAGTTGGGACCGGCACGACCGTATCAGCGCGCTCTCAGCCGTGACAGTCTCGCCTCGGCGAAGGCGGTTGGGGCTGTATTTCAGCCTCCAACGGGCCAATGTGAAACACGGGGATGTCATGACGTTTTTGCGCTCCATTCGTCGCCATCTCGGTCGCAGGCTGATCGTTGTACTCGACAGGCTCAATGCGCACCGGAGCGCGGCGCGTAAGCTGGAGGAAGAATCTCCCGGCGTCTACGAGTTCGAATGGCTTCCGGCCTACGCCCCGGACCTGAATCCGGTCGAAGGCGTCTGGAATCAAACGAAGTATGCGGACCTTGCCAACGCCATGCCGGACGACATCGAGAGTCTTGGAACCGACGTGCACGAGTCGTCAGAACAGACACGCTCATGCAACTCCCTGCTGAAGGGCTTCTTCCGCCGTGCCGGGCTGGACCTGTGAATCATTAGCCAATCAATGCAAAGGTCAATAAGAGCGGTTGTCAGTCGTCAGCCATCCGCCCCGGGCCCCTATCCGGTGGCTCTCGTCCGCGCCGACTTGAGAGTGCCGGACCAATGATGCCCCAACATGTCGCCAAAAGCCGTAGCCGCGGCGGAGGGGTCTTCCAGTGAGCAGGAGCCGGCGCTCGAACCGTGTGGAAGCCGGGTTATGGTGCCGAAGAGACTCCCGTTTCCAGGCTCGTGGTCGGGTCCAAGTCTTGACAAGGCGCCGCCGGGCGTCATCCGGGAACCGAACCGGCGAAGTCGAAGCTCCGCCACGGCAAATGGGGAATGTTGATAATGGAACTGACCGCTGTCCTTCTCTCTACAGAGTAAGCTCCGCCAATGCCTTTCTGTCAAAACCAAATATCCGATCCGAAGCCCCCTCTGGCGGACCGAAGATAGAAGACCCTGTCTGCAGTCGCCCCGGGGGTAAATCGCTTCAGTGATGTGCGCCTTGACAGAAACCTCCCTGAAGGGTAAAGGTGACAGCCGGAGAAGAGCAGACGTGCTGGCCGGCGAGCGAGGTGCCCGCCGCTTGAGACGCCATACAATCCCGGGGGTAAAATGTGAACATAAGGAGGCAAAGAACGGCATGAACTCGCATCCCTGGCTGCCCTTGCTGGTTCCGGTTCTGCTATGCCTCTGTCCCGGCTCAGCCCGTGCCGGACAGGAGGCATCTCTGCCCCTGTCGGAAGCCGACATCCAGCGGATTGCCTCGGCCATCGACCGGCAGTCACGCCTCGTCCACGTCTTTTTCGACGGCACCGAAGAAATGAGGGCCGATTTTCGAAAGTTTGTGGGGGAGCGCCTGGAGAGTATCGGCAAAAAGGCCGTTTTCGAGCGGCCGGGCCAGGAACGGGACGGCTGGGTCGAAGTCAAGCTACGCGTGGGAATCCATTCGGAGCTGAGCACCTACACCGACGCGCTGCCCGGAATGAGGCTGGTCGAACCCGGCCGGCCTTTCCGTTGCGAACTCGAAGCGGGGGCATCAGTGGGAGTGGAGTTCGACAAGAGCAAGCCCCCCGAGATGGAATCATGGCGTCCCTACGTGAGACATCTGGGGTTCGAAGTCACACTCTACAGGGACGAACTGCCCATGAAACTGAGCGAGCTGGGTAGCCACGAGGATGTCGCCCGTCGTCGCGACGGGCTCGAGGAACAAATGACCCGTTGCGTATCCGAGACAATAACAAAGAAGGCCATCCCCCTCCTGGCGAACTCCCCCCATAGTACGCCCCGGGTCTCGGTTCGTCTGCACATGCTCAGGGGAGAAGGGACGTATCCCGGCGAAAAGGACATTGACCCCCGATCGGCCGCCCGCTTTTCCCGTCAGATGCGGGACATTGAACTTATCGGAAGCTACAGTCCCGTACTGGCCACGCACCTGGCCCTGGAGGGCCTCGAGGAGGGTTATATTGTCCTGGGGCCTGCGGACGGTGAGCCCGACGAGGAGCGCACCTACATGCTGCGAGGGGTAGTTCTCGATTCCCTCCTTCGGGTGCCCGATCCGCGCGCGGTCGAACGGGTCTGCCGCGACGGACCGGAGGCGCTCCGACCGGCCGGCGTTGTCGGCGTGTTCCAACGAGCGCCGTTGGAAAACCGAAATGACTGGCCACCGACCGACTTGCTGGAGGAACTGGCCGAGCTGCTGAGCGAGTGGAAGCAGGGGGTTGCGCCCGGAACCGCACGCGCAGAGTGGATACCGAAGCGGGCCGCCTCGGGTCTGCTGAGAGGTTTGAGGGCCGCCGATTCGCCGGAGGCGGCGGAGATACTCTTTGATCTGCTGCACTGGCGGCTCCGGCATACCCGCTGGAGTCGCGGTCCAAACGGAGAATACAGCTACGGCAACGCAGAATCCGCGGGATTTGCATACCCGGTCTGTGAAGAACTGGGACTGGAGTTGATTCTTGGCGAGTCCCTCCACGTTCTGAGTAACCACAAGAAAACCGAGACCCGGCAACTACTGCGTCCCCTGGTCAAAAGACGCTCCGCGCTCAGCCGCGGACTTCAGAGGAGGCTCGGCAGGCTTTTCTCCCGGGAGGAAAGAGGCAGGGCTCCGCGCGAATCCTCCCGCAGAAAGCTCGCCCCGTTGCGTCCCTTCCGTCCCGATTGATATGTTCCCACGCGCGGTAAGCCAGCGGCTCTGTTGGCGACCGGCCCCAGCCCGCCCGTGCACACAGATTATCCAGCTCTTTGGCCGCGGCGTGCGGCTCAAGGGCAAGACCTTGAGTTTCAAGCGTACCCCGAAGAGCCAGAACCGGCCCGACCGCATCGAGCCCCTGGAGACGCTCCAGGTCTTTGGCCGGAACGGGGCCACACCGAGAGCTTCCGAGCCATGCGCGAGAACGAGGATGTGGGCACAGAGCTAACTGTAAAGACTCAACTGATGGAGCCTTGGCCAAAGCAAGGCCCGCCAGCACCCCAGGGGAAAGCCAACCTCAACGGCCGGGAGATGACCTCATCCCTGGATACAGACGGCCCTGAGGTAAGACTGGATTTGGCTCCGCGAATCACCGCAGTAACCCACACTGCCCGGCAGCACCGGTCAAGCAAGGGCATCCGCCGTTCCCGGGGGGAGGGTATGTGGCGGGCACGCCAAAAAGGGAACCAACGGTCCTTTCGGCGTGGCAATCATCCTCGCTGCGCCCACCCCGGGCGCATTGTTTCCCTTTTCGGTGCGCCCCGGCACCGTTTTCCCTCCCATAGCCCATCTGTCGACGCAAAAACCGACCAACACGCGACCGCCATCAATAGAGCGGCGTAAACGCTGTCGTTCCGCCGCCCAGGAAAAGGCTTGACAATGCAGCAGCGCGAAGTGTACTAACCGGCGGCGCTACATTTTGTGCGGCGTATGGGCGCAACGCCGTTGAAGGGTATACGAACATCTTACGCAGGGGGCCGGAGCCATGTTGCCGAAGGGGGAAAGTGCCGAAGTTAACTGCCGGGTCGGATTGTCCATCGAGCCGTTGGAGCCGCGACTCCTGCTGAGCGGCGTGACTGAACTGGTGAGCCTGGCCGCCGACGGCAGCCAGGGCAACGACACCAGTAACTCACCGTCCATCAGCCTCGATGGACGATACGTGGCGTTCGTTTCACACGGCGACAACCTCGTGGCCGGAAACACCAACGGCTTGAGGGACATCTTCGTCTATGATCGCCAGGGCGACACGGTCGAAAGGGTGAACGTGTCTTCCGTCGGCGCGGAGGCGAACCATTACAGCCAGTGGCCGGCCATCAGCGCCGATGGGCGGTATGTCGCGTTTCACTCGTACGCCAGCAATCTGGTTGGCGGCGACACAAACGGCGCGCCCGATGTGTTTGTGCACGACCGCGAGACGGGGACGACGGAGCGGGTCAGTGTGTCCACCGGAGGCGCCCAGGGGAACGGGGGCAGCCTGGCACCGTCCATCAGCGCGGACGGGCGTTACGTGACCTTCTACTCCGGCGCCGACAACCTGGTTCCGGACGATACCAACGAGGCATACGACATCTTCGTGCATGACCGGCAGGAGGGCAGCACCGAGCGGGTGAGTGTGGCCGATGACGGCAGTGAGGCGGACGCCCACAGCGAGTTCCCGTCCATCAGTGCGGACGGGCGACACGTGGTCTTCCGGTCTGACGCCGGCAACCTGGTCGCCGGTGACACAAACGCAGCCAGGGACGTTTTCGTGTACGACCGGGACTCCGAATCGATCGAGCGGGTCAGCGTCGCGCACGATGGCAGCGAAGCCTACGGCAGCAGTTGGGGCGGGTCACTCAGCGCCGACGGCCGCTATGTGGCCTTCGTCTCGGACGCCACCAACCTCGTTCTGAACGATACGAACAACAGCATAGACGTCTTCGTCTACGACCGGAATACGGGCGCCGTCGAGAGGGTGAGCCTGAGGTCGGACGGAACGGAGGCCGACAACAACAGCAGCGCCCCGTCCATAAGCGACGATGGTCGCCACGTACTGTTCGCTTCCCATGCAACAAACCTCGTTGCCGGCGATTTGAATGCGGAGCAGGACGTTTTCGTTTACGACCGCAACACCGACGTCGTTGAGCGCGTCAGCATCGCCTCCGACGCCACCGAAGCGAACGGGCGCAGTGCCGGCGCATCAATCAGCCCGGACGGACGGTACGTGGCTTTTGAGTCTATTGCTGACAACCCGGTACCCGTCGACACCAACGATTACTACGATGTATTCGTCCGCGACCGCGGTGCCGCCGACCTGATGTGGGGGCTGAACGCGAACAACGGCATCTTCGTGCGAGAAGGAATCTGCGGCGCCGAGCCGGTCGGCACCGGGTGGCTCCGCGTGCCCGGTCAGTTGGAGCTGGTATCCGTTGGTGAGGGTTGCGTCTGGGGCATCAATATGAACGGTGGTATCTTCGTCCGCGAGGGCATCACTCCCTCCAATCCCATCGGCACGGATTGGGTCCGCGCCGAGGGCACCCTTTCGCGGGTGACCGTGGGGGAGATGGGGGTCGTGTGGGGTTTGAACGATGCGGACGGCATCTTTGTGCGGGAGGGCGTGACCGAGGCCAACCCCGCGGGCACCGAATGGTCCCGCGTCTGGGGCAAGCTGGCTTACATCGAGGCCGGTGAGGGCTGCGTTTGGGGCGTCAACTCCAACGGCGGCATCTTCGTGCGCGAAGGGATCAGCGCTGCCAATCCCGCAGGAACCGGCTGGATACAGGTCGCCGGCACGTTGAGCCAGATCAGCGTGGGCGAGATGGGCCTGGTGTGGGGTCTGAACGACGCGGGCGGCGTTTTCGTGCGCGAGGGCGTTACGGAGAGCAATCTGGCGGGCACCGGCTGGGCCCGGGTGCCGGGCCGCCTGGAGCAGGTTTCCGCCGGCGTGGCTGAACTCTGGGGTATAAACGAGAACGGCGGCATCTTCTCCAGAATTGGTGTGTCCGGCACGACGATTAAGGGCACAGGCTGGATGCGTTGCTATGGCACCCTGACCCAGGTCTCTGTCGGCACGAGCGAAGTCCTTGGCGCGAGCAGCACGGCCGCTTCGGCCGAGACCGGCGACGTCGAGGGGGCCATATTCTCCCCTTCTCGGCGCGAGACCGAGAGCAGCCTGGCGGGTTCCTCCGGTACGCTGGAACGTCTGGGCGTTTCGGATTCGACGACCGAAAGCGACCCGTGGTTACTGTGAGGGGGGCACTGGCATCCTGATGCAGATATCCGCCCTGTAAAGAGCGGGGATATGTTCAGAAGGAACTCTTCATAATCCGCTCCTGGCTGTACATTTCGCTGTTCGGCTATATAAACCGGTTGATGTCGGCCCTACCCAGGGTTTGTGAGCGAACATTGCGTGTCTCACTGAGGGGGCAGGGCTGTGTCTGGAGTCAGGGGGGGATTGGGGACGGGGGCGGAGGACAGGGCTGGTGCTGGAGCCGCTGGAGGCGCGGCTGCTGTTGAGTGGCGGCGTGACAGAACTGATGAGTCTGGCCTGCCGCGGCGCCCAGGCCAACGACTACAGCTACAGGCCGGTCGTCACTGCCGGCGGGCGTTACGTTGCCTTCGCTTCATTCGCCGACAACCTCGCGCCGGGCGACACAGAGTGGTGGGGCATGGCTTTGTCCGCGATTGGGATAACGGCACCCTGGAATGCATCAACCCGGTCTCCGACGGCAGTGCAGCCGACGATCGCAGCCGGCTTGCAATCATAAGCGCCGACGGGGGATACCCGCCGTTTGAGTCGAGCGCGGGGAACCTGATGGCTGTCAACACCAACGATGACCACGATGTGTTCGTCCGGAACCGTGGTGTCACCGACCTGGTGTGGGGATTGAACGCGGTCGGCGGCATCTTCATCCGCGAGGGGGGCCGCGAAAGTGACCCGGGCTGTGGGGAGTGGATGCGGGTGCGGGGTCGTCTGGCTCAAGTCACTGCCGGCGTGGCCGAAGTCTGGCGCGTGAACGTTACCGACGGCATTGTTCCGCGCGTCGGCCCCTCCGGCATGACGGTCACCGGCACCGATTGGATACGGTGCCCCGGCGGGCTGGCCCAGGTCTCGATCGGCACGGCGGAGATACTCGGCACGAGCACGACCACGGGGCTGGCCGACTCGGACAAAATCGATGGCAGTATCTCGTCTCTGTAATGTCACCGTACCCACGACAAGGCTGCGGGGGGCCCTGCCGTCCTGGGTGGCCCGGGGATGCCGGCCGACGGAACGGACAACGAGCTGCTGCGATCACCTGGACCCCGACTGATTGGTGCAGTGAGGCCCTCCCGCCGCCAGATATGCCCGCCTGAACTGCGTTAGTCCATCGCTTGTGCTGAGGGCAACTATACGCGATAGTATTGTGCACAGTTCAGACCTGGAAGGCCGCAACGGGGGAAGTCGACATGTCAGGCTATTGCGTAGCAGGTAGGTGCTGGCAGGTATCTGTGTTCGTCGTTCTGGTGGTCTCCACGCTGGCGGGCCCGGTCGGTCACGGTGCCGAACCCGCGGAGGGCGCACTGGCGACGTTCACCGTCACGGACGAGGTTCTGACCCCCGACATCCAGCGTCTCGGCATAAACATGGCCGGGGACGCGTGGTACAGCGGGGCCATCACCACCAAGGAGCGCATCCCGCACGGCGGTTTCGAGGGTGTCATCTTCCGCCAGTTTGTCACGGCCGAGGGCGGCGGACCGAACTACCTCGTGGACAGCCGGCAGCCCGGCGCGTGGGAGCCGGTGCTTGAGGGCGCCCGAGCATTCTTCGTCAGCGGGCCGCGCAAGGGCGCCCTGGCCCGAATCCTCGACGTCCAGGGTCCGAGGTACACTCTGGACGGGCGCGGCCCCGCGCCGCAGGAGGGCGACGGTGTCATCATCCACCGAGAGATGCCCGAAACCGGCTACGTCGGTCAGCACGGGGGCGGTGTGTGGGTCTTCACCGAGGGTGACGGGCGGGTGCTGACCGTCACCGGCGACGTGCCGCCCGAGAGCGGCGGGCGCGTGGTCGCGCAACTCAGCGCGTCCGGGGACGGATTCGCCGAGATGCTCGCCCCCGCCGGCCAGGTGCGCTGGATGGAGGTAACCGGCACCTGGAGGCTCCGCTTCTGGGCGAAGGGTGAGGGGGACCTGCAGGTGTACCTGGGCGACTTCAACCACCGGGCCGACCAGGGCGCCTCCCAGCGTCAGGTCGAACTCTCCCCCGAGTGGACGCGCCACGAGCTGGTCTTCCGCATTGACGAGTACCCCCTCGATAACTTCTGCGTCGGGCTTCGTTTCGGCGACGGCACGATGCGCCTGGACGAGCTTTCCTTCCGGCAGGACGGGCAGGAGAATCCCACCGTCTTCCGAGACCCCGTTCTCGAGGTTCTGCGGGAATACAACCCCGGCGTGCTTCGCCGTCTGCAGATGAACAGCACGCTGGACAACCTGCTGCGGCCGCGCGAGACGCGGCTGGCCCACCTGTGGCGGCGGGGCTCGGAGCCGCCCATGGGGAACCGGTGGCCGGGCCATCCCAACAAGAACGGCGACGCCGAGACCTATCCCTACGGGCTGCACGAGTTCCTGGAACTGTGCGAGGAGATAGGTACTGAACCCTACTACTGCCTGCCGGGGGCCACGACGGCCGATGAAATGCAGGACTTCATCCAGTACCTGAACGGCCCCACGGAGACGACCTACGGCCGCATCCGCGCCGCCAAGGGACGGCCGGAGCCGTGGACCACGGCCTTCGACCGCATCCACGTGGAGATCGGCAACGAGGCCTGGTGGACCTACCGCGGCAGCGGCTATATGGGGCCCAATTACCCGGATGACCTCTACGCCGTGGCCAAACACTCCCCTTACTACTCGGACAAGATCGTCTTCCACGCGGGCGGCTGGGCCGCACGTCCGTCGCAAAACGAGCGCGTCGCGCGACTTACTCCGCATGGTGATGCGGTCGGGCTCGCGCCCTACCTTATCCATAGCATGAGCCCGGAGCAGGCCGCGATGGACAAGGAGAGCCTCTGGTCATGGGTGTTCGGATACGCCTGGTATCAGGGCCGGCAGGGCTGGATGGCCGAGAACTACCGGCGGGTGACCGAGCAGTTCGGGCGCGACCTCTCCGTCTATGAGGTGAACCACCACATAACGGGAGGCGACGCCTCCACCGAGGCCCGCAACCGCATCGTCGCCGGCATCGGCGGCGGGCTGAACGTGGCCAACTGGATGCTTACGCTGATGGCCGAGCACAAGGTGCGCGTGCAGAACCTGTTCAGCCTCATCCAGTTCAGCTACCGGGGCATCAAGCTGTGGGGCACGGCCATCTCCTTCAAGCCCGGCGAGCGGCGCTACCGGCCCACCTTCCTCGCGTGCATGCTGGCCAACCGCGTACTGTTCGGGGACATGATGGTGGTGCGGCGCTCCGGAGCCGACCCGGGCTGGACCTGCGACGAGGTGGAGCGGGCGGAGCCCTTCCGCGTGCCCTATCTGCACGTGTACGCCACGCGCGACGGTGAGCGGCGGGGGCTCATCCTGTTCAACCTCCACCGCACCGCGACGCTGCCCGCCCGGGTGGATTTCGCCGGAGAGCCAGCCGGGGGCGAGGCCGAAATGTGGCGGCTGGAGGCCGACGACATCGAGGCCAACAACGAGCCGGGCCATCCCCCGCAGGTCCGCGTGGTCGAGGAGCGCCTGAGCGAGTTCGGCCCGGGCACCGTCCTCAACCTGAAGCCGTTCAGCATGAGGGTACTGCGCTGGCAAACGCGGTAAAAGCCGCATGAAGTGTCCGCGAGCGGGCCGTGAGGCGCTCAGCCGGGGAGGGCTTCCTCCCAGCCGGCCTCGAGCGTCGCGGCGATTTCCTCGACCAGGTCCGCGTTTTCCGGGCGGGCGGCGATGTTGTGGTTCTCGTCCGCGTCCCGCTCGTGGTCGTAGAGCATGCGCGCCGTGACCGCGCCCTCCTCGTCCGTCCACTCGGTGTAGAGGTAGCGGTCGGTTCTGACCGAGTCGCCGGCCTTGTAGCGGCTGAACGTGGCGGGCTTCCAGGCCGTCTGGCCGGCGTCGAACAGCGGCACCATGCTGCTGCCCTCCAGGTGGTCGGGCAGGGGCAGACCGGCCAGCTCGCAGAGCGTGGGGTAGATGTCCACGAACTCGACCAGCTCATTCACGTCGGCCCCGCCGCCGATGCCGGCGTAGCGCAGGACGAGCGGCGCGTTGAGGGAGGTGTTGAAGTTGCAGTGCTTGCACCAGAGACCGTGCTCCCCCAACTGCCAGCCGTGGTCGCCCCAGAGCACGACGATGGTGTTATTGCGCAGGCCGAGCCGGTCCAGCTCGTCCAGAACCCGGCCCACCTGCGCGTCGGTGTAGCTGGTGGCCGCGTAGTAGCCGTGGACGAGTTGCCGGGCCTTCTCGTCGGTGAGCGCGCCCTGCTCGGGGATGCCCAGGTAGGCGCGCAACTCGCCCCAGTTGTGGAGAGATTGCTCGGGCGCGTCCTCCGGCGGGAAGGGATTATCCGCCAGGTCCACCTCCTCGTGTTCATAGTAGTCCCAGTAGCGCTCCGGGGCGTTGAACGGGAGGTGGGGCTTCAGGAATCCGGCGGCCAGGAACCACGGCTCCTCGGAGCGCGCCAGCCGCTGCAGGTCGCTGATGGTGCGGTCGGCGGTCTGGCCGTCAAAGTATGCGTTGTCCGGCACGTCGGCGCACTCGTAGGGCGTGCCGGCGCCGCCGGGTTCCCTGCCCTTGATGCTCTCATCGAGCAGGTAGTTGCGCCAGTCCCCGCCCTCCTCGTTGGGGTGCCACGGCGGCTCGCTCCAGCTCCTCTCGGCGCAGTCGGTCAGGTGGTGGAAGACCTTGCCGTTGGAAATCGTGACGTAGCCGTGATTGCGGAAGTGCTGGGGCAGCGTCAGGGCACCGGGCAGGTCGCGCTCGGCCCACGTGCTGTAGTTTGTGAACCGGTCGCGCGCGGGCCGCACACCGGTCAGCAGGCTGGCGCGGGTGGCTCCGCAGACGGGCACCTGGCAGTAGGCGCGGCGGAACAGGGCGCCCTCGGCGGCAAGTTCGTCAATGTTGGGCGTGACCATCTGGGAATGGCCGTAGCAGCCCAACTGCGGGCGCAGGTCGTCAATGGGGATGAACAGGACGTTCGGTCTGTCGTCGGGCACGGGGCGCTCCTGTAAACGGACGGTATCTGCCGAGAAGGAAAAGCACGGTCTGGCGGCCATGTTACCGCCCGCCGCGGCGGCATGCCACCGTGGAGGGCACGCGCGAAGGACCGGCCAAACTGCGGGCGCGGCCGCCTCTCATCCCCCGGGCTTGCCCCTGCCCGGGTTACGCAGGACAAACTCGTTGAACACCTCGCCCGCCCTGTACTGGTCGCCGAAGTCGTCGTAGAAGACGGTGCGCACGCGCAGCCGCTCGCCGGTGACGGTCACCATGCCGACGAGCGGCATGCGGGAGGCGTTCTCCCTGAAGCGGACGAACCACGCGTCCCGCGCCGGCCCGCTGGAGTTGACGCCGCCTCCGTCGTAATAGACCACTCCATGTTCCCGGTCGATGGTCGGAGCGAGATCGAAGCGCTCTTCCGCCAGCGGGGCGCGCTTCGCCGTCCGTCCCTCGGGCACCAGCAGCACGTCCGCCATGCGCTCGCCGACCCGGAACTCGTCCACCAGCGCCAGCCGGTTGTCGCGCTCGCCGCGGTGGGTCAGCGTGTCGAGTTTCAGTGCCCAGTCCCCCTCGACTTCCAGCACGGCGTTCCAATCCTCGGGCTCCCGGGCCGGCAGGGTCTCGGGCGAGCGGTAGCTCTTGAGGTGCGCCACCGCTCGGTCATCCTCGAAGACGAACTTCGCCAGAACGAAGAACGGCTCCTCCGGCACCTTGCCCTCCTCGATGATGGGCTCGGCGGCGACGGCGGACTCGTCGGCCAGGACCACCTGAAAATGTCCGTGGCGGCCCTCATCCATGACGCGCGTGGCGCCCACGCGGATGAACTGGTCCGGGCGGCTGCTGTCGGTGAGCTGCCAGCCGCCCCCGCCGTAGTACTTGCCCATCTTTCCATACACGTAGCCCATCCACAGTTCGCGCTTCTCGCTGGTGTCGATGGGCTTTAGCGGGCGTTTCGCATCGCTGACGATTCCTTCGTGGGTTCCCAGAGGGACGGTTCTGACGGAGCGGCCGACCGATTCGTAGCCCGCGTAGCGGACCAGCTCGTTCTCCTCCAGCAGGAACAGGCTGTCCATGCCGGACTCGGAATCCCGGTCGGTGCGCGCTTCCCATGGCCCGGCGAAGCCCCGCCCGCCGTCGGTGCCGTGCAGTTCCACGCCTTCCAGCGGCCAGCTTACGGCGTGGCTGTGGTTGTGCCCGTTGAAGACGATGTCCATGTAATGGCGGTAGAAGTGCGGGCGCCAGACGTTGCGGGCGGCGTGCGAGGGCACGTGGTTCAGGAATCGGACCACCGGCACGTGGTGCGCCGCCAGCACCCACGGCCGGTCCTCCAGGTCCAGCGACGCCAACCAGCGCGTCTGCCGGGCGTGGGTCGGCCCGTCCGGGCCGTGCCCCGAGGTGTCGAGGATGACGAACCGGGCGTCCCCGTAGGTGAAGGTGTATGTGCGGCCGTCGAGAACCTCGTCGAACCCGTTGGGAGGCAGACGGAACTGGTCGAGGTACAACCGAACGCCCGCCTGCGTATCGCCCGCCTTCTCCAGCTCGTCGCTAACCTGGTGGTCGTGGTTGCCCAGCAGCGGCATGACGATGGTGGAGTGGAACAGGCTGCGGTCACTCTCGGGCGCGGCACAGTTGAAGAAGGCATTCCACTGCGGCTGCTCCGACCCGGTCTGCACCAGGTCACCCAGAAGGAGCAGGAACGCCACGTCCTGCTCGGCCACCCACCGGCCGAGCCTCTGCCACCGGGCCGAGGGCCGCGCCCAGCCCTGCACGTCGCCGACCACCGCGAACGTGAAAGGCTCTCGGCCTTCGGGTGCGGTCCGGAAGCCGCAGACCGGCCCCCATCCCGTCTCGGGAGCTGCCACCCGGTAACGATACCGCGTGGCGGGCTCCAGACCCTTCAGCGCGACGTGGTGGTTGAAGCCGCCGGCGGATTCGACCGTCTCCGCGCCATCCGCCCGGGACCATTCCCCCTCCGGGGTGTCCGCCTGACCGTAACGGACGGCGGGCGCCACCAGCGGCTCCTCGGTGCGCCAGCTTACCGTCACCTCGTGGCGTGGGTCGCCCGAGAAGGTGGCGTGGATATTGAGCGTGCCGCCGTCGAATCCGGCCCATGCAAGGGGCGCCCCGGCGGTCCAGAGCAGAACGCCGGTGAGCAGCGCCGCCAGCAGGATGCGAAACGATCGACCAGTGACAGAGCGTGACTGGCGGTTATACGGCATGGTGACCTCCTGTTCGAATATGCCCGTGCACTCGGGCCGGCCATGGTAAACCCACGGCGTGTCCGGGGCAAGCCCCCTCAAGTCCGCCTTACTTCTCCGCGCGGCGACGCATCAGCGCGTGCCACAGCCCGCGTCCCTCGCCGCTCTCCTCCAACATCTCCAGGATCTCAAACTCATCCCTGAAGAGGCCTTTTATGTCCGAGGCAGTGAAGCAGCGGCGGTAGGCACCGCGGGCTATGTGCCACCGGCGCTTGCTACCGCGGAAGAAACGGAACCGGGGGCTGAAGGCCGACAGGAGGTAGAAGCCGTCAGGTTTCAGCACCCGCAGCAGATTGGACTTATAGGCGGGCCAGTCGGCCTTCTTCTGGTGATGCAGGCAGCCGTAGTCAAGGACCACGTCGAAAGAGGATTCCGCGAAAGGCGGTCTCAGCGCGTCGGCCACCACGAACCGGGTGTTGTCCGCGCCCGCCTCTTGGGCGAAGCGGCGGGCGCGCTCCAGCGCCCGGGGCTCGTAGTCAACGGCGGTCACGCGGAAGCCGAGCCGGGCGGCGGCGATGGCGTGACGCCCCTCGCCGCAACCCAGGTCCAGCAACCGCCCGCCGGGCACGTTTCTCCGTACCCTGTCGAGAAAGTCCACCACGTAGCCGCTGGGCTCCTCGACCGCCCATCCGTGGTCGCCGGTGCCGTACGCGTCCCGGAAGTAGCGCCGGTTGGCCTCATCTGCCGAACGCATACCTCTGTCCTCCCGACTGCCGTGCGACACAACCCCGCGGGTGGGGGACACGAGCGCTCTCAACCGGCTTCCCCACCGATTTTGCCTCTCCGTAGCTTAGCCACAATCTCGTCCGGCCTTGCCACCTCTTCTTCTATTCGCACATGCGTCTGCAACATGTGCATCACGGCAATGGGGATGAAGACGACCGTGATGCAGGCCAGAAGAATGTAGATTGCATCGAGTGCACTCCCGACGTACCTGTACCTGACTATCTTAGCCATTGGCTCCTCCAGAAGTGTCCCAGACTCAGCAGCCGCCCCTGCAAGCGCGGAGCGTTCAGTGCCGTATTATACCAAAAGTGCCCATCCTTCAGCCGAGCTGTCCATCCGCGGCGGCCAGCGGATGGACTCTTTCTTCTGCATATTCTCCTCCTCACACCACGTACGGACCGGTGGACCGCTCCGACTCCCTCGAGCTGCTGCACCCTCCGTCCTCGGCCGCGCGGACGATGCGCCGCAGCCGCTTCACCTCCGGCTCCGTTCCACGCGGGGCCTCCGTCTCCTCCCCGTCTGTCTCGAACTTGAGCATCCCCAGCTTGTTCGACACCAGCGGCACCCACACCGCCAGCACCACCAGCAGCGACGTCAAGGCCAGAGGGCCGGGCGAGGCGCCGCCGCCGAACTGGTCCCCGAAAAAAACTCTGGCCGCTGCGAGGGGCAGGAAGACCAGCACCTGCCACAGGAAAGCATAGATGGCGCTGCCCGCGAAGTTGCCCCAGCCTCGGAAGTACTCACCGATGATTTGCCTCGGCTTCATGCCGTTTCCTCCTGCCTGAGCCCGCATCGGCAGTTCCCGCCGCATATTCTGGCCGCTACATGCCGTGCGTGCAACCGGTGGACCTGCCGCCGCCCTGCGTCCTTGTGGGGCTCTGCGCGGTCGCTGCTCGCTTGACCTCCGGGGGGTGGCGGAATATCATCGAAGTAGCCGAGGACGGCGGTTGACACTTTCCGAGAGACACGTTCCGGCCCGGTGGCGGGCCGGCTGAAAGGTGCGCGCGATGAAAAGGAAGCAGTTGCTGGTCGGCCTTTTGCTGGGCCTTCTGCTGGGTCTGGGCCTCACCTCAGTTAGTCTGGGTGCGCGGGAGCCCGCCGGGAGCCTGCCCACCGAGGTCGCCCGACCTATTTCGTGGCTTCTGGACAAGGTCCACGTTCACTACGTGGAGGAGGTGGATGACGAGGAGTTAGTCACCGGCGCCGTCCAGGGCATGCTCAGCAAGCTGGACGACTACTCTTCCTACATGCCGGCCGAGATGCTGGAGGACTTCCGCACGCGCGCCAAGGGCGAGTTCGGGGGCCTGGGCATACAGATCCGGTTCGACTCCGTGCGCAAGGTCGTGGTGGTCGAGCATCCGCTGCCCGGCACACCCGCTTTCCGCGCCGGCGTGCTGGCCGGCGACCTCATCGTCGAGGTCCGCGAGCAGTCCAGTGACGAGGCCACCGAGACCTCCGAGTTCGAGAACGTCTACGATGCCGTCAAGGTCCTGCGCGGCAAGCCCGGCAGCGAGGTCATCATCACCGTGCTCCGCGGGGAAGAGCACAAGAAGAAGGATATTACCATCAAGCGCGACATCATCGAGATCGCCAGCGTGCGCGCCACGGAAGTAGTCGATGAAGGTGGCAAGATCGGCTACGTTTACGTCGCCGATTTCACCGAGAAGACGGCCGGCGACCTGGTTAGCGCCATCGAGCAGTTGCAGGAGGAGGGCGCCGAGGGCGTGATACTGGACCTCCGCTTCAACCCGGGCGGTTTGCTGGAGTCGGCCCTGCAGATATCGGACATGTTCCTGGACAACAAGATGATCGTGCGCACGGCGGAACGGAACGGGCCTGCCCGTATCTACCCGTCCGAACCGGGAGAGCGTTACCCCGACCTGGAACTGGTGGTGCTGGTCAACCGCTACAGCGCCAGCGCATCGGAGATCCTGGCGGCCGCCCTCTCGGACAACGGCCGGGCCGTGGTGGTCGGCGAGCCCACCCACGGCAAGGCCAGCGTCCAGCAGATCTTCCACCTGCCGCCCCCGCGCAAGGATGCCGTCAAGCTGACCATCGCCCACTACTACACGCCCGCCAACCGGCCCATTGCAAAAGACGGGGTCAAGCCGGACGTGGAGGTCAAGATCGAGGACGAGGATGTCCCCAAACTCGTCGAGGCCCTCAGCCGGAAGACCGACTATGTGCCCAACGAGCCGGGCGAGGAGGCCACGGAAGAAGCGGCGTCCGAAGGCGAGGGCGAGCAGGTCGCGCAGGAGGAGTTCAGCGACGTCCAGCTTGAGCGCGCCAGGGAGGTTATGTCCGAGTTGCTGGCGGAGAAGAGGGACTATCCGGAACCGGAACCGGCCGAGACGGCCCTGTCGCCTTCAGGCACCTGAGCGGTCCAGCGCGTCCAGCACTCCCGCCAGGCCGGTGATGACCCCCGGCCCGTCGGATTCCGCATCGCGGCGCAGCCACAGGGCCTGCATGCCCGCTGCCCGAGCCCCGACCACGTCGTCCACTTCGCTGTCCCCGACGTGCAGCGCGCGCTCCGCGGGGCAGTCACATCCGCGCAGCGCGTGGCGGAAGATCTCGGGATCGGGCTTTTCCACGCCCACGGCGGCGGAAATCGTGACGCAGTCGAACCTGTCCCACAGGCCGAGGCCGCGCAGAATCTGCTCCAGCCGAACGTCCCAGTTGCTGATCAGGCCCAGCCGCTTCCCGCGGCGGCGCAGCTCCCGCACAGTCGGCAGCACGTCCTCGTAGATGCCCCAGGCGTCCCCCGTGGCGAAGTACTCCCACAGCCTGTGCAGGAAGGCCTCGAAGTCTTCCGGTTCCCCGAACGGGCGACAGCTCTCCCGCACCACGAGCCGCCACCAGTCGAGCGCGTCGTCCCGGGTCATGCCGTACTCGAGCGCGCCGTCGGCCTGTTGCTGGCGGAGTCTGTTCCAGCTCTCCTCGAAGCTGCGCTCCACCTCATCGGGGTCGGCTTCGAACCCCTCTTCACGCAGGGCGCGCGCATAGACCTCCCCCACCGGGGGATCGGGATAGATCAGGGTGTTCCCCACGTCGAAGAACAGCACGTCAACGTTCATGGCTGGCTCCATCGTGCCACGGCAACCCGAAGGGCGTCGCCTTTTTGAAATTCCGCGCCAGGTTAGTATAATGGTTTTCGTGGTGCCCCGTTAGCTCAGCGAATAGAGCGTCGGCCTCCGGAGCCGAAGGTCGCAGGTTTGAATCCTGCACGGGGTACCAGTTTTTTGCCGGCGGCGCCGGCGAAGCACAGAGCAGGAGGGCAGTAGTGAGTAGAGCGTGAATCACGACTAACGGCATCCCTGCCTCGAGTTGGTCTCCGGTAGGTGGAGCCCCTCTCTCCTGCGGTCTGCTTTCTCCCCTCTCCTTTCTGGCGTCCCGCCTGGGGCGGGACAGAGCAGTAGAACGGGTGAAAACGGCGAAACGGCGCCGCCTTTGCCAGGCCCTTCTTCTCTCGCCAGGTGCGCTCGCCTGCGCTCACCTGGTTCAATCCCTCGGCAGGCCTCTCCGGCGCGCAAGCCCCCGACGCCAGGCAACCGCATGGCGGCTCAGCAAACGACAACCCCGCTTCTGAGCTTGCGTTGCCCCACTATCACGGATAAGCTGTTCCTGCCGCTTGGAGGAGGGTGAGGAGATGGTTTCCAGGGACGCGGTCCTGCAAACGTTGGCCGACCTGAAAGAGCAGTTGCGGAAGCAGTATGGCGTCAGCCGGATCGGGCTGTTCGGCTCTGTCGCGCATGACCAGGCCGGCTCAGAGAGTGACATAGACCTGCTGGTCGAGTTCGAAGAGCCCATAGGGTTGTTCAGGTTCCTGGAACTGGAGGAGTTCCTCACCGAACGTCTGGGGCAGAAGGTCGACCTGGTGTCCCGAAAGGCACTCAAACCCCGCATAGGGGCGCGCATACTGGAGGAGGTCGTGAACGTATGAGCCGCGAGTTCGGGGACTACATCGCGGACATGCTCGACTCGGCCCGGGAAGTGGAGGAGTTCACTCGCGGGATGGACTTCGAGGCCTTCGTTGCGGACAAAAAGACGGTGAACGCTGTCATCAGAAGCCTCGAAGTGATGGGGGAGGCGGCGAAGCGCATACCGGAGCGGGTCCGAGACCAGTACCCCGACATCCCATGGAAGCAGATGGCCGGCATGCGGGACAAGCTCATCCACGAGTATTCAGGGGTGGACCTGCAGATCGTCTGGGGCGTGATAAGGGACGAGTTGCCCCCAGTCCGACCTCGCATCGAAGAAGCCGCCCAGGATTTCGGCATCCCCCTTTGACCTCGCCACCACGCCTCAGTTTACTGCCCGGCGAGGCATACATTCACGGGGAGGTTGTAGACCGAAAGTGAGACACAAGCTATGAAGATACGTTGCGAGTGCACGAAAGCCGGAAAGCGCTGTCGTCGAGAGGCAACGCATGCCTTTCGGGAGCGAGGGCCGGATGGCCGTCAGAAGCATTTCTACTTCTGCGAGCGGCACCGCCGCCTGGCTGAAGACCAGGCTGAGCAACGTGACGGCATCGATCCCGCGCGCATCGACAAAGCGGACGGGACACGTAGCGTCTCGGTGATTCCGGTTGGCGAAGTGTCCGGCATCATCAACCCCACTGATCCAGTTCCTTGCCAGCGCCGGCCTTGCTGTGAATGGCTACTGGATGCCCTGCCTGGGCGACTTGACTGGCAACAGCCTGAGCAGTGCCCGGGCAACAACGATGCCGCCCAAGAGTACGCTTTCGACCATCATGAGACCGGGCATGCTGTCTTCGATCTTTGCGCCGGCTGTGGGAAGGCTGTGTACGATTCGCTGAGGGCCGCTGGCGCGATCGCCAGTGCGCAGCAAGATGGTGCCACGATCCGAGTGGTTCTGGCCAAATAGGAAGCTGAACGCGACGGCGCTCTCACGCTGCCTCGCGCAGGGCGTCGACCTGGTGGAGCCAGCGGGTGATCTGGTTCCAATGCTCGATGATATGGCGTACCAGTTCCTTGCCGCTTCTGCGGCAGCAAACAGAGCCGGTGAGCAGGAGTGATCAGTCAGAAGGTAGCGCTCAACGGCGCATGAGCCGCCTTCACCCACTCAGCAGCCGGGATCCCCTCTCCTGCGGTCACCCTCCTGCCGCGCTGCTCCTGTTCCGCTTCGCCGCTGCTGGCGCGCCGGTCCGTGTCCTGTTCGCCGTTGTCTGGCTGCGTCAGTGATCGGTGTGCGCAAGCCCCAGCTCGTCGATGAGGTAAGCGTTCGTACGTGTCTCGCGGCAGCAGTCCACGCTCATCGGGGGCCCGGGGCCAGGCATGTTTCGGCCGTTTCGGGCTTTTCACCATATGTTGAAAGAATCCCTTTCGGTGAAAGAGACCGCGCCCGCCCGTAACAGCGCGTCGGTTCCCCATCGCGTATATCGCCCGGACCTTCTCAAGGTCCTTGCCAGGTGGCCCCAGCCTGATAGAACCAGCGCTTGACGTTTTTCCAACCCTGGATGTAAGTTCCGGGACTCAAGCCCTGGTGACATCCGTGCCTCGAGCAATGAGATCCGCGACGTGCCTGAACTCGCAGCGCCGAGTCACCGACCGGGCCTGCGCTTCAGGTGGCGCGAGCGGATACGTAGACGGCTCGGCGTATCCCCGTGTTGTGCTGTGTCATGGTGGCGATTCCCCGAGTTTTAGTCTCTCATGGGGGTCTTAACAGCCCACGGCGGGGCCGGCGAACCGCGCGAGTGCTCATTCGAGAATGACGTAGTCGTTCGCGGGCACGCGCACACCGTCCACAGTGCGGTCCTCCCCGGCGAAGTTCACGATGACGGCCACGCCGGATGACCACTCGCTCCGTTCGACCAGGTAATCATCGCTCAGATATCGATGGTCGACCATCTCGTCGGTGCCTATGCGGGCGTGCCAGTCGTCCACGAACAGCGAGTCGGCGAAGGCCCGCCGGTAGTCGGGCCAATTCTGCGCCGTGAACTCGCCGAACACAAGGGCGCAGCCCCAGAGGACATTCTCCAGGCAGCGGGTGCGGAACTGCTGTGGCTGAAGCGCCGCCCCGCCCCGCCAGCCCAGCACGCAGTCGTGGTAGACCAGCGCCCAGAGGGGCACCGATTCGCCCGGCACGCGGGTGTGCTTGCCGTGGGGGGCGCAGTCGAGCCGGGCAGCGCCGAAGTCGCAGCCGTTCTCGCTGCCGAAGATGACTCCCTGCTCCTTGAAGAAGGCCATGGTGCGGCGCTTCCACTCCAGGTCTTCGGCGCGGCTGAGCTTGTTGCCCGGTTCATAGGACTGCTTCAGGGTCTCGGCGGTAAGCGTATCGCAGTAGACGCACTCCGCGCCGAGTTCGCGCAGGTGCGGCCAGTTCCGCCGCGCGCACTCGAACGCATCGCGTGCGTTGAGGATGTAGGCCTGGCCGCCCCGCCAGAAACCGCCCGCCAGCGGCGTGCCGTCCCGCCGGCGACAGACCCCGGCGGGAAAGCTGGCTGACTGCTCGTAGATGTCCTGGTAATTGTCGTGCAGATGGGCGACAAACGGTCCGTCCGGATCGCACAGGTTCTTCAGGTCCTCGACCGATCCGAGCGCGGGCTCGGGGGGCCAGATGTCGGGGTGCGACTCGTCGTATCCGCCCTTGATCCATCCATGGTAGCTGAGCACGCCGCGCTTCATGCCGAGGCGTTTCGCGTCTTCGATGATCTCGGCGGCCTGGCTGAACGTGACCAGCGGCACCACGCCCTCTTCGCGCTCATCAAGCCCCGGTGGCACCGGCATCCAGATCTCGTCGTAGCGGTCGCGTCGGAACGTCCAGCCCATCATGAAGTGCAGGTTCCGCCCGCCCACCATGTTGGCAAGCGAAGGCACGTCCTCTATCTTCTCCTTCAACGTTTTGAACAGACCGTTCTGTTGCGCCCACCTGCGAAAGGTCTTGGCGAGGCCGACGTAGCCGCCCTCCACGAAGCGGTAGCGCAGGCGGCGCGGGCCGTTCCAGCGCCCGAGAGACTTCAGCCACATCGGCGCGGCCCAGGCGCCTGCCTGCAGCACTGCGGCGTCGGGGTAGCCGTCCTGCACGATGCAGACCCACCCGCTGTCCTGCCGCAGCCCGCCGAACCAGCGCATGTTCAGCACGTTGCCGGCGTAAACGTAAACGTTGTGCGCGAACTTGTTGAGCGGCTCGCGGATCAGTCGTCCCTGGTGGTAGGGCAGCACAAGGGCTTCCGACTCGATCGGCGGCGGGAAGACGAGGCTCGGTATTTCCTCACCGATATCGGGTACCTCCACGTCCAGCCAGGGGCCGTCCAGGCGGATGCGGCAGCGGAAGGTGCCGATCGGGCGGCCCAGCCGTCCCAATAACGTAAGGCGAACGTGATCCCCCTCCGCTTCGACCACGAAGCGGCCCGGATACCGGTCCCCGTAGGTCCGGCCCGTGCGGGGCCATGCATGGCCCTCCTCCATCGTGCCCCGGTCCTGCACAGCAACCGGCGGCATGTGCCATTTACTCCTTTCGGCCTTATCCACCAGATCCGCAGACGCATCGTCATGCATCACGAACGACAGGTGCTCGTTCTCCAGGCGCAGAACTTCGGCTCGACCCGTCTCCATCGGCCCACCTCCTCACTGTGTTGCGCGCTCTCCAGTACTCGACTGAACGCTATCTAACGACCTCGACGGGCACGTCCATGGCCGTGCCGGGCTTCCTCATCGTGAAGGCGACGGGGCCGGCGCAGAGCGACATGTGGTGCGACACGCCCCGCATGGCCCAGTCCCTCAGTAACGCGGCACCCTCGGGCCCGAAGTAGGCGTATCCACGTCCCCTTCACGTCACCGGTATTGCGTCAATAATGCGCAGGCCGCCCGCAGGGACACGCACTCCGAAGCACCCGTCGCGCACCGGCAGTTCCTCACCCGAGAGAATATCCCGGATGCGGAAATCTCCTGATTCCTGCACATCCACATCGACCTGGCGGGCCCACGGGTCCACCCACGCGGGATCCATCGCGTAGATCCGGTAGCGCCCGTCGTCCAGCTGAACGGTATGGAAGAACACGCTGTCACCGCGCGGCCGGAAGGGCAATCGGTCGGCCGCCGACTCAAAGGAATGCCGCAACGCCTTTGCAGCCCGCATGCCGCGCATCTTCGGATCCCCATCGCGCCATAGGTCGATGCCGTCGGTATGCCACCATTCCTCCACTCCGACCACCGAATTGAGATCGGCGTGGGCGGGGACTATGGCAAAGGGGCCATAGGGAGTGGCGAACATGTGACCAAACTGGCGCTCCTTTCCCAGGAGCACAGCCTGCAGGGCGTGCGCCGGCGTCTCCGTCATGCCCCAGAGAGCGGCGCTGTGGGGGATGACGGCCTCATGCAGGGCTGGATCATCGCGCCACTGCGGAGGCCGGTGCAAGTTGTGGACGTCCTCCAGCCACCGCTCATCGGGATCGTGCACAGCAAGGCCGATCGGGGACATGCCGGCCATCTGGTCCGGTCGCGGCGTGAAGACGATGCCTTTTCCCAGCATGTGCAGGAAAATCTCCGTGGATTCTCGCCCCATGTCGGTGAAGGCGAAGCCGCCGGACGTGGGCCGCAGGTGCCTGAAGCGGAACTCGTAGTGGTTCCCGCCCAGCAGCGTATGGGCGACGAGCAGGCGGATGTATGGGTGCCCGTGCTTCGGGTACTCCCACTGCCAGTACCGATTGAACGAGAAGAGGTCGCCGAGCATCGTCACCGTGAAGTCCGGCACGAGGCCCGCCTGGCGCAGTCCGAACCGCGCCAGCACGTTAAGTTCCGAGGTGCGGGAGTTGGAGTCTTCGGTGGCAGGGAGCAACGCCTCCCCACGGCGGCCGCCAAAGAGGGCGCCGAACGCACTCGGTTTGGCGGGTATGCTCATCCACCACGCGGCCTTGTTGCGGGTCGTGGCTCGCTTGCCATGTTCGGCACAGAGGTCGAGCAGGCCGCTGAAGTAGTGCTTGAGGTAGCGGGGGGCAGTCTCGGGGCTGGAATCCTCCGAGGAGAGGAAACCCTCCAGGCAGCGGGGAGCCTCCCGGAGCATTTCCTCGGCCGTTTCCAGGTGCAGGAACGGCGTGCAGCCGTGCCCCATGTTGATCAGCAGGGGCACTTCGTTCGCTTCCGCCCAGCGGGCGATCCCCACCACTTCCTTCTTCGTCATCGCCCCGTGGACGTTGGCCTGCTTCCACTGCCACTCCGACCAGATATCCCCGTTCTCGTCGAGCACGGGTGTCTCCTCCACTGCCGTGGTGCTCGTGATGTAGCGCAGGTTATCGTAAGGGAAGCGCTCGCGGTACCATTCAGCGCGACGGTGGAACCGGCGGGCGGAATCCTCGTTCAGCCTCAGCCGGCTGTCTCGTATCCGGTATGGCCCGGGATCGCCGGGAACTGCGCCGTCACAGTCGAGGACCTGGCGCCGCAACTGCGAGAGACTGTCGCCCACCCTCTTGGGAACGCCCCGGCGCTCCAGGCTTTCGACCGAGTCGCCCCACCTGTCGTTCAGGCGCACCCTGTAGATGGTTTCGTCGCCGTTCGGGCTGCTGCCCAGGTACATCGTCTCACCGTTGACAACAACATCCGTGAAACCGACCCTTCCGTTAGCTTCCTGGAGCGTCTGCCCCCCGGCACCCAGCAACTTTACCACACCACCAGTCACCACAAGGACGCCGGGCTGGTCGCGGCCCGGCAGCTCCGGCAGGACGCGGGGGAAAGCGGTGCTGTAAAACTCGGTATAGGTTTCCCCCCGGAACTCCCATTTCTGAGGCTCGGAGAGCCACATATCGCCGCCCTCCGAGTCCAGGCAGAGCACCTGTTGGTCGTTGGTGCACCAACTGCCCAACAGCACCTCCGGCGCCCCGTCTCCATCGGCGTCACCGACCTCAACCGCCAGAGGCTTGAACAGCAGAGCCGGGTTGTGCCAGCTCTTTCGCCCGGCGGGCACGCTCAGCCGGATCCTTCTCTTCTCTGCCAGGCCGCCGTCCGTCAGCCGGAATTGCAGCACCTCACTGCCAGAGTTGAGCACGAGGACCTCGTCCAGTCCGTCCTCGTTCATGTCCGCGACGGCGAGCCGCAGGACCAGCGGCTCCACCGCTTGTTCAGCCAGCACGTCGCCGTGGGCATCCAGCGCGTACAGTCGCCCGCCCACACCGCCACACACGACCTGGCGGCCATCGCCCTGCAGCCGCCCCACCGCCACGTCGTAAAGCGGCATGGGATCTTGGTGCGACCAGAGCGGGCTGCCGGTCGGGGAAATCGCCTGCAACACCCCGCCGGCCGTGACAACGAGTACCTCATCACGACCGTCACCGTCCAGGTCGGCCGCCGTCAAATTGAAGGGGAACGAATCAAGCTCCATTTCCCACAGGTGCTCCCCGGTGTCCGGGTCCATACACCGCACGGCGCCCTCATAGGCGCCATAGACAAGCATGCTGCGTCCGTCACCAGTGACATCTGCCAGGGTGAGCCGCCAGGCGCCGCCGCAGGCCGAGACGTAATCCATATCCGTCATGTCTGTCCTCGGGAAAGTGTCGATTGCCCGGCCGCCAAGGACCGCGGCGATTCCCGCTGTAAATCCTCTTTTGAGAAACAGGCGGCGGCTCAAGCCCTCAGTCGCCGAATTCGCGGCGGATCCGCCACCGTATCCGCGGTCGCTGTTGCCACCGCATACCGATTGAGTCCCTTTCGGGGTACCGAAGCAAATCGCTCAGTCTCCCGGCTTCGCGCCTGTGCGCTCTGCCAGGTCGCCGGCGGCGTACTGCAGTCCGTCCAGCATGGCCCGCGCGACGCACGGCACGGAATACACAGCCATGTTGTGCCCGAGCTGCGTGTAGTAGACGCGCCCCTGGCCGTAGCGCTTGATCCAGGTCAGTGCATAGGCGAAATCGTCGGCGCTTTCGGGGTATTCCTGCGCGGCCGCAACGCGGTCGACCTCGGCGAGCACGTGCGGGTTCTGCTCCTGGCCGGGTGCTTTGATCAGCACGTAGAGTTCGTCGGCCAGCGTCTCCGGCGGCTGGATCGTGACCTCGTACTTCTGCCTCTGCTGCCCGGAGAGCCACCGGTGCGTAACCGTCAGCGAAGTCGCCTGACCTCCAAAGGCGGAAACAAGGGGATGCTCGGGGTCGGGGAGCCGCAGGGGGAAGGGCTTGCCCTGGCGCGACGGGTGGCCGTATTTGGTGTTGACCGTGTCCACGTAGGCGCCGAGAAGCCGGTTGTACTCCGTCTCAGGTTCCTTGTGGAAGGCCAGCGCCGAGCCGTGGACGGCGAACAGCCCCCCGCCGGTGCGCACGTATTCGGGCAGCATCTGGTTGTAGACGGCATCGTTGCCCGCGCGGCCGACGTTGTTGAGCACGACGGCGTCGAACTCGCTCAGCATCCCCGGCTCGACCACGTCGTCATCGTAGAGCTCGGTCAGCTCGAAGGCACCGTATTTCTCCTCGGCCTCCCGCAGCATGGTCAGCAGCCCCGCCGCGCCGGGTATGTGCAGGATGCCGTAGGTCCCCCGCGTGATGACCAGTATCTCCGCGGGCCGCTCCGGCTGGCCCGAAAGCTCCGGCGGAAGCGCCTCGGCAATCTTCGGGGCGTACTCCCGGATGAACTCCTTGTCCCGATCCGGCCCCTCCTCGGGCACATAGCCCGGGTCGAGGTAGGGGCGGAGCCATTCCTTCATCCTTTGCGTCTCGAACGAGGCCTGCTTTTCGGGCATTTCGGGTTGCTCCTTCGTCTCGTCCGCCTCATGCGCACCGTTCGCCAGAACCGTCGTCGCACAGAGGACCAGAACGAACAGTGTGAAAAGTCTTCCGTTCTCCTTCACGCCGGGAACCCTCGTTCTGTGTTATCCGGCGAAACGTTCTGTTGTCACCCTTCCGATGCTACTCCCCGGACTCATCTTCGTTCCCCCGGCGGCGCGGACCGTATTCCGGCCCCGGCGCGCCCAGCTCGCGGGCGCCCAGGCACGGGAAGCGGGTGTGGTCCAGGGTCCGGTCATCGTTGGTCATCACACCCGTCTCGTGCGGGTAGCGGCCGGTGAACATGGAGGAGCGCGAGGGCACGCACAGCGGGTGGGCGCAATAGGCCCGATCGAAACGCATGCCATCCGCGGCCCAACCGGTCCATCACCGGCGTCTGGATGTGGTCCCGGCCAAGGCAGCAGCTCATCGCCTCGGCCGACTGCTGGTCGGTTATGAAGACGAGGATACTGGGAGGTTCGCGCTGGGATAGATTCATCATTGCGTCCTTCTCATATGGCAACAACAGGCATCATGTCCCAAGCTCGCACGGACCGCGCCCTTGCGCCAGGGCCTCCTCGGGCGAACAGAGCGACGCCCCGGCTGTCCGGGCGGGAGGGGTAGACTCTTTGCGTCAGGCATTGCCGGCCATTGGCAAACACCTCCAGCACGGAGCGGTCCAGGAAGACGCGCAAGCGCAAGGTTTCTCCAGACTGCAGCACGAACGGCGCTTCCTGGCGGTTGACTAACGGTTCCTGGCCTGCCTGCAAGGTCCTGCTTTCCACCGCCAGAGTCTGGTTGGGCGCATCGAACACGATCCGGGTCTTTTCTTCGCCGTTAGGAGAACAGCGAACCGCCAGGCCGGCCTGGCGCGCGTTGCCTAACTCGAACGTGACATCCAGTTCGAGACCGTCGCCCTGGACGCCGGGCGCTGCTGTCTCGACGCCGTCTTCGAGAGCGATGTTCGTCAGCTCGCGCCGGTTGATGCGCAACGCCTCCAGTTCCGGCGCGGGATCGATGCGTAGCGAACCGTCGGTGTCGAGGCAGAGGATGCGCGGCAGGCTCACGACGCCGGCCCAGTAGGCTTCTTCCTTCCAGTAGTCCTTCCCGCCGGGGCCTTCGGGAATCCAGCCGAAGAAGACCCGTCTCCCCTGGCCGTCGAGCAGCGTTTCCGGTCCGGCCAGGGAACCGCCCGGCCAGGACATACGGCCGTGCTTCTCGGGGACGAATCGCTCGTTCTCGAACCGACCCAAGTAGTACTGCACGAATGGGCTCGGCTTGTGCGTATGCATGAGCAGCATGTACCGGTCGCCGAGCGGGAAGAAGTCCGGGCAGGCGCAGTCCGCCTCTTCGGTCGTCCACTTGCGGTCCGACTGGTAGAACGGCCCGCGGTACTCCCAGTCGATCAAGTTGGTCGAGCGAAACAAGCTGGTGCTGTCGCCCTCGAAGCCGGGCCGGAAGTTCTTGTTGCCGATCAACGCGTAGTAGACGCCCTCCTGATACCAGCCGCCCGTGTCCCCCTGATACCAGGCACAGGGGTCGAAGACGATGACCTCCTCGTGCACGCCATAGGGGATCACCGGGTTCTCCGGGAGTGTCTTCCACCGGATCAACTCGTCGTCCTGGGCGATCGCTATGCTGGTTCCGATCTTCTGCCCATCGTGGTAGATCAGGGTCGGCACAGGCGCGTTCTCGATGGCGTCGCCACTCTGCGGACCAACGTAGGACGGGTCCGTGTTGCCGGCGTCGGCGCGGAGGGCGGGCGGGTGGTGAATCCAATGCACGAGGTCGGCGCTGGACGCGTGCAGCCAGATGCGACCCCGCCAGTTGCGCCCCTGCGGCGCCTGCGGGGCTGCCACCGGCGTCATGGAGAGCATGCACACGTGGTAACGACCCCGCCAGAACAGGGCGCCGTTCACGTCCTTGATGAATCCTTCCGGTGCGATAAGGTGATAGCGCGGCCGGTGCGGGTCCGCGTGGAGGGCTTCGCGAAGACCTCGGGCATCGACCACCAGTTTCCCGATGTCACTTATTGTCACGGCGCGGCCCCCTCGCTCAGCCTAATGAAGTCGGCGTTTTCGGGGTCGAGTGAGACGCAGCGCGTCTCGCCAGGCTTCGAGTAGCTGTCGTGGCCGGCAGCGTCTGTTCGGGCTCCTGCCATCCACGCGTCGCCCGGCCGCCGCCGCGCCGACCGCCCCTCACCCGTGCTGCCGGCGGTAGAGGACCAGGCGCAAGTGCTCATTCTCCGGCACGACCGACTCGTCATCCCATAATGCGTCTCGATGCTTCGGCTCAGGAACGCCCATCCGTGCCTCCCACTATGTTTGCGCCGCGGCCGTTCGGGGTGCGCCGAACGGGGCTGAAACTCCCAGCACTCCTCACAGTGGTCGCTCACGTCGCTCTCCTCACCTCCGTGCACAGCTAACCATGTCGCGCCCGCACGCGCCGGGTGGCGCCCAGGCAAGACAGAGAAAGCACACCAGGAATACGGGCCACCCCTGCGTGAGCCGGGCCTGGTGGATCGTCTTCATCCGCTGCTCTTCATGGTCGCTGTCGGTTCGCCCGTCGGCGTCGGACCAGCTTCGCCCCGGGGGCGCTGGCTCTCCAGCAGGTCTCTCAGTTTCTGTAGATAGGGCCCGCCCCGGGGACCATAGACGGGCATCGGCCGTCCGAGTTCGTAAGCTCCCATGTCTGGACCCGCGCCGACGCAATCGTCGTTGATTCCCGGTAGGGCTACCCCCGCGTCGACGACGGCGCCGCCCTCTTTCGGCGAGAGGTCGGAATCACCGGGCAATACGAATTGCCGGCCTGGCGCGAACACGGCCCCTTCGTCCGCCCTCCGGAAGACCGAGAAATCCACCAGCAGGCTGCCCTCGCCGTAACCGGTTAGCTCCCTGAACTCCTCCAGGCTGGCGGCCCTCGTCTCTCCGGCCACCCAGGCGTCGTCGCCCCCACCGCGGCGGTAGGCGTTGTGGTTGATCACGTGATTTGGGCCGGCTTCGCCCGGGGCGAATTGCGCCCGGGGCATGGACGCATCCTCCGGCCCCACCGCCAGGTTGTTCTGGATGATCCAGGTCGCCTGATCGGGCCGCAACTGTTTGTTCGGCGGCATGCTCATGTGCGTGGCGCTTGTGTTGTGCAGGAATACGTATGCCTGGGCGAACATCTGCCGCTTCATGTTCATTCTGCCCCGACCGGCGCGCCAGAGGACGTTCCGGACCCAATACACCGGACCGGCGTGGACCGGCTGGACCGATATCGGCTGGCTGGGACAGTTGAACATACGATTGCGCAGCATGCGGATGTTGGCGTAGACGCCGTCGGCCTCGATGAACTGGTCGGTGCAGTCGTGGATGTCGTTGTTGTAGAAGTCGATGCTGCGGCTCTGCTGGCCCCACTGGGGGTCGGAGTGGGAGCCGGTGAAGACGTTGATGCCGTCCCAGAAGTTGGCAACGTAATTGTGGCAGGCCACGTGGCCCTGGCCGGCAATGTTCACGGCGTAGCCCGTCTCGGACCGCGGCCAGGTTCCCATCTCATCGCCGGGGCCGCGACCGAGGATCACGTTGTCGGCGATGTAGAAATCGCGGCTGCGACCGTCCTGCGCCAGCAGGCCGTAGACGACGTTCTCGATCCAGCAGTTCTTGAGGGTCAGGCCCTTCGTGCCGCCGCCCTCCAGCCCCTGGAACCCGCAGTGGAACGCGATGTCCGTGTTGCGGATGGTGAGCCCCTCGAAGTGCAGGTAGTCCGTCGAGCGCAGGTTGAACAGGTTGTGGCAGCCGTCCCCGTCGATGATGACCTGGCCGTCGCCGGCCGGCACGATGTAGATCGGCTTCTCCTGCGTGCCGCCGGCCACCAGGGTCATGGTTCCGTGCTGCCAGTAGCTGTGCGCCGGCCGACTGTTCTTCCAGTAGAGCTGGTTGTCGTAGCGGTGCAGGCCCCCGTGCATTTTGATTACTGTTCCCGGCTCGGCGGCCATCGGCGGACGCACCGTGAGATACACGTCGCTGACCGGGGCGTAGCCGTTGACGGCGTGCATGATGTTGCGGAAGTTCGGCTCCTCCTTCGGTCCGTCCCAATCTGGCGGATAGACGTGCCGCACCGGAGCGTCCTCCGGCACCCGGGGCTCCGGCCGGGTCTTCAACGTTAGCTCTCGGACCGCCTCGCCCTCCACCCCGTCGGGGTCCCGCAGTTCCAGCCGCACTTCGTATTCGGTGCCCGGTTGCAGGTCCATGATGCTGCCGGCGACGGCGTCGGGGATGGTGTAGGTCGGCCACCCGCAGGCCATGGCGAGGTGAACTTCGGACCCCAGCCCGATCCGGTAGAGCGGCAGGTAGTCGCTCCACTCCGTTCCGCCGGCCCGTCGGTACTGCACCCGTGCGGTGGCGTTGCCGTTGGCGTCGCCTTCCACCCGCCATTCGAAGCCGAGCGAGATCAACGTCGGACGCTCGACGATCAGCTCCCCGGACCGCACGGCGTCAAGCGCCCATGCGGACGGACCGACACAGACCATCAGGACAATCAGCAGGACCGCTATAGACCTTCTCATGTCTCGCTCCATCTTCCAAAACAGCGACCTGTCTGGTGCGCCATCCGCCCGGCTGGCGCGCTCACAGGTTCTCCGGGCGGTCGAGGCCCGCGTTGCGCACGGCCTCTTCCCAGTCTATCACTCCGGTGCGCAGGGCCCACTGCTCGTACTTCTCCCGGAGTTCGCGGGCCTTCTCCGGGTAGACGTCGGCCAGGTCGTCCAGCTCGGTGCGATCGGCCTCCAGGTCGTAGAGCTGCCACCGGCCCGTGCGATGGCCCGTGCCCGGCCGCTGCTCGTGCTTCTCGTTGTAGTAGGAAACCAGCTTCCAGCGCCCGTCGCGAACCGCGCGGTTGCCCTCGTGTTCCCAGCAGACCGGCTCGTTCCTGACAGACTCCGGGTCGAGGAAGGAGTGCAGCAGGCTCTGGCCCTCGCAGGGCAGCAATTCGCGCTGCCCGCAGCTGTCGGGGTAGCGGGCGCCTGCGGCCTCCAGGCAGGTGGGCATGACGTCCTTGACGTGCCCTGTTTGATCCGTGTTGATCACGCCGCCCTCGATGCGCGAAGGCCAGCAGACGATGAACGGCGTTGCGATGCCGCCCTCGTGCACCCAGTGCTTGAACAGGCGGAAAGGCGTGTTGCTCGCGTTCGCCCAGGGCAGCAGGTAGCCGAGGAAGCTGTCGGCCGGGCCGGGGTCATCCGCGCTGTGCTTGCCGATCGGCTCGGCGCAGCCCCCGTTATCGCTCAGGAACATGATCAGCGTGTTCTCCTCGCGCCCTGCCTCGCGCAGGGCCGCCAGGATGCGGCCGATGCCCCGGTCCACCCGGTCGACCATGGCCGCGTAGGTGGCCATCCGGAGGTCCATCCCCTCCTGGTCGAACTCCTCCTCCCAGGGGTAGCTCTCCTCGTCGCGCGGCGTCAGGCGCACGCGCGGCCCGAACAGGCCCATCTCCTTCTGCTTCGCCAGCCGGCGGCGGCGCAGCTCGTCCCAGCCGATCATGTACGTCCCGCGGTAACGCTCGATGTCTTCCGGCCAGGCATGCAGCGGCCAGTGCGGCGCGTTGTAGGCCACGTAGAGGAAGAAGGGCCGGTCGGGTTCCGCTTCCTCGACAAACCGGACGGCGTAATCGGTGAAGTAATCGGTGGTGTAGAAGTCCTCGGGCAGCTCTTGGACCGGCTCTTCGCCATAGCGCAGGTTCTCGGGGTCGGGGCGCCAGTAGTTGCACGCACCGCCCAGGATGCCGTAGAAGCGTTCGAAGCCGCGGTCGGTGGGCCGCTGGCCTTCGCGGGTCCCGACGTGCCACTTGCCCGACATGAACGTCTGGTAGCCGGCCTCGCCGAGCGCCTCGGCGATGGTTACGCAACTGCGGTTCAGGTGCCCCTGGTACTCGGGCGCGCCGACCGATTCGTAGATGGCCCGGTTGTAGCGATTGCCGTCGGTCATGAAGCCGACGCCAGCCTGGTGGGGATAGAGCCCGGTCAGCAGCGATGCCCGCGTGGGGCAGCAGCGGGCGCAGTTGGTGAAGTTCGTGTAGCGGATGCCCCGCTCGGCCATCCGGTCCAGGTTCGGCGTGCGGATCTCGGAGCCGTAGCAGCCCACGTCCGAGAATCCCATGTCGTCGAGCATGATCAGCACGATGTTCGGGCGCCGGTCCTCGCTCATGGCGCTTGTCCTCCAGGGTCAGGTCAGGGAGTATAGCTTTGGTCGGGGCGCAGGCGGCCGTTCTGCCACTTCATCGGCACCAGGGCCGGCCGCTGGCAATACTTACGCGCGGGGGCCAGCTCACCGCCCGGCGGAAAGAAGACGCACCCCCACCAGCGGCCGTCCAGGTCCCGGAAGAAGTTGCCGTGCCCTCCGTCGGTCAGAGCCGTGTAGCGCGGGCCGTAGGGGCCGTGGATGTTCTGCGAAGTCGCCACCAGGGCGTCGTAGGTCCCGTTGCGCTCTCCGCCGCCGTGGCCCGGGTGCCGGTACGTGTAGCGCCCGTCCTCCGTTTTCCACGACCAGGCCGTCAGCACGAGATGGTAAAGCCCGTCGTGTTTGAACATGTGGACGCCCTCGCGAACGGGCTCGGGGTCGAACGAAGTCTGCCACGGGCGGCTGACCTCCACCAGCCCGTCCAGGTCCTGGCGCAGCGTGGCGATGCGCCCGTCCTGCCACAGGAAGTAGAGCGTCCCGTGGTCCTCGAAGAGGTCGGCGTCGATGTAGTGCGTCAGCGGTCGGGCGGTCGTGGCCTCGTACGGTCCGGCGGGCTGCCCGCTGCTGCTGCGCAGCACGAACGTGCCCCCGAACAGGTCGCCGACCCACCCGTCGCCGGACACGCCGACGTTGAAGTTCATGCAGCCGACGATGAAGTAGTTATCCCGGGCGGGGGAATAGTGGATTTTCGGCGCCCAGGCCGCGCGCTTGACCCGCACGTCGCCCGGTGGCGGTTTGCGGCGGAACTCCTCCGGGGGCACTTTGCGGTTGCCGCCCGGCCCGTAGACGTAGAAGTTCCGCATCCATTCCGGTCCCTCCTCGACCGACCAGACCAGCCCCAGCGGCTCCCAGGCCACAAGGTCGGCCGAGCGCCAGACACGTACGCCGTCGTTCCAGACCCACGCCTCCCCTCTCAGGGGGCCGTCCGGCCGCGTGGTGCCGGCCAGATAGTAGCCGTCGCGGCCGATGGTGACGTGCGGGTCGCGCATCCAGTGGTCGAACAGTGGCGCCACGAAATCCGGTATCTGCATGCGCGGATCGTGTATGTCGACGTCGCCGTATTGCGCGCCGCGCTCAGGGGGCGGTTGCGGGCTGCCCGGAGTCATCGCTGTCTGCCCTCGCGTTCAGGTGTGTATAGGGGTGGTTGGTGACGACGTCCCAGATGGTCTCGTTCACCGCCTCGGCCCGTTTCTCGGTAATGTCCAGGTGGACTCCCAGGTCCTTCTGGCAGCATACCCAGCCGTCCGTGTTCAGGTAGTTGGCCCGCTCGTCGTAGATTCGCCAGTCCAGGCTGCGTGGATGCTGCCGGAACAGCACCGCGTAGAACGTCGCGGCCGTGGTGTAGCGGGGCAGACCGGAGCGGATGTGGACACCGTTCGTGTAGTAGTCACCGATCCCCTGGAGCCCCTCCAGGTGCCCGTTGCGTATTTTGCGGTCCAGGGCGAAGAACACGTCGCCGACGGGGATCAGTTCCAGGCGTCCTTCCCGCCACATGTGCGCGAATTTCTTCCTGAGTCCGTCCATGAGCTGGTAATCATGACTGCGACTGGCCACGCCCTCACGTTTCCAGGGGACCTTCTCTGCCGCCGCCTCCTCGTCGTACTCCGTCAACCACGCCGCCTCGTAATCGAAGGAGCGGCGGAAGGGCTCCATGATTTGGTGCCAGCGCTCGGCGTGCTTCAGGTCCTTCGAAAGCCTATTCTGCTCCCGGGTTACCTCGAGTTTCATGCCCGGCCAGTCGGAATAGACGAGGGCGCGCCCGTCCGGGTTGCCCTTCAGAAGAAGCTCGACGAGTCCGGCCGTACAGTGCAGATCACCCAGGTTCGTCGGCTCGTCGAAGCTCACCTTTCCCTGCCACATCTCCGTGATCATCTCGTCGAACAGCCGGCTCCCGAAAGGTTGCACGACGATGGCATCCCAGCCGCCGGACGCGAGCCGTTCCCTGTGGGAGCGCCGACTATCGAGGTACAGGTGCTGCCAGACCTGCCAGCCGGCCCCCTGGGATCGCTCCACGAGCCACCGCTTGCCCGCGCTCCGCCCCAGTTCACCGTGCAGCGTCGGCATGGTGTTACCCGTCAGGCTGTTGCCGAAGTAGAAAACGCTGAGGGAGTCCAGCTCCCCGGCATTACTCCATGGTGCGGCCAGGGACCAGAGAGCGACGATCACCGTCAGGACAAGAATAGGGACTCCACCAGCTTCCAACTCCATCGCTCTGCCTCCTTATCATCGCCCGACCACTACCCGGCGGCAACGACGTGCGACCGCATCGCCAACCGTGCTGCGCGACCGTGCCCGGCTTACTGCGTAACGGCCTCGGCGCCCACGCCCGCCGCCGGACCGTCCGGAGCCGGCAGCAGAAAGTCGGGGCTGTCGGGGTCCAGCGACATGAACTGCGGATTCACAACTTTCGAGTTCCGGTCATTGCCGCCGTTCCGACGCCCGGCCAGCCATTCGCTGATGTCCAGGGCCTCTCCCGTCTCCGCGTTCAGCGCGTAGTAGACATTTGCGTCGGACTTTACCTCCTCGTCGGCACGGGGCACGCCGAATACACCCCGGAAGCTGTCCCGGGCGATCACAACGATATTGTTATGGACGGAAAGGTTGTTGACGGGACTCCGCAGCAGAAGCGGCCCCCGGTACGCGTTGTCACAGATTCGGATATCCTCGCAGACACCCCCCCAGTTCATGTGGGCATCAAATCCCGCGAGCATCGGCGCCCCGACTTTGCGCTTTTTACCATCAGGGCCGACTACCAACCCGTACTTCATCCGGTTGTTGCGGAGGGTCACCTCCTGTGCGCCCAGTGTGAAACCGGCGGTCATGATATTGCCCTCCGCCAGGCAGTGGTGAACGAACGCCAGGGTGTTGTTATTGGCGATGGCAAAGCTGGCTGTCCTCCCCAGGCGGTTGCGGGCGATAACGGCCTGTTTGGTGTCGCCGCGGACCTGGATGGCGGTTTTCACCGCCCCCAGGTCCTCGCCGAAGTTGTTGTGGGCGATGTAGGACTTGTCCGCCGACTGGGACCGGTAGCCGTGCTCGTTGGAGTGCATCCGCTGCAGGTGGTTTCCCAGGAAGCCGATACGCGTTCCGCGCGATGAGTACATTCCGTAGGCGCCGAAGTCGTGCATATGGCAGTCAGCGACGAAGATCCCGTCGGAGTTATGACTTCTTCCCGGGTCGGTCACGCCATTGGCGCCGAAGTTCTCGATCTCAAGGTTCTGCAGCAGAATATCCCGGACACCCCAGAGGGCGAACGCCTTCCCCGAGTTCCTGGCCCTGCGTTCCGTGGTTAGCCCCCTCAGGTCCAGGTCCATAAAGCGCCAGTCCCGGACATCTCGCATGCTTGCAATGCCCTTCCCCACGATCAGGGGCGCTGATTCAGACGGGCGCTCCGGGCCCGTGTAAGCACCCACAATCACGGGGCCTTCCTTCTCGGCGAGCCCCACGCCTTCCGTTCGGAACTCGTCGCCCCTGCGGAACAAGATGCGGGTGTTAGGCCGGGCGTGCGTGAGGGCATGATCAAAGCTTTTCCAGGGATTCTGAATTGTGCCGGGATTGGCGTCATCCCCGTCGGCCGCCACGTAGAAAGTCTTCCCCCCGAAGGGCAGCACGTTTATCGTGACCGTGGTCTCGCCCTGTTTCCCCTCGGTATCCTTGACACGCATCCTCACCGTATAGGTGCCGGGTTTGCGGAAGACATGGGCGGTATTGAACCCGATGCCGGTCTTCCGCGGGTGGTCGGGGTCCACGCCGGTGACGTCGAAGTCCCAGTCGTAGTACGCATTGAGGTAGTCGTCCTCGGCGAGACCGTCGGTGCCGACACCGTCGAAGAACACCCCCAGCGGCGCCACGCCCCGCGTGCGGCTGGGATGGATGTGGGCCCGGATGCCGCCGTCCGGCATGGGCGGCACTTCCAGCCCCAGTACCTCCAGCACGTCGGCACGCGGATACACATCGCGGGCCAGTTCCGGGGGCGTCCGCCCTTTTTCGTCCTGCAGGTTGTTCCTCGCCCCTGCCTCCAGCAGCATCTCCGCCACCACGGGGTCCATTTGGATCACAGCGTGGTGCAGCGCGGTGCAGCCGTCCACGTCCTGAGCGTCCAGGTCCGGACCGTGCGAGAGCAGCTCTTCCAACACGTTGAGCTGAGACTGCCGTCCCTGGTAGCGTCCCTCGGCGACCAGGAGAATGAGAGCGGTCTGGTCCAGGTTATTCCTGTTGTTCAGCGGAAGGCCGGCCTCGATGAGCATCTCGGTCTTCCGCGCGGCGGCCATGGGGTCGTGGCGACGGGCGTTGCGCCCGGGCACGGCAGCGGTATGCAGGAGGGTGCGCAGGCGTTCGTCAACGCTCTCCCGCCATCGCTTCTCCCGCCATTTGGACAATTGGCTTACCGGATTTGGCGGGGGCGCACTCAGGTCTACACCCTCGTCTTCGAGCATCTCAATGATTTCCGCCGTTTCCGCCTCGTAGCTCTTCAGCGCGGCGTTGATCGGGCCGAAACCGCTCATAGGCTGGCACTTGGTCGGATCGGCACCGCTGTCGAGCAGAAGGCGCACTATCTCCGCCTCGCCCAGCCGCGCGGCCTCGATCAGTGCCGTGCGCATCCACAGGTTCGGGTTCCCACCCCACATTCCATCCACGGCATTGGGATCGGCGCCCTCCTGCAGGATGTCCCTCACCTGCTGCGCATTCCGCTTCCAGATCGCGACGAACAGCCGCTCATTCAGCTTCTGCTGTTTAGGGCTTTCCTGCTCTCTCGCCGCTTCCACCACATGCAGCGGGGCAAGCAAACCGACGGCCGCCCATACCGACACGAAACACACGAATACGGCCATTCTATGCCAGGCATTCTTCAACATGTGCACAACCCGTTCCTTTCGGTGTGTCGAGACAAGTCCGAACGGTCTCTGGTATTCTCCTTCAGCATCTTTCCCGTCTTTGGGCTTCTGTGACCGATTCCTGCTTTGCCCGGCATCATGGGGCATCCGCCGCCGGCCGGAAGGGGCGCAGCGTCCTTTCGCTTCCTGTGCCGATGCCGGCCGTGTCGGCTCCGTTCACCGACTGCAGTTCCCAGCCACCCTCGCTCTGGCTGAACAAGATTTCGTCGCGCCGGTCGGCGGATTCAACAACCAGCAGGCCGTCCTCGGAAAAAGTCGCCTCGGGGGCAACCCCACCGGAAGTTGTGGGATAGAGCACTGTTACGACTGTCGCCCGGTCTGTGACCTCCGGCCGGATGGCTGTCGTGTGCACCGAGACATCGCCATGCTTGCTTCCGAGCGCCTGTTGCTCAACCGTCACCTCGGCATCGGTCGGCGATGCGCATACGACGTGCAGGTCCGTTTCGTTCCCGCTCACCGTGGTGTAGGCTCCCTCGTCCGCCGCTGTGGCCGGCAGCTTGCTGTGCATGCGCCAGGCGAGTTCAGCCGGCTCAGGCGTCACCAGATCATCCAGGAGCACAATATAGTCTCCGCCCACCATGACACCGTGCCGCACGAACCGCTCAAGCTCCACCACGTAGCAATCGGTCAGATCACAGGCGAAGTAGTGGAAGCCTTTCCCCGAGCCGTACCGCCGGTAGTGCCCGCGGGCACCGATGAACTGGCCGGATCGGTTCACGGTTATGGTCGAATGCTTTGACGTGGCCACCGCACCATACCCGGGGTCATTGACGAAACGCTCGCCACCCGCAATCAGCAGGAACGTACCCAGGTCGAAGTTGTGGTGGGCCTGCACCACTTCGCCACCGTTGTAAGCAAACCACAGGTTGGATGACTGCCAGACCAGGTGCCCCGCGCCCCGGAACAGGACGGCCTCCTGCAGCTCCGGTTTGGTATCGACCGGCGGGGCTTCGCGCCGCCAGAGGAACCAGAACGGGGATGTGCCTCTCCAGGGCTTCCAGCACCCGCCGTTGTCCGCAGCCCACAAAAGCAGATCGTCCCCGGCAGGGGTGTCTGCCTCGAACGATGCCGCAATGACGGCCGACGGCCCGCCTTCGGTAGCTTCGGGGTCTTCGCCGTACAGGCCAGCGAAGGTCTTCTCCCCGATGTCGTTGAAGTTGGCGTACAACCGGTCGGGCGCGTGCAGGTAGATATCCCAGTAGCCCGTCAGACGTTCCGACAGACGCTTGTAAAGCCCCCGGTCGTCCCCCAGCAAGCGGGCAACCGCCCTGATAAGGAAGTTGCAGAACCTGACACCGTACCGCCAGTACATGACGCCCTCGTGACCGCCACCGTCCGCGTCAACGGTTCGGTTGAGGAACTCCTGCGCGCGTGGCCAGGCCTGGTCCAGAGCGTAGCGCGCCTCGGGAGCGACGTTGTAGAGCGCGAGTCCGGCCAAACCGCAGCCCGAACTCACCACGCCGCACCAGTTGTTGACCTTCGACTGCATCCACCATTCGCGGTATTCCTCGATGCTTCGGAGGTAGACGCGCAGCCCCTTCTCCAGTATGGTCTCTTCCAGGTATTCCCGCTGTTCGTCGGACAGGTAATCATAGCACCAGTCGTAAACCAGCGCGGTGGTGAAGCAGGCATGCGCACTCGCTAGGTCAGCGCCCTCGTTCCACTCGCGGACGGTGTGCCACTGGTGTGTGTCGGCATAACCCATGGCCTGCTGCACGGCACGCTCGGCGTACTTTGCCTCCCCGGTCAGCAGCCATGCGAAGGCGCAGATGCCGGCCACGCCCGTGGGCTCCAGGGCACGGCTGCGGACGGCGTCGGGGCCCACAACGGGCTGATCCAGGAAGCTGTCAGCGTTGGCCAACAGCTTTTCCCATCGCCCGGCGAAGGGTTCGGTCTGGAGCTTCTGCTTCAGGGCGGGCAGTTCCTCTGACGACAAATACAGGTACGGATGCACGAGCGAATCCATCATCACAGTCAATTCCGGCCTCCTCTATCGGTACGGCAAAAGGTTCTTCACCAATCTTGCCTTCGTGCGCCTCCAACGGCGCACCTCTTGTAGCGCCGGCATCCCTGCCGGCTGCGGGGGCGCAGACACGCCAGAATGACCGCCCGATTACTCTCGCGAAGTCTGCCAGATGCTCTCAAGCCAATGGTTCATCCCTTCCTGTGTTTCAAGCGGTCTGTAATTGAAAAAGTGGAATCGGCCGCGGCCGTTCCCGCAGGTGAACAGCGCCGGACGCAGATTCCACGGGGTAGAAGTGTCCACTGAGACGCCAACGCTCGGCTGCATGATGCGCCAATGACCGTCATCATCGCGGTAGTAAAAGCGCGCGTCCTGGCGGTCGTTCACGATGCGGAGGACCACGCGCGAACGGCTGATCTCCGGGTCGCGCATCCAGCGGTATCGCTTATAGCCTTTCTGCACGCGCAGAACAATGCCATCGCGCGAGATACCGCAACCGATGTAAGACTGCGGGCTGTAGAACAGGATCAGCCCGGCCGTCGCGTCACCTTCCACCTCCACCTCGGTCTCGATCTCGTAGGCCCGGTGCATGGGCTGCATCGTCAGGGGCATCGACTCGCCGGGTTCGTTACCCCGGCCCCTGAGTGTGAGCGCGCCATTGGCTAACGTCAAACGTCCCGGGTCCCACTCCTGATGGAATTGCCACTGGATCCCGAGCCTGTCGCCGGTGAACTCGTCGCTCATGGGCATCTCTACCTGCACCGGCTCCTCCCAGCCCTCCGGCCAGCGGTCGGCCACGCGGAACCAGCCGTCATCGGTCCACTCGATCGGCTCGATGACGGTGCAGCGGCCCTTTGATTACGGTTTTTATTTGAGGTTAAGACAGGAATATTTCAAGAATGCGGCTGATTTTGACAGTCAGAGCGAAATTTTGGGAGATGATAATTATTTCAGGATTAAAGGTTCGGTATGGGGAAAATGGGATTTTTCGGAAAATGTTTCCCTTTTTTCCAGTTTAACAGCCGAACCCGACATATTCTTCGAAGAAGGACTTATTTCCAACGGAAACAGCATAGGCGACGAAGAAGCGGTTATCGATAACCTTTACCTGGATATTAAAGATATATTCGGTGCACCGGTGGATGTAAGAATAGGCCGGCAGA
>JAWODG010000190.1:0-9281 GCA_046483385.1 Candidatus Brocadiia bacterium | reverse complement strand
CCCGACGCCCCGACCGTGGTTATCATGTCCGGGGAAGAAGACCCGGAAGAGCGGGCACGTCTGCTGGCGGCCGGCTGCGAGGCCGTGCTGCCCGAGGACCTGCCCGCCGATGCCCTTCGCGAGGTGCTGTTCGCCCTGCTGGCACGGCGGGCGGAAATGGCCGAACGCACTCTGAGCAGCACGCGCGAGATCGACGCGCCCCGGCTGGCCGATTTTGTGTCCGAAAGCCCGGCCATGCAAGCCTTCATGGATGTGGTGCGGCGCATTGTGCCCGGCGACTCCTCCCTGCTCCTGCTGGGCGAGACCGGAGTCGGCAAGGAGCGGCTGGCCAGGGCTATCCACGCCGAGGGCCCGCGCCAGAACGGGCCGTTCGTGGCGATCAACTGCGGCGCCCTGCCCGAGTCGCTGCTGGAAAGCGAGCTGTTCGGCCATGAGAAAGGGGCGTTCACCGGCGCCGCGAGAACACGCCGCGGTCTGTTCGAACTGGCCCACACGGGCACGGTCTTCCTCGACGAAATCGGCGAGATGCCCTACCACCTGCAGGTCAAGTTGCTGCGCGTGTTGCAGGACCGTGAGGTCCGCCCGGTGGGCGGTGAGCGGACCATATCGGTGGACGTGAGGGTGATGGCGGCCAGTAACCGGGACCTGGAGGAGGAGGTCGAGGAGGGCAACTTCCGCCGTGACCTGTTCTACCGCCTCAGCGTCGTCACGCTGACCATACCGCCCCTGCGCGAACGACGCGAGGACATACCGGAGCTGGTGGACAGCTACCTGGACTACCTGCAGCCGCGGGTCGGATGCGACGTGGAGGGCATCACGGAGGAAGCGGTCGCCGCGCTCGTTGATTACGCCTGGCCGGGGAACGTGCGCGAGCTGATCAACGTCATCGAGCGCGCCCTGCTGCTGTGCGACGGCTGGCAGGTGACGGTGACAGACCTGCCCCAGACCATCTGTGGCGGTGCGGCGGGAGGGGAGCCGTCGCGCCCGGCCCCTGGAGCGGCGTCCGGCCGCCTGCCGGATGAGTGGTTGGACATGCCCTGGAAGGAGACGCGTCAGGCCGCGCTGGCCGAAGTGGAGCGAGGCTACTTCGCCGCCCTTCTGGAGGAGACCGGCGGCCGCGTGGGCGAAACCGCCGAGCGCGCCGGCATAAGCCCCCGCTCCCTCTACGAGAAGATGAAGCGGCACGGCCTCCGCAAAGAGGACTTCCGCCCGTAGCCCGCCCTTGTGCTACCGGTTCTCCCGCCCTATAAGAAAGCGACACTGGATAGGCCAATCTGTGCCGGAGATGAAGACCATGGGCAAGGGCACTTTCAACGTGATGGATTTCGGCGCGCCGGCCGACGGAACGGCGCTGGCAACTGAGGCTATCCAGAAGGCCATAGAAGCGTGCCACAGTAGTGGGGGCGGCACGGTGCTGGTGCCGCCCGGGGAGTATCTGACGGACACGCTCCAACTGAGGGACCACGTGCACCTGCACCTGTCCGCCGGGGCGCGCCTGCGCGGCAGCACGGATATAGACCACTACCGCACGGTCGGTGCGTCGGGACGGCGCCGAGGGATGCTGTTCGCCGAGGACGCGGAGAACATCGCCATCACCGGTCACGGCACGATAGATGGCAGCGGCTCGGAGTTCATGGACTGGGACCGCTACCACGACCCGGACGATTACGATCGGCGGTTCACCCGGCAGGGCGACGATTACCCCTCCGGCCCGGCCCTGACGGCGGACGGCCCGGTCGCCTACGCGCGCCGCCCCGGCATGCTGGTGGTGCTGGTGGACTGCGAGAACATCGTCATCAGCGACATCACGCTCGCCGATTCACCCAACTGGACGCTGCGGGTGGCCACCTGCGACGATGTGAGCATCCGCGGCATCACCATCCGCAACAACCAGATGGTGCCCAACAGCGACGGCATCCACGTGACCAGTTCCCGCAACGTGCGCATCTCCGACTGCGACCTGCGCTGCGGCGACGACGCCGTCTGCGTGACGGGGTTCGGCAGCGCCGGCTTCCGCGACGGCGACGGCGAGCCGGAACACGGACACCCGGTCGGCACGTGCGAGAACGTGGTGGTAAGCAACTGCGTGCTCTCCTCCCGCTCCAGCGCCGTCCGGGTGGGCTACGGCGCGGCCGGGGTGCGCAACTGCCTGTTCCAGAACCTTGTCGTTCACGACTCTAACCGCGGGCTGGGCGTTTTCGTGCGCGACGGCGGCAGCGTGGAGAACGTGCTGTTCAGCAACGTCACCATCAACACACGCCTCATGGAGGGCAACTGGTGGGGCCGGGGCGAGCCGATTCACATCTCCGCCGTCCGGCGAGACAGCGACGGCCCCCCAATGGGCACGATACGCAACGTGCGCTTCAGCAACATCGTGGCGCGGAGCGAATCGGGCATCCTGCTCTACGGCACGCCGGAGTCGGAGCTCGAGGACCTGTTGCTGGACAACGTGCAACTGACCGTCGTGCCCGGCGGTCACGCGGACGTGCCCGGCGAGCACGGGCGCGCGATCGGAGGCAACTTCGACCTGCGCCCGGCTGCCTCGATGGAACAGGCCGTCTTCCGCCACGACATACCGGGCATCTACGCACAGCACATTCAAGGCCTGACCCTGCGCAACTGCGACGTGCGCCAATCCCCCGACCTGCCCCCCTACCACACGGCGGCGTTCGAGACGCACGAGGTGCAGGATGTAACCATCGTTGGCTGTCCCACCCTCGGTTCCGCGCCCGAACGCTGAGCCCTGGCCGCGGCCGTACTGGCATCAACGCTACGGGTGGGCTATCCTCATCAGTAGAGGGGAATCAGACGGAGGGCATGGCCATGAACCGGTTTGTTTTGACAGTTCTCGGGGTAGTGCTTAGTCTGCTGTTGGTCAGCACGGGCTGCGCTCACTATGAGGAGGGTCATCCTATGTTCGAGCAGGATACGATCGAGACGTCGGCGGGCGATCTGGTGATGACGTTCGTGGGGCACGGGACGCTGATGTTCGAGTTCGACGGAAAGGTGATCCACGTCGATCCCGTATCGCGCGAGGCCGACTACAGCGAGATGCCGGACGCGGACCTGATCCTGATAACCCACGCGCACGGGGATCACCTGGACCCCGAGGCGGTGGCGATGGTGAGGACTGACGAGACGGAAATCATCGTCGCGCCCGCCTGCGCCGGCGAGATCCCGGGCGCTACGGTGATGAGTAACGGCACCTCAACGACGGCGGCCGGGCTGAAGATAGAAGCCGTCCCCGCTTACAACATCGTCCATGAGCGCTCATCCGGCCAGCCGTTCCATCCTCGAGGCGACGGCAACGGGTACATCCTCAACTTCGCCGACAAACGCGTCTATGTCGCGGGCGACACGGAGAACACCCCGGAGATGAAGCAACTCGAGGACATCGACGTGGCCTTCCTGCCGATGAACTTACCCTACACGATGACACCGGAGATGGTGGCGGACGCCGCGCGGGCTTTTCGGCCCGACATCCTTTATCCCTATCACTACGGGGATACGGACGCCTCCGCGTTGACGGACCTGCTGGCGGGAGAGGACGACATCGAGGTGCGCATACGCAGTCTGCAGTAGGCGTCCGGCACGGACCGAGCGGGCGGAGTTGCCGGGCCCGGGTTCAGGACGCGTTGAGTTCCTCGGGGGCGCCCCGCAGTGGCGCACCAGTTCCTCGGCCGCCCGGTCGGCCTCCTCCCCCGGGAAGCGCTTGTGGAACCTCTCCAGTGCCTGAGCCAGCCTCTCGGATTCGCTGGTACTGGCGCCGGAAGGGAACTCCAGTTCGTCCCTCATCCAGCAGAGGGCGGCTTGCATCTCCATGTCGCGGAGCATTCGCTCCGAGGAGGTTGAGCCCGGCGCGAACCAGTTGCTGGGACCCAGTGCGACGGCCACGGCCGCCCGGTCGAGGTGCAGTACAGGATGCGTTTCGTGCTGGAAGTAACGCTTCTCGATGTCGGGGATGATGACGACGTTGAGCGCGACAATGGCGGCCAGCAGAACGCCCGAGGCGGCCCCCATCAGCAGTCGCCCGGGCAGGTCATAGCTCTCGGTGAAATGCATGTTGCGAGGATTGAACTGCAGGGCGGCCAGCAGGAGGGGCTGGAACAAGAGGAAAACACCCAGCCAGATTGCCAGGCGGGTCCATGGGGCTCCCCGCCGGTGGTCTGCGTTATAATGAAGGTGTGACAAAGACCGGGAGAAGGAGGGCAGCGTGATGAAGTGGACAGTGAGGACCGTTATTGTGCTGACTGCATTGGGACTGGCCGCCGTATTGAGTGCGGGGGCCGCTGAGGAGGGGGCACAACGCGAGCCGGAACAGGCCGATGTCGAGGAGCCGCTCGGAGCGGACGAGGTGCAGATGGTCGAGCTGAACTTCGGCGAACGGCGGGTCGTCGGCCGGCTGATCATGGAAACCCACAACATGATCCGGCTGGAAAGCCCGGCCGGCGGGGCCATCGGCTACGACAAAGGCACCATCGAGAGCATCCGGCGCTACACCGTCCCTGCCTACCAGTATCATGAACGCCTCGGCGACGCAGTCCGCGACAGGGCGTGGTCCGCCGACGCCCCGGACCGGTTCATCGAGGCCCGTCGTGCCTATCGCCGGGCGCTCGAGCTGGCCCGGAAGGCGGAAGACAGGCAAAGGCTGGAGCACAAACTCGAGAACCTCACCGAGGAACGGCAGGAGTGGCAGCGGGAGGCGCTGCGCCGGGAGGAACTCCGCAAGGCCGCCGCCGAAGCCGACCTGACGGAGTTGGAGAAGGAACTCGCCGAAGAACGCCTGGCCACCTTACAGCGGCACGAGCAGATCCTCCAGCAGATGCAGCGCTTCATTCAGGACATGCAGGAGGAGAACCGCGACATCCGCTACGCCATCGACAACCTGCAGCGGCGCGTGGTGGAGTTGGAGGACGACGTGGACGATCTGGAGCGCCGGAACAACGTCTTCATCACCAGCCGCGTTTTCCTCGACCTTCGCTCCTCTCACCGGAGGCTGGAACGGAAGGTAGAGCGGCTGGAGAGGGACATGCGCCGGGAGTGATGCCTATGCGACCCCACCCCGCACATAGAGGCACCACCGGCGCACGGGACATTCGTCGCAGAGCGGCGACTGTGACCGGCAGGTCCGCCGGCCGTGCTGAATCATGTTCAGGTGTCCGCTGTATTTGTCCTCGTCGGGCACCAGCTCATCCAGTATGAGGTGGGCCTTGCGCCGGCCCGCCTTCGGAGGAATAAGGCCCAGTCTCCGGCTTACCCGGTGCACGTGCGTGTCCACCACGAAAACGGGCCTGTCCAGCCCGAACAGCAGCACGAGCCGCGCCGTCTTGACGCCCACTCCCTTGATGGACTTGAGGAGCTTCTCGGCTTCTGCGCTGTCCATGTCCTCCAGGAAGTCCAGCGAGTAGTGCCCCCGCTCGCCGAGCCACTGCAGTATCGACTGGATGGTGTCCGTCTTCTGGTCGGCCAATCCGCCGCTGCGGATAGCGTCGGCGATCTGACCGTGACTGGCATCGGCCATGCTCTCCCAGTCGTCGAACGCTTCCATCAGCGATTCCCACGCGCGGCCGCTGTTGACGTCGGATGTGTTCTGGGATAGCACGCCGCGCACGAGAACATCGAGGGGAGCGGGATCGTCCTCCCGAGTCTTCCGCCCGTAGAACTCGTCGAGTTCCCGCAGGACGGGCGCTATCTTCTCGGAGGGCTCCAGCTTGTGGGGCTCTTTCTCGGGGGTCACGTCTGGCCGGCCTCCCGGCGCGCCAGTTCGTAGAGATCGTTCCCGTGGGCATCGTTGACGACGGTGGCGGCGAAGTCCTCGACCACCAGTCTGCGGACCGCTTCCGGGCCTAATTCAGGGTAGGCGATAACGTCAGCCTCCCGGATGGAGTGGGCCAGCAGCGCTCCCGCCCCGCCGGTCGCCGCCAGGTACAGCGCGCGGTGCTGCCGTATGGCCTCCCGCACCTCCTCGGACCGCGGCCCCTTGCCGATGGTGGCCTTGATGCCCGCCTCGTACAGGCGCGGGGCGTAGCGGTCCATCCGCCCGCTGGTGGTGGGACCGGCAGAGCCGATTGGTCGACCCGGGGGCGCAGGGGAAGGCCCCATGTAGTAGATGATCTGCCCGCCGGGGTCGAAGGGGAGTTCCTCCCCGGCGTCCAGGGCCTCGACCATCCGCTTGTGCGCCGAGTCTCGCGCGGAGTAGATGACTCCGCTGATCAGCACTCTGTCGCCGCTACGGAGAGGGAGGACGGCGTCCGTGCTCAGAGGTGTTTTCAGGCGATGGATGTCGCTTTCCGAGGGCGCCATGTGCATCCTTCAGCGCAGTCTCGCGAGCACTTCTCGCTGGTACCGGTCTTCCAGGTTCGGCAGGGACTGGTAACCCTCCAGCCCGCGCAGCGTGGACTCTATCTTGCTGATGCGCAGGGCGGGGTCAGGGTGGGTCCCATGGGCCTCGAAGGCAAGCGGCTCCGCTGATTGGAGGGACTCCCGCAGGAAGGGCAGAAGGCCGCCCGGGTGGTAACCGGCCCGGTAGGCGTACTCGGCGCCCGCCGCGTCGGCGATCCACTCGTAGCGATGGTCGTAACCCTCGGTGGTCAGACGCTGGTACACCCGGTCGATGAACTGCCGATACTCCGCCACGTCCTCGTCCAGGGCGGCCCCGAAATCAACCAGCCGCGTGATCCTGGTGTCACGGGAGACAATTTCGATGCCGTGCTTCTGGGCCACGTGGCAGACCTCGTGCGCGAGCACGCAGGCCAGTTCGCTCTCGGTGTTCAGACGCCGCAAAAGACCCGTTGACACGAATATGAACCCCCCCGGCAAGGCGAGAGCGTTCGGTTGCTCGCTCTGCACAACGGCGAAGGAGTATGGCAGTTCCGGCCGCTCGCTCTGGAAGGCCACCAGTTTGCCGACCTTCGCCACGTAGCTCTGGAGCTGCGCATCCGGGTGGGGCTGGCCGAAGCCGGCGAACGCACGCAGGGCCAGACTCTGGCCCATGGCGATTTCCTCGGGCGTGTCGATCTCGCTGACCCAGCTCTTCAACGCCCGCGCACCGGCGACCCACGTCTCCCGGTCCTCTTCGTCCTCGATGAGGTCCGGGTTCTGCTCCACCACGTCGGCGGCCGTCCTCAATGTCTCCTGCACGCTCTCACAACCGGCCGGCACGACCGCGCAGGCCAGCGCGACCAGAGCGCAGATGATCACCCTTCTCATGGTGCTGCCTCCCCTCCGTACTCGCCCAGGCCGCCCTCGCGCTGGAACTCCTCCAGATCCCGCGGGGTGATGCGGCGGGCCTGCATGGCCTCGACGGCCTGCACGGCCCATTCGGGCACCTCGCCCCCGGCCGCGTAGTTCTCCGCCATCGGGGACAGCCCGCGCAGCGCACCACCCGCCTCCAGCTCGGAAAGCTCGAGGCCCTGCGAACCGGGTCCGCCGGCCAGCAGACTGGCGATGTCTTCCGGCTTGTCCGCCGACAGCTTGTTGTAGTACACGTAGCCGGTCTTGCCGGAGAACGAGACCCGGTAGTAACTGCCCTCGCGCTCCTGAACGGTGACGGCCCGGCCCTGCTGCAGCGTGCCGATGGTGGAGGCGGTCAGTCCGCGCCCGGAGCGCACCGGCGTGGAGAAACGCGCGTACATAGTCTCGGCCCAGACGGGCGCCACAACGCCCAGCAACAACCCCACAATGAGCAACCGTCTCATAGTATCCTCCCCGCATCCATTCCGTCATCCATTGTAGCCCCGCGGCCCCACAGCGGCAAGTCGGCGGACGCGTATCAGCCCCCTCGCCCGTCAGGGCGTCTTCGTCCTCGCCGTCGCCCTCGGCCGTGTCCCCCCGATACACCGTGGCGGTGCACTACCGGCCTTCCAAGCACCGTTGCTGGCTTTGTGACGCATGCAGTCCCCTGAACTTCGGTCAGAGGCCAACTATAATGAGCGGTGGAATGGAACGAGAATTCGATAGAGTCCTGTTCAGCAGACACGCTGTGGAGAGAATGTTCGCCCGGGATCTACACAAGGACGATGTGCTGCAGGTCATCCGCACGGGGGACGTGATCGCTGAGTATCCTGACGACTCCCCGTATCCGAGTTGCCTCCTCCTTGGTTTCGTGCATAGCGATCCCGTGCACGTAGTGCTCGCCACCGACACCCAGACCGACACTGGTATCGTGGTCACGGCATACAGACCGGAACCAGAAGTCTGGAACGACGATTTCAGGACAAGGAGACAAGCATGAAATGCGCGATCTGCAAGACCGGCACGACACGGAAAGGCTCCGCCACCGTCACGTTGGAGCGGGAAGGCACTACAGTCGTCATCAAGGAGACCCCGGCCGAGGTCTGCGACAACTGCGGCGAATACTACTTGTCTGAGGAAGTCACGGGTCGCGTGCAACAATTGGCCGAGGACGGGGTTCGCCACGGAGCGGAGATCGAAGTGCTCCGATACCCGGCTGTTTCCGTTTGAGCCGGCGTACTGCCGCCTCTGGGCCACGGACCTGTCATATCCGCCAACAGACAGCGGCGTAGCAGAACGACGCGGTGTCAGCCAACAGGTCGTGACCGTCGTGTCGTTGTGGTTCGCCGGCGTCCATCGACCCGGTCTCACTCGGATGGCATTCGCCCGAAGAGCGTCAAAGGGGTTGAGTCCACGACCTCGACGGTGACCAGGCAGCCCGTCAGGCTCTCCGGTGAGGCGTCTTCAGGGGCGTCGACGACGACGATGTCGTTGCCGCGGGTGCGGCCGCTCAGGTGGCGCGGGTCGGCCTTGCTCGGACCGTCCACCAGTATCTCGACACTCTCCCCCACCATCCCGGCGCGGCGTTCCGCGTCTATCTCCTCTTGCGCCGCCAGCAGGACCTGATTGCGCTCCCGCTTGACCTCCTCGGGCACATCGTCCTGCCAACGCGCCGCCAGCGTGCCGGGCCGGGGCGAGTACTTGAAAATGAAGCTCTGCTGATAGCGCACTTCCTGGAGCAGCTCCACAGTCCGCTGGAAGTCGTCTTCGGTTTCCCCCGGGAAGCCCACGATGAAGTCGCCGGCCAGCACGACTCCGGGGACAAGCTCCCGCGCCCGGCGCACCATGTCCCGGTATTCGGCGTCCGTATAGCCGCGCCGCATGCGTTCCAGCACCGCGTCCGAACCGCTCTGCGGGGGCACGTGGAGGTGCTCGCAGACCTTGTCCAGCTCGCCAACTGCCCGCAGGATTTCGTCCGACATGTCCCGCGGGTGACTGGTGACGAAGCGAATCCTCTTGATGCCTTCCACCTCGTTGGTCTGCTCCAG
>JAWODG010000171.1:0-6511 GCA_046483385.1 Candidatus Brocadiia bacterium | reverse complement strand
AACGAGAACACCTACGGCGCCGAAACCCACGCCATTCTGGCCAGCATACTGGCCACGGCGAAGCAGCGCAGAGTCCAGTGTCTGTCCTACCTCCGGAGCATCGTGGCTTCCCGCGAACGACCCCCGCCCCTGCCGGCCGCGGCATGACCGGCGCCGCAGGCCCGTTCTACCCGGCCAACTGCAGGGAATGTCTGCTCAGACCTGCTTCGACTCCGCTCTTCAGCCCCCCGCCGCTGGACGGTAAACACTTACTCTCTGAACTTGCCAACATCAGGCGGGCCGACCTGAAAAAGGCCCGAATCGGATACAGACGGTATCATGGTTTCAGCCCCGTGGAATCCATAAGGACTTACGCGGTAGCCGGCAGTGCTATGGATAACCCGACCGACATAACCAGACTAGCTGGGGATGCCGATACGGCCGACCTGGAGGACGCGGAGCGAGACAATCTCAATATCGCATGTATGGTGTCGCTGCAGAAAAAGACTGTGAAGCAAACCGAAGAGGCCTTAGAAGCTCTCCGAGAGATTACAGGGTGAGGAACGATTATGGCACCTGACAGCATTCTGGATCTGGCAGAGGCCCGGCGCCGGCTTCAGCAGATCACGAGGGATCACGCCAGACTGGTGGACCTCATGGGGGAACTGAGAGAGGCGAAGGACCGGCTGAACGCCATTGCCGACAAGGCCAAAGCGGATGGGGAAGCCAGTATTGAGCAGTTCAGAACTCGCACCGAGTCTATGCTTTCCGAACTACGGGAGGAAGCCACGAGGCTTGAGGAGGCGGTCGAAAAGGCGGGCGCCCAGTATGAAAAGCTGCGAGCCACGGCCAACGAGTTCCGCCAGGACGCCCGCGGAGTGTTGCAGCGGATGCGCAGTTCGCAGGAGGCGTGGGAAAAAGAAGCAGTACAGTCGTTAGCCAACTATGAGAACAAGGTCGACGTCACGCTGACCTCGCTGGACGAGGGTCTGAGTCAGTGGCAAGAGAACCAGAACTCCAGGTTTGAAGAATTCCGCGACGAGCATCACAGCGAGCTACAGCGAATGACGAAAGCATACGAACGTATGCGCGCTTCTTACGAGAGCATGAAGATGACGGCAGGGGCATTGGAGAGCGGGCTTGACGAAGTGGAGAGTGAGCTGCGGACCAATGTCCAGGAGATGGGAGCGCATCTGGGTAGCCTGCAGGACGACCTGGTTGCACGGACCAGTGAGCTCGAGGAACTGTTGCACAAGCAGGTCAAAGGAATCGAGGAGAAGATCGCAAGGGATCAAACGACCCGGTGGATACTCCACGTTGCCACTTGGGTAGCCGTAGCCATTGTCCTGTTGTTGGTCCTCGTGAGCTAGGCGGAAAGCCTTGAAAGCGTGGCTATCCCCCAGAATGGAACTCAGGTGACGGGATCATCAGAGTTCGGCGCCCTTCTCCGTGCCCTCGGTGGTACAGTGCTTTCCTTGCCGCTGTTCCCCTCTGCGGTCTCTGCGTTGAGGGCCTCTCAGTCGTTGTCGGTGGAGGCCGACCACTCCAGGCGGTCACGGATGGTCTGGAGCTGGCGGACGGCCCGGGCACGGTCCGAGCAGCACAACCATTACGAGCCCAACCTTCGTTGCCGGCGATGGGCCGTGGTAGACTCTGGCGGCTCAAACCTGAAGCAGTAGCCAGCCGACCATCGAAAGATGTAGCACGACATTCCTGAGCCTGGAACTCAAGGGTCCTGACCTTTCTCGTTCTGGCCGGTGGACTCAGGTTCCACGTCTGGTCTGGGCCCATGCCGGCGCGAGCGAAGCCATGCGGACAGGTCTTTATGGCCGTGTTGCTCGGCGAGGTCCGCCGGGGTGCGGCCCTTTCTGTCCGTGACGCCGGGGTCCGCTCGTTGCTTTACGAGAGCCCCGGCCACCTCCGCGGCCCCCCCGGCGGCCGCCAGGTGGAGAGGGGTCCAGCCGTCGTCGTTCTTAGCATGGACGTCGGCGCCGCTACGCAACAGAAGTTCCGCCACGTCAATGTTTCCCCAGAGCAGTGCCGTGTGAAGCGGGGTCTGGCCGTTCTGGTCGGCAAGCCTTACGGCGGCGCCGGCGTCAATCAACGCCTCCGCCGCTTCGACCCGACCGCTCTGGGCCGCAGCATGCAGAGCCGCCGCTCCCAGTTCGGTGCGGGCGTTGAGGTCCGCACCGGCCGCCACCAGCAGCTCGATGCACTCCACGCAGCCCGACCACGCCGCCCGGTGAAGGGGGTTGTCGTCCGCCTTCTCTCCCCTGACCGAGGCGCCGGCCTCAAGCAGCCGCCTGACGATCGCCGCCCGGCCTGCCTCCCACGCCAGACTCAGCGGGATGCGCCTGCCGGACTCGGCATTGGGGTCGGCACCGCTCTCAAGAAGCAACTGAACTATATCCGCCCGCCCTGCCTTGACCGCTCTGTGCAGAGGCAGCTCCATCCAGGCCGGCTCCTCGTTGAGGTCGGGGCCGCGTTCGGCCAGGAGGCGGACCGCTCCGGCCCGCCCGTTATCAATCGCGTCCATGAGCAATTCGCGGATTTCGTCGCGGGAGGGGCCATCCCCCGCGTGCAGCCTGTCGCGCAGGGCATCCGTGTCGGCCGGTTCCGCGCGCTGTGCGCCGGGGAAGGGCTCTCGTCTTCGTGTCAGCCCTACCACGGTCACCGTCCCTGAGATCACGAGCACGGCAGCCACGACGCCTGCGAGAGCCGCAGGGCCCGACCGCCGACGCCTGACCGCGTCCCGGACTGTCCGCCCGCGAAGTACGAACAGAATCAGGGCGCATATCGCGCCTTGAGTGATCGCCGCAACGTCCCACGCGGCGACGAAGGCCCGCAAGTCGAGCCCGTTTCTGGCGACGGTCGCCTCTCCGGCCCGGCGCAGCATGAGTGCCCGGTTCACCAGCCAGAAGGCGGGGAAGAGGACGAATACGTAACCCAGGTAGAGCCACGTCATCACTTCCAGCGCCCTGCGCGCCCATGCCCGCAGCCGCACGAACTCGACGGCGGTTACCTGGACGAATATGCCGATGAGCAGATTAACGGCCGGTAGAATGACCTGCCAGAGCACCGTCGACAGGGCGGGGGGCCCCTGCGCCACCTCCGCGTAGCCACGGAGTGCGAGGACGGCTGCGCCCACCATAGCCAGTCCCAGCGCGAAGAAGAAAACTCCCAGGATCCATACACGCCATGGTCGCTGTTCGCCGTCAGTCATTCCCTGTCTCCAGGAGCCCCGGCTGTCCCTGCGGACCAATATAGGCGAGCATGGTGGGGCGTTCAAGACTTCTCTGGCGACGGCTGGTGGCCCAGTGGTCAGTGGTCAGCAAACAGCGCAGCTCGCCGCGTGGCGAGCTTCCACAGCCGAGGCGGCTGTGCCACACCGGGCAGCGGACGGCTCCGGCGAACGGACGAGAACGAGGTCGAGAGCGACGACGAGGACGATGCTGGTTTGCCGGCGGTTCTCCTCTTTTGTTTGCCGTCCTCCGTGCCTTTGCGCCTTTGTGTGAAGATGCCGCCGTTCCCGCCGGAGGCGGACAAGCTCTGCGGTCTCTGCGATGAGGGCCTTTTCAGTCGCTGTCCGTAGAGGCCGACCATTCCAGGCGGGCGCGGATGGTCTGGAGCTGGCGGACGGCCCGGGCACGGTCGGCGGCCACCACGTCGGCGACTTTGCGCGTCATGCGGGCGTTGATGGTGGCCAGCAGAAAGAAGGCGTAGGCCGCCGCCGTGAGCGCCCAGAGCAGGAGCGGCCCGAACGAGGCGCGCAGCTCGGCCAGCGTTCCGGCCCCGCCGCCCCTCCCGAACATCAGGTTCAGGGCCAGCAGCCCGCAGACCCCCAGGGCGATCAGAAAGACCTTCCTTGCCCTCCGGGCCAGTAGCGTCATACGTCGCAGATAGGCGGATACTTCGGAATTCATCGTCCCCCTCCAGCACGTCCTTCATCCAGGTGAACTCGAACGCGGCGCGTGTCGCATATTGCCACGGGGGAAATATGTGCACATCTCATGCCCGGCGTGGGCAAGCCGTCCGTGTTTCTCCTGTCGTGCCGCCCGCCATCCGGCGGGCTGTTTTCGTATTCGCATCGACTCCCCCGGACTCACGTCCGGGGCTAACACCTGTCGCCCGCCTGCGGCGGGCTTGCCCCGCGGACCTTCCATGGTTCTGGCCCCGGGGGAACAATGCACTTGCAATGGTCGTGTGGACGTGCTAAACTCCAAGATGAAAGGCGCGCTTCCGTACGTCTATGGCGTGCGAAGCGGTCTGGGGGTTGTGTCGAACTACTCAACCCGCCCCGGCGGGGCTGCCACGAGGCGGCGTCGGCGGGGTGGCCTGGCATCGAACGGCTTTTCCTCCCTTCCGAGGGTTCCCTCTCCCCGGCAGTGGATGTCTGCCTCGCAATGCCCTCTGTTAGTTCCGAGCAATGCTTCCAGCCGCTCAGCGACCACCAAACGTAAATGGCTGTGCGGCTTTCCGACGGACGAGCCTTACTACGCACAGGAGTGCGTGGGCTCCCCGGGACTGATTGCTAAATTGCGAGACTACGCACAATGGCACAAGGTAAAGTAAAGTGGTTCAGTGACGCAAAGGGTTACGGTTTTATCGAGCAGGCGGACGGAAGCGGCGACGTTTTCGTTCACCACAGCGCGATTGAGGGCAGCGGCTACAAGTCCCTGTCCGAAGACGACCAGGTGGAGTTCGAAGTTGAGCAGGGCCCCAAGGGCCCCAGGGCCACCAACGTCGTGAAGCTGTAAGACCGCGCCGAACCTGAAGAAGTAGCACAGGCGCCGCTGCGCAGAGGGACGCAGCGGCGTCCTTTTTTAACCCGTCTCGGGGCACGAGGGGTCCGGTGGGGCGTGTCGTCGTTTCGTGCTCGCACTCGTGCTCTTACTCTTGCTCGCCGTTTGGGTCTCCCCCCGATGTGCCGCCCGCCATCCGGCGGGCTCTCTTCGCTCCTTCCGCCCATCCCCCCGGACTGGCGTCCGGGGCTAACACCTGTCGCCCGCCTGCGGCGGGCTTGCTCCGCCGCCCTTCCGTGCCGGCCCCCGTCGCCGTCGTCCGCCTGAGAGCGCGAAAGCCCACTCACGGTTGCAACACGTCATGCGTATGGTATAATGCGCGCGAGTCGAGGCACTTCCTTGGCGGGCGGGCATGGATGCCGACCGAAAGCTGGCGCAGCTCGCGGACGCGGCGCGGTTCGATGTTTCCTGCGCCTGCGGCACCTCGAGCAGCGCCGACCACCGGCGTCGCGGACCGGACGGCACGTGGGTCTATCCCGTGTCCGTGCCGAACGGCGGCACGTCCGTGATGCTCAAGACGCTGCTGAGCAACGCCTGCGTCAATGAATGCCGCTACTGTCCCTGCCGAAGCACGCGGGACGTCCGTCGGTGCACCCTCAGTCCCGAGCAGGTGGTGGACGCCTTTCTCTCGTACGTCCGACGTGGCGAAGTGCATGGGCTTTTCCTCTCCTCCGGCGTGACGGGTGACCCCGACGCGACGATGGACCGCATAGTGGCCGTCGGGCGTATCCTGCGGCAGAAGCACCGCTACGACGGCTACCTGCACCTGAAGGCCATCCCGGGCGCGTCGGACGGGGCCATCGAGGCGTTGCTTTCCGTGGCCGACACGGTCTCCCTGAACGTGGAGGCACCGACGCGGGCGGCGTTCTCCCGACTGACCTCCACGAAGGACTACGAGCGGGACGTGGTGCGGACGGTGCGGCTCATAAGCCGCCTGACCGCGCGCGGGAACCGCTACGAGAACGTGGCCCAGATGACGCAGTTCGTGGTCGGGGCGGCCGACGAGACGGACCGGCAACTCGTTGCCGCCACGCACGGTCTCTACCGGCGGCTCGGACTGAGACGGGTTTACTTCAGTGCCTATCAGCGCGGCGAGGGGGATGCCGAGTTGCCGGGCGAACACGCGGGGCCGGAGGGCGCGCACCGTTTGCTCACCCGCGAACACCGGCTCTACCAGGCCGACTTCCTGCTCAGGAAGTACGGGTTCTCGGGGGATGAGATTCCGTTCGAGCAGGACGGCAACCTGTTGTTGGGGACGGACCCGAAGCGGGAGTGGGCGCGGCGCCACCCGGAGTTCTTCCCCGTGGACGTCAAGCGCGCCGCGCGATGGCAGCTTCTGCGGGTGCCGGGCCTCGGGCCGGTGACGGTCAGCAGGATACTCGGCCTGCGCCGGGAAGGCCACCGCATCCGGTCACTGCGGCAGGTAGGGCGGCCGGGCAAGCGTCTCCGCGAGGCTGCGGACTATCTGGAGTTCGCACCCGGTGCTCGACGGCAGTCGCGCCTGCTGCCAGCCGTCTGAGGGCGTCCGCCACGATTCCATGCGGCCGCACGAAAGTGCAGAAAAAGATGTGCCCATAGGGCGGGTCGTGGGGTATAATCCCCGAGGCATCGGGGAAAAGCGGGATACCGAGCGGGGGCAGACGGGGAAATTCGAGCGGAAGCGGCTCCACCCCGCGCCGGAGTTGCCCGAGCCGCGGATGATGCTGTACAAGACCGTCTTGTCCGATGTG
>JAWODG010000130.1:0-39230 GCA_046483385.1 Candidatus Brocadiia bacterium | reverse complement strand
GCCGCACGATGACTTCCCGGATCAAGACGCCGCATATCCTCACGTCGTGCTGGGCGAAATGTCGGGCTTTGATTGGTCGGATAAATTCGTCCCGGGTATGGAAGTGCGGGCGTCGGTTCATGTTTGGAGCGATTATCACGGCTCGAAAGAGGCGCTTGAGATCATGGATGCTGTCCTGCAGCAACTGACAGCCGCGCCGATTGAGCTTGAGGGCGGATTCAACCTTGTTTTCAGCGGGCTGGAACAAAACCGGATAATACCTGACTTGCCAACCTGCTGTTCAATGTCGGGGAAGGCTACACGCTGATCGAGCGCCCTGACGCGGCGTTCGATTACTACCGGCGGGCTCTGGAGGCCGGGTTCTCGCTGGAGGGCGAGCGGGGTTTCGCTGCCGTGCGCAACATCAGCCGCAGCGCCACGGCAACGGGCAACTACGCGATGGCCGCCGGGCTGCTCCGTGACTTTCTGGAGGGCATGCCCGAGTCTCCGGACGATGTCGGCGCGATGCGGCGCCGGGCGGAGATATTGGACAGGCTGGCACTCGCGCGCAACCTCGACGGCGACTATCGCGCCGCCGTAGAACGCTACCGGCAGTACGCCGACGCCGTGCAGGCGCTCATCGAGGCTGACCCCGGCTCGGCCGGGGCGTTTCGTCGCAATCTGCTGCGCGGCTACCGTAACCAGGCCGTCAACCTGTACCTTGCGGCCCGGGAGGCGGGCGGAGGCGACGAGGAGTTGAGGGAATCATACGAGCTGCTTCAAAGGTCCGTTGACCGGTTGACGGAGGTCGGCGTGGTCGAGCGGGAGGAAGAGGGCGGGGGTGGACTGGTTACCATCGAGGTCGAGGTGGCCGTTGGTGGACGGAAGGGCGCGGGCGAGTTCGACATGGCCGCTGAAAGCCGACTCCTTTACACATACATGGGACGCATCAGCGCCGTGGCGGGTGACTACTCCCAGGCCATATCCTACCTTGAGCGCAAGCTGGGCCTGTACCCGGATCTGCCGGAGGACACCGAGCGGACCGACCTGCTGGCCGAGCAGGCGGTGGTGTGGAGTCAGATCGGGAGCTACCAGGCGGCGGCGCGTGACCTGCGGGCGGCACGGACGGCTTATCGGCGCGCGGCCGAGCTCGACGCCCGTGCGGACAACCTGGAGGGCGAGGCGGCCGCCACGGTGGCGCTCGGCCGGGTGGCGCTGGCCGGAGGGCCGCCGCCGACGGACGCGGAGCGGGCGGAGCTGATCGCCCGACACCGCCGGCTGCTGGTGGCACTTGCTCAGGCGGGCGCGGATTACCTCCTGGAGACGGAGGCGGCGCTCAGAACCAACCTTGCCGCCCTGATGGACAGGGGCGGAGCTGTACCGGAGGAGCAGGGATGAAGAGCCCAAGTGCACATGTCGCTGTGACAGTTGCTCTGGCCGCAATGCTGATTCTTGCCGGGGGCTGTGGACCGCTGGTGGGAGTGAGGGCCACCATCAGAACGGACGACCTGACGCGCCTTGAGCGGGAGGTCCTGGGCGAAAGGGGCGAGGTGGCGCCTCGCGCGGTGCTGATGCCGCTTGAGCCGGTGGACCCGCCGATGACGGCCGCGCAACTCACGTCTCTCGCGGCAGAGTACGAGGACCTCGAAGCGCGGCTGGCCGAACTCCGCCCCAAGACCCCCGCGCTGAGGGCGTGGGAGACGATATCGCTGCACAACCGTGGGGTCGCCCGATGGCGCCTGGGGGAGCGCGAGGAGGCAGCACGGCTGCTGGAACTGGCCGAGCGCCACGCACGAAACTACTGGCTGTGGTCGCTGCAGTGGCAGGTGGAACTGACCCGAGCGCGTGCCGTGCCGGAGCAGGAGGAATCATCACTGGAGACGGCCGCGCGCCTGGTGATGCAGCACCCGCCGCTGACGCCTTTCGACCACGATCTGGAGGACGCCGCTCGCCTGGACGCCCTCTACGGCACCCTGATCGGTCGTGCGCTCGAGGCTGATCCCGAGCAAGCATTGAGGCACGCGCTCGAGTGGGAGGCGACCATGCTGGCACGGGCCGTTCCACCGGGAGGTCTGACGCTTCCCCCCGGCGAGATGGCCGACCGCGTGGCTGCCCTTGACGATGCACGCGGGACCCTGGCCCGCGAGCGCGCGCGCCGCTGCATCCTGCCCGTCGAGCAGGCGGTCGGGCCGGTCGAGGGAAGTTCCGCCTGGGAGCGTCTGGCGGCGGCACGTGAAGAATTGCGCGGGGTTTCCCCGGCCGCGGGCCTGCTGGTGCCGGATCCGGCGGATGTTGTGGCCCTGCGGGAGGGACTGCAAGCGGGAAGCCTGATGCTCATCTTCGCTCCGCTGGAGGAGCGCTCGGCGGTCGGGTTCGCACTGGGACCGGAGGTTTTCGCCGCGCGCCGCCTGTCGCTGCCGGCTTTTCCGGAGCAGATGGCCGGGGGACCCGATGATACCGCCGAGGCGCTGCTGGAACCGTTCGCCACCGAGATTGAGGAGGCCGAGCGGCTCTATCTGGCGCCGTCGCCGGCCCTTTCCGGGCTGCCGTGGCAGCACCTTCCGCTCGGCGGCGTTCCGCTCGCGCAGCGGCTCCCCGTCGTCTTCCTCGGCGGCGCCTCCGACTGGCTGGCCGCATTCGAGCAGCGCCACTACGGGCGCGAGTCGGTGCTCATTTGCGCGGGTGGAGAGGGCCGGGGCGCCTCATTCGCCACCGCGATGGCGGAGACACCGGGCGTCAGAACTCTCGATATCCGTACGAGCGACAAGCAGGACCTTGCGAACGCGATGGCATTCGTGGACAGCGTTTGGCTGGGCAATTCCGTGGAGTTGCCGCCCGGGGCGCCGGGCGAGGCTTACGTGGTATTTCCGGGCGCGCCGGGCCGCCTGGCCGGCGTGTCATTGGGAGAGCTATGCACGTACCGCACACGTGCGTCTGTAGTCGCGGTGGCCGGGCTGCCGGCGGGCGCCTTCCGCCCCGAGCGCTTTCTTGCCCTGCGGGTTCTGACCCGGTGCCTGTTCGCGGCGGGAACCCCGACCGTGGCATACGGCACGGTCGGGGCCGACGAGACCGAGTTGTGGCGACCGTTCATGGAAGGGCTGCGCGACGGGCCGGCAGCGGACACGTACGGCGCTTCCCTGTCGAGTCTGGAGACCGGGCAGGGCGAGTACCGGCTTTACGGTTTCGCCGGCCTGAGCGATGAGGCATATGCCGAGTTCAGCCGACTCGATTTCAACGACACGCTGCGCGCCGCTCGGGCGGACCTGTCCGCCGGACGGTTCGAGCAGGCGGCGGCAGGGTTCCTCGACCTCTGGCACATGGCACGGGCCCTGTCGTTCGGGTCGGAGTCGGAAAAGGCTCTCATACTGGCCAACATCCAGCAGTTCCTGGTCGAGTGCTGGCGTTCGCTGCGCCACTACGAGTTGGCGGCAGAACATCAGCGCATACGTATCGAGCAGCTTCGCGAGTCGGGGCGTGCGGGCGCCCGCGACATGGCGAAGGAACACCAGACCCTCGGTGCGCTGCTGACCATGGACGAGCAGTTCGAGGCGGCGGCGACGGCCTACGAGCGGTCCATCGAACTGCTGCGGCGGGAGGGCGACCCGGAGGAACTGGCCCAGATACTCGGTGAGCGGGGAAAGAGCCTGGAGCGCGCCGCCGACTATGAGCGGGCGCTGGAGGTCTTCCGGGAGGCGCTCGGCATCTACGAGCGGCTCGAGCAACCCGCCGGCATCGCCTTGCAGCACCAGCGGATCGGGGCCGTGTATCTGAAGAGGCTCAGCGAGCCTGTGCGGGCCGAGGAGCACTTTACGCAGGCACGGGACGCTTACGAGCGGGCCGGGGACGCCGAGGGCAGGCTCGAATCGACGCTCGACGTGGGCCTCTGCCGGCGGCGGATGGGGGACTTCGCAAGGGCGCTGGAACTGTTCGAGCAGGCCCGAGCCGAGGCCGAACAGCGAGACCTGCGGGCGACCGTGGCACGGGCGCTGACCGAACTGGGCAACACACGCTGGTTCCGGGGCGAGTATCAGCAGACCCTCGAACTGGTCTCGCAGTCCAGCGCTTTGGCGCGCGAACTGGACCTCCCCTTCCAGCTCAACGTCAACTATCAGCTTCTCGCGCTCATCTACTGGGAGCTGAACCAGTACAGCCGCGCGCACGAGTCGCTGGACGTGGCCGTCGAGCAGGCGCGGCGGGCGGAGATGCCCCTGGAGGTCGCCAGCGCCCACAACAACCGTGGCATCATCTATCGCCGACAGGACCGGTACGAGCAGGCGCTCGAATGGTTCCGACGGGCACTGGACATCGACACACGCCTGCGGTCCCGCTGGGGGCAGGGCTACGACCACCGGAACATGGGCATGACCCTCCACCGCATGGAGCGATACGAGGAGGCGTCCGGTCACCTGGAACGGGCTGTGGAGATAACGCGGGAGATAGGCGATCGGGTGAATCTTGCCAAGTCGCTGCTGGCGCTGGGCGACCTGCGGCTGGACCAGCAGCGGTTGGAGGACGCCGAGGATCTTTTGGAGCAGGCGCTGGCCGAGGCGCGGGAAATCTTCCTGCCGGAGGTGGAGTGGCGCGCCCTGCGCGGCCTCGGTCGGCTGAGGCGCGAGCAGGGCGACAACGAGGGCGCCTGGGAGGCGCTCCGACAAGGCGTGGAGGTCGTCGAGACGATGGGCGCCGGCCTGAAGATCGAGGAGTTCCGCAGCGGGTATCTGGCCAACAAGATGGACCTCTACGAGGATGCCGTCAGCCTGCTGCTGGACATGGACAGGCCCGCGGAGGCGTTCCACTACGCCGAGCGCTCCCGGTCCCGCAAGTTCATGGACGTGGTGGCGGGGCGCGACATCGAGCTGAAGACGGACGAAGAGCGGGAGCTGTTCGAGCGGCAGAAGGAACTGACGTTGCGCATGCGGAGCCTGCGGGAGGCCGTCGCCCGGGAGTCCGACGATGAGCGACGCGAGGAACTGGCCGGACAACTCGAGCAGTTGGAGCGGGAATACGCGGACGTGCTTCTGGAAATTCAGGTCTCTCATCCGGAGTTGAGCGGGTTCGTGGCCGTCGAGGCCGTGACGGCGGACGAGCTGGCCGACTTCGTGCCTCAGGGCATGACCCTCCTGGTCTATTACGTGCTGCCGGAGAGGGTGGCAATCTGGGTGTGGGATGGAGAAGCACTGACGGCGCGGCAGGTCGCCCTGGAGCGGGACGCGCTGGCCGGCCGCATACGACGCCACCGCACGATGGTGCAGAACCGCGAGTTGCTGGGCGACGTCAGGCGCGAATCCCGAGAGCTGAACGACTTGCTGGTGGCGCCCGTGGCGGAGCTGATCGAAGAGGGTGACACGGTATGCATCGTGCCGCACCGCTCGTTGCACTACCTTTCGTACGCGTCTCTCTACGACGGGGAGGCTTTCCTGGTCGAGCGGCATCCGATCTTCTACAACCCGTCGGTCAGCGTTCTGCGGCGGACATTGGCTGCGCCGCCGCCCGAAGAACGGAGCCGCGTGCGCGTGCTGGCGGTGGGGAACCCGGACGTCGGAGAGGCCGCTTACGCGTTGCCGTTCACGGAACGGGAAGTGGTCAGCATCGGCCGTACCTTCAAACAGGTCAGCAGCCTGACCGGGCCGGAGGCCACCGAGGAGCAGGTGACCTCCGAGATGGTGCGTCACGACGTGGTGCACATCGGGGCGCACGGGATTCTCGATTCGGGCAATCCCTTGTTCAGCAGTCTCGTGCTGGCGCCCCGGGAAGAGGATGGCTTCCTGCACCTCTACGAGGTCACCGGACTGGACCTGAACGCGCAGCTTCTCGCGCTCAGCGCGTGCCAGTCCGGCGTGGGGCAACTGCAGTCGGCGGACGAGCTGGTCAGCCTCAGCCGGGCATTCTCCTACGCGGGCGCCCGGGCTATCCTGAGCACGCTCTGGCGGGTGGACGACGTGTCCACCGCGTTGGTCTCCAAGCACTTCTACCGGCAATATGTGCAGCGGGGGGCGGCCGAGAGCCTGCGCGCCGCCCAGTTGCAGGTGATGAACGACGGCCGGCACTACCATCCCACCTACTGGGCCGGCATCGTGCTGAGCGGCGACTACCGGTGATGCCTCGCCCCTCTGCCGGGCCGCGTTTAGGTTTTGACAGTTCTCAGGGGCTCTGATATCCTGATGGCGGCCTTCTTGCGCCGGCTCGGGGGTCGGGGAACAGGAACTCTGGACCGGAGGCGTCATGAACGTTGTCGGCCAGTCCGCCCGCCGCTATCGCCTGCTTATCGTGGAAACTGACCGACACAGCTTCGACGAAATGCGCCAGGCCTTCCTCGGACAGGGGCACGAGTGCGAGGTGGCCCTCGACCTGGAGACGGCCCTCAATATCCTGGACGAAAGGCGCATGGATATCGCCGTCATCAATACCGAGCTGGCCGAGTGCGAGGACGAGGAGCTGGTGGACAGGCTGCAGGAGCGGGCGCCGGGTATCCGGCTGGCACTCTATAACGGCACCACCGACCGCGCTCGCCAGCGCCGCCTACGCCGTCGGGGCGCCGACAGCTACCTGAGCGAGGACAGCGACATTCCGGCCGTCATCCGCGCCGTCCAGCGTATCATCGACGAGAAGATGTGATTGGGCCCGCCCGGAGGTTCAGTCCGAACTCTTAATCTCAAAGACGGCCACCTCCGCGGGGCACCGGAATCTGACCGGCCCCGGGCCGACCCCGCCGAATCCGCGGCTCACGTACACGTGCCCCCATTCCATGGGGTAGAGTCCGTCGAGGAATCCTCCGCAGCATCCCGGCAGCACCAGGCGCCACAGCAACGGCACCCTCACCTGTCCGCCATGGGTGTGGCCGCTCAGAACGAGATCCACCCGGTCCTTCTGCGAGAGGAACCGGGCGGCGAGAGGGGCGTGGGCCAGCAGGATGTTGTAGTCGGCGGGCGGGGCCGCCAGGGCCTCGTCGAAGCTGGGCCAGCCGCGACCGGGGTCGTCCAGCCCCGCGATCCGGACCGTGCCGGCATCCGTCTCGACGGTTCGCGATTCGTTGACAAGCAGTTCGGCGCCCCACGCCGCCAGACGCTCGCGCAGCACGGCGGGCCGGGGCGCAAAGCGGACCTCCCAGTTGCCGCGACAGGCGAAGACGCCGAACCGCGCCTTTACCCGCGCGAGCAGCGTCCGGAGGGTCTCCCACGTGCCGGGCCGCCGGGATATCAGGTCGCCGGTCAGGAACACGAAGTCGGGATTACATTCGTTGACTGCATCCACCAGACGGTCGTGTCGGGGTTCCCAGCCGCGTGTGTGCAGGTCGCTCAGTTGCACGAACCGCAGGAGGGGGTCCCCATCGCCGTGGGCGTCCGACGGGAGGACTATGCGTTCGATTTGGAAATCCTCTGACTCCGCCATGGTTCACGTGGCTCCGGATTCTCCGCGGTCTGCACTGGGCAGCGAAGCGGCGATTATAGAGCATGCCTTCCAGCGGTGGCAATTGGTGGCCGGCTATCGCGGGCAGGGCATGTTCTTTTTTTTCGCCCGCCGTTTCCCGGGCGCACTTCACTCAGCAGAACCGGCAGGGACAGGCCACGGGCACGTTTCGCCGGCCGCCCCGGTGGACGCGTTGATTTGGCCGAAGCCCCGTTCCTATAATCGGCGGTTGCACACTGGGCGAGAATCCGGAGGAGGAGAATGGCCCGACCGACCGTCGCTCGCATCGACCTCGACGCGCTCGCCCATAATGTGTGCGCCATCCGCAGGTTGGTCGGTGACCGCAAGATATGCGCCGCCGTGAAGGCGGACGCGTACGGCCACGGCGCGACCGTCGTGACCCACGCTCTCAGCCGGGCGGGGGTGGACCTGTTCGGCGTCGCGATGACCGAGGAGGCCGTCGACCTGCGCCGCGCCGGGGTGAGCAAGCCCATCATCCTGCTGACCACGGTGCCGCCGGAGGACATCGGGGCGTTGCTGCAGCACAATGTGACGGCGTGCATCGCGGAGGAAAGCTTCGCCTACGAGCTGGCGAAGGCTGCAAAGAAACGCGGCGTGACGGCCACCGCCCACGTGAACGTTGACACCGGCATGCATCGGGTGGGTCTTGACTGGCGGACCGCGGCGGCGACGATCCTGCGGATGAACCGGCTGGAGGGTGTCGAGCTGACGGGCATCTTCAGCCATTTCGCCTGCTCCGACGCCGACGACCTGTCCTTCTCCCGGGAGCAGGTTGCCCGCATGAAGTCTGTGCTCGCGCAGCTCCGGCGCGCCGGCATGGACCTGCCCCTCGTCCACATGGCCAACAGCAACGGCGTTCTGCGGCTGCCCGAGGCCTACTTCGGCGGGGTGCGGCCGGGACTGATGCTCTACGGCCTGTTCTCTCGTTCGGACCAGAGCGAGCGCGTTCCCCTCAGGCCGGTCCTCTCCATGCGCACTCGCATCGGCCACCTGCAGCGGCTGCCGGAGGGGGAGAAGGTCGGTTACGGGCACACCTACACAACGTGGCGCGATTCGGTGCTCGCCACGCTGCCTCTCGGGTATCACGACGGCTTCCTGCGGCAGTTCTCCAACGTGGGCGAGGTCCTGGTGCGCGGACGGCGTGCCGCGGTCGTCGGACGCGTTTGTATGGACCAGACACTGGTCGACGTCACCGACGTCCCCGGCGTAGAGGTCGGCGACGAGGTCGTGGTCTATGGGGCCCAGGGCGGAGCCACGATAACCGTGGAGGAGATGGCGTCGCGGGTGGACCGCATTCCCTACGAACTGACCTGCTCGGTGGGGCCGCGCGTGCGGCGGGAGTTTGTCCACAACGGGGCCGTTGTGGTAGAAACCCCCTTCCGGTCCATGATGCCGACCGGCTCGCTGCAGCGGGACTTCCTGGGAGCCGCCGCTACGCCCGATGAAGAGCCTGATACGAAGCCTCATGAACGGGGAGTCGCCTGACCCCGACGCCTTCTCGCCCGACGGTCCCGCTTTTCTCGCCCGCCTGCAGGACTACCACATCAACGACCAGCCGTTGCTGGAGTGCATCCGCCGGACGGTGGAAGCACTGTTCGAGGACCCGCCCCCGGAACCGGAAGGCGAGGGCGCGACGATGCGGCCGTGGTGGTCGCCCACGCCGGCCGCCTGTCTGGCGGCCCTGATGCGCCACGCGGCGCTTCCCCCGGTGGCCGATCCCGACGGGGGCATGCCGCCGCACGCGAAGCAGAGCGCGTCCATGGCGCGCGAGTTACTGCGGACGGCCGGCTGCCCCTTCGAGGTTCGCGAGCACACGGTGGCGCTTATCCGGAACGCCCGCAAGCCGGACTCGCTGCTCGGCTCCGGCGCCCTTGCCGAGACCTACATGCAGTTCGCCTGCGGACTGGACCTTCGGACGCTCTATAGTCTCCGGATGGCTGAGGCGCACGTAGCGAACGATGAGGACGAGCAGGGACGGCTGGAGGCTTTCCACGAGCACGTTGAGCAACTGGGGGTCTTCGCCGCGCCGCCCGCCCCGCCGCTCTCGCCGCAGGAAGTGGCGGAACTGGGCTACGATGACCCGGCCGAGCGACACCGCGCGCTGAACGCGCTGCGCTACTTCAGGCTGGTGGCACGGATGACCGAGCCGGATTGGTACGCCGAGCGGCTGCGCGAGGAACGGGGGCGCGAGCCCTGCCGGTTGAACGTGGTCGTCGGGCCCGCCGGCTCGGGCAAGTCCACGTGGGTGCATGAGCATCTGTCCGACACCGTCATTGTCTCTTCCGACCGCATGCGGCGGGAGCTGACCGGCGACCCGGCCGACCAGAGCCAGAACTACCTCGTCTTCCAGCGCTGCATGGACCGCATCCGGGAGGAACTGCACAGGGGGCGTGAGGTCACGTTCGACGCCACCAACTATTCCGAAAAGCTCCGCACCATGCCGCTGCAGGCAGGGCGCTGGTCGGGCGCCGAGATATGCAGTTACCTGATGGACGTCGGACTGCGGGAGGCGCTCAGGCGGAACGAGGAGCGCGAGCGCCGTGTGCCGGAGGACGTCATCCGCCGCCACTACCGGGGCCTCGAGCTGCCCGCCCTCTACGAGGCAGACCGGCACTTCGTGGTGGGCCCGGACGGCAAGGCGCGCCAGTATTGGCCGGACGGATAGTTTTTAGTTGATAGTTGAGAGTTGATAGTTGGCGGGCTGCGCCGTGCTGCAGTTGGTGCGGAGGCCGTGTCCGGCGGCCGGGCCCCGGACGTTACACGCCACCAACAAGCAACTATCAACTGCCTTTCGTCGTGCCCGTGGTGTCGTCGTGGTTAATCTGAACCGTCTGCTTCCGCGGGCCGTTCGGCTTTCCGATAGAAGCTCTGCATAAGCTCCGGCGTCACGTCGTCCGCCTTCACCGCTCGCATCAGACGGACCAGTCGCTCGACGTGCGCCTCGAACAGGAACTCGCCCTTCTCCGCGTTGGCGGTCCGGGCGTCCCCGGAGTAGTGCGTGGGGAACCGGGCGTACCAGCCGAGCGGGTGATCGAGCCCTTCGAGGTGGTCCTGCCAGCCGCGGTCCTGGCCGTCCTCCGGCCCGGTCATGTCCTCCATGCGGACAAGATCGGGGCGCAGGTGCAGCATGATGCTGGTCTCGCCCTCGTCGGCGTGCTCGCCGCCGGCGCTTTCGCGCATCTCCTCCCAGCGCTGGCGCGTCTCCTCGTCGAGCTGGTAGGTGTTGGCGGCGTAGACCACGTAGTCGCGCGGCTCGTCCAGCATGGAGCGCACGAAGTAGTGCAGCAGGGCGTTGTTGCCCCCGTGCCCGTTAACGATCAGTATCTTGTCGAAGCCGTTGCGCGCAATCTCGTCGCAGGTCGCCTCAAGCAGACCGAAGATCAGGTCGCGGCGCACACAGAACGTGCCGGGGTAGTGGCGCGCGGTGAATATCTTGCCGAACCAGTAGGAGGGGAAGACCACGGCGGGCTCGCGCTCGGCGGCTTGTCGCGCGGTCTCATCCACCGCGAGCTGGTCGGTCCCCAGCGGCAGGTGGGCCGCGTGCCGTTCGATGACCCCGAACGGCAGCAGGCAGAGCCCGTCGGCCGCCTCCACGGCGTCGGGAAAGCGCTCAGCGGTAATCTCAAGCCAGAGCATGATGGCGCTCGGAAGAAAGTTGATAGTTGCTGGTCGCCAGGTCGACAGTGAAGAGGTCTCCCGCCCACCGTCGTTCTCCGTGTCCTCCGTGCCTCAGTGTTGTGCCGTTGCCGTTCGTAGTGAGCCCCGCCGTAGGCGGGGCCTTGGTGGTCGTTGTGGTTAGCCTCAGTCGTTTGTGCCCGCGGGGCGCTCGGCTTTGCGGTAGAACTCCTCCATCAGCCCGGGCGTGACCTCGTCGGCCTTCACGCGCTTCATGGTGTCCACGAGCTTCCGGACCATAGCCTCCACCAGGAACTCGCCCTTCTCGGCGGTGGCATGGCGGGGGTCGCCCGAGATGTGCGTCGGGTGGTCGGCATACCACCACATGGGGTTCTGGATGCCGCCCAAGTCTTTCTGCCAGCCCCGGGACTCGGCGTCGGCCGGGTCGGTGAAGTCCTCCAGATGCACCGCGTCGGGGCGGACGTGCAGGATGACGCTCGTCTCGCCTTCGCCGGCGTGGCCGTCCTCGGCCTCCCGCATCTCGTCCCACCGCTCCCGGTCCTCCTCGAACATCCCCGGTCCCGCCACGTAGGGCACGTAGTCGCGTGGCTCCTGCAGCAGCCAGAACATCAGGTAGCTCAGCAACCCGCTGTTGCCGCCGTGGCCGTTCACGATAAGTATCTTGTCGAAGCCGTTGCGCGCGATCTCGTCCAGCGTCGTGCGGACCAGCTCCAGCAGCAGGTCGTGGTCCAGCGAGATTGTGCCGGCGCAGTGGCGGGCCTCGGCGATCTGCCCGAAGTAAAGGGGAGGGAAGACGACGGCCGGTTCCACTTCGGCCGCCCGGCGCGTGACGGCCTCGACGGCCAGCGTGTCGCACCCGACCGGCAGGTGCGGCCCGTGGCGTTCCATGCTGCCCATGGGCAGCAGGCAGAGCCCGTCGGATTCCTCGATGGCCAGCGGCATTCGTCCGGCGGTCAGTTCAAGCCAGAGCATGGCGGAGCCCCGAAGAAAGTTGTTAGTTTTCAGTTTATGGTTATTAGTTAAAAAGCGGTGTCCTGACGCTGGTTCAGGTGTCGTGTTCGCACCCGCAAGGCCGTGGCGACGTGCCCACTGACAACAAGCAACTCGCAACTATCAACTGCTTTTCCGCGCTTCCCGTTATGCGCAATCCGGCAGGCGCTGTCAAGCGTGCCCTCGAGCGGGACGACCACGACGGCCCGCTCTGCTTGCGGCTTCCGGGTCCTGCGGATATCGTGGTGAATGGGACAAGTGAGGCGGTTGAAGCTCAGTTTGCCACGGGAAGGGGCATGAATGTCCGAGGAGACGACAGAGACGGTGGGTTTGCCGGTGGTGAACCGGTTGGGGGTCATCGCCGTGGTCGCCGTCTGTGGATGGCTGGTCATGGAGATGGAGATTCTGGGCGCGCGGATGCTGGCGCCGTATTTCGGCAGCGCCATCTACGTCACCATGGGCAGCGTGATCGGGGTTTTCCTGCTCAGTCTCTCGGTGGGCTACATGCTCGGCGGGTGGCTGTCGGGGCGAAGGGACAGCCAGCTTATCCTGGGCCTCGCGCTGGCGGCCGCCGGAGCGTGGCTCTGCGCCCTGCCAAGGCTGGTGCAGCCGCTCTGCGATCGCCTGCTGGACGCCGGCTTCAGCGACGAGTGGGGTTCGCTGGTGGCGGCGCTGGGACTGTTCGGCCTGCCGACCGTTCTGCTGGGGATGGTCTCGCCCACTGCGGTGGGGTGGCTCACCACCCGGGCGGAGCGCTCCGGCCTGAACGCCGGGCTGGTGCTGGCGGCCTCCACGGTGGCCAGCTTCGTCGGGACCATCGTGACGGCCTTCTATCTGCTGCGGCTGTCTGTGCAGCGCACGGTCACCGTCAGCGGCGGGGTGCTTATCGTCCTGGGGGCGGCTCTGGTCGTGCGCTGGGCATGGCGCCGCACTCGGCGGGCGACGCCTGAAAAGGGGGAGTGAGATGACGAAACGACTCCGGACAACGGTCCTGGCTGTCTTGGTGTCGGCGGTGGGGCTGGGGCTTATCCTGCTGGCCGGGGGCGTTGCCGCGCAGTCGGCCGACGGCGAACTGGTGTTCCAGAAGAACTCGCTCTATCACCGCATCTACGTCTTCCGACAGGGCTCGGTGATGCACCTGCGGTTCGGTCGCCGGAGCGGCCTTTACCAGACCAGCGTCGATACCGCCAACCCCCGCCGACACGTTCACGAATACACCGAGCTGGCCATGTGCGGCCTGCTCTACAACGCGAACCCCGACAGCATACTCGTGCTCGGACTCGGCGGGGGCGTCATCCCGCGCACCCTGCGGCGTCACTTCCCCGACGCGCGGATCGACGTGGCGGAGATCGACCCCGACATCCCGCCCATTGCGAAGCGGTACTTCGGCTTTCGCGAGGACGAGAAGCTCCAGGTCCACGTCAACGACGGCCGTACCTACATCAAGCGCCTTTTGCGCCGCGAGACGGTCCCCAAATACGACTACATCGTGTTGGACGCCTTCACCAGCGAGTACATCCCCTTCCATCTGATGACGCGGGAGTTCCTGCGCGAGGTGGGCGGCGTGCTGGCCGCCGACGGCGTGGTGGTGGCCAACATCTTTTACACCAACCGACTGGCCGACGCCGAGCTGGCCACGTTCCTCGACGTATTCGATCGGTGTCAGGTCTTCATAGGCGCACGCAGCGGCAACGCCATGCTGGTCGCGCCAAGTGCGGACGTCGAGTTGTTGACCTCCCGCGAGGCCGCCGACCGGGCGGCTGAGCTTCAGCAGAAGCACGACTTCACCTTCGACATGCGAATGGTGGCCCGGCGGCTCCAGCCGCGCTTCACCCCGGCGCGTAACGTCCCGGTGCTGACCGACGACCGCGCGCCGGTGAACTTACTGCGCGGGCAGCCGCCCGGGGAGGCGTGGGCGAAGGCCGACGATGTCGTCGAGCTTCAGGACGGCACCCGGCACGAGGGCTGGATTCTGCAGATGACCGAGCAGCAGATTGTCTTCCAGCCCAGGGGCGAGGACGAGGGCAACACGCGCACATGGTCCCTCAGCCAGGTCCGCGCCGTGACCATAGAGGGCGAACGCCGCGAGGTCGGCGGCGGGCGATAATTCCGGTTTTGACGTCCCTCATAGGCGATCAACGGGGCTTTGCGTGGCCCCACGGCGATTTCCGACAGGCCGCGGTCGAATGGTCCCACGACATGCAGGGCGTCAGGCGCGGGTTCCCGGTTCAGGTTTGTCCGATTGCCTCAATCCGTGAGAAGAGAGACATCGCGAGGGGGTAGGCGCCGCTATGGCAGAGACCACCTGCCCGCTGTGCCGCCCGCCATGGGGCGGGCTCTTGTTGCCTTTGCCAACCGTTTCCCCGGTCTGACGACCGGGGCTACTGCCTGTCGCCCGCCGGCCGGCGGGCTTTGTGCCCTGCTCTCGCCACGAGACCCGTGCGGAACCACCGACGGTCTGCGGGGTTCGCCGAACGGCGAACGCCAGGAGTTAGGCCCAGGCGTGAGCCTGGGTTATCGGGGAGGGATACACAAAGGGAGCCCCCGAAAGGGGGCGGCACCACGGCAACCTGTTGAACAACTGACGCGACTGCAATACAAACACTTCGGATTCATCGCTGAGGGAGGCAACACACATGCTTGTTGACCGCCTGGGGGTTGACCGGGAGCGCCTGGCCGAACTGTGTGAACGCCACGAAGTGGAGGCCTGGAGGTCTTCGGCAGTTTCACGAGAGGCGACGCGGAATCGGGCAGTGATGTTGACATCCTCGTCACTTACCGGCAGGGGCACCAGCCGGGGTTGGGTTTCGTCGCATTGCAGCGGGAACTGGAGGCGTTGTTCGGGCGCCCGGTCGACCTGCTGACGCGGCGTTCGGTCGAACGGTCCCCAAAGAAGTACTTCCGCCGCTTTGCCCTCAGGGAGACCGAGCCGATCTATGACCGCACGTGAGACACCGGAGCGCGATCCGGTTAGGTGCAGGTAGGATGGAGCGATACCGGAGGCACGTGAAGCATGCCGGAAAACGGAACATGGCCGTACATTGGCGAGGTGGTCAACTGCGGCGGCACCTTGAAGATCAATGACGGAGGCTACACGCTGAAGGTCGCTTCGCTTTACCAGGACGAGCAACTCGTGTGCATGTTCGAGTGCAGCGGCATGGACTTCGAAAGGATTATGCAGCGTCTGGAGGAACTGGCCCGCCGGTACGTCGAAGAGGGTGTTGCCACTGACGCGGTCAATGGCACGAAGTACGAGGTTCGGTAAGGGCGCGAGATTAAACGGCTCGTAGTGAGCGCCTTCAGGCGCTCCATTGGCTGCGCTGTGGTAGATCCCCCGAACCCGCAACCATCAAGTACCAACCAGCAACCGCGTCATCACGAGCGCTGGTGTCGCCTCACTTCATCGCGTCGAGTTTCTCGCGGAGCATGCGGTTGGCCAGTTTGGGGTCGGCTTTGCCGCGGCTCAGGCGCATGACTTGTCCCACCAGCGGGCCCACCGCCGCCTGTTTGCCCCCTAAGTAGTCCTCGACCGGCCCGGGGTTCTCCTCGATGACCTGCTCGATGAGCGGCTCGAGGTCGGACTCCTCCCCTATCTGCTCGAGGCCCAGTTCCTCGACCAGTTCGCCGGCGCCCTTGCCGGTCTCGACCATCTTGGCCATGACGTCGCGCGCCGCCTGCTGGTTGATCGTGCCCTCGTCCATGAGGCGGACAAGTTCGGCCAGTCCCTCCGGCCCGACCTCGAATTCGCGGATGCCGATGCCGCGCTCGTTCACCTCGCCGAGCACGACGTTCAGCAGCCAGTTGGCGATGCTCTCGGGCGCGTCGTGGTCCTGCAGGCAGCCCTCGAAGTAGTCGGCCAGCTCCTTCGAGTCGGTCAGCACGGAGGCGTTGTAGTCGCTCAGGCCGTATTCGGACATGAAGCGCTTCCGCCGCGCGAGGGGCAGCTCCGGCACCGTGGCCCGCACGCGGTCCAGCAGGGCATCGGTGACGGCCACCGGCAGCAGGTCCGGCTCGGGGAAGTAGCGGTAATCCTGCGCCTCCTCCTTGGTGCGCATGCGGGCGCTGCGTCCGCGGGCCTCGTCCCACAGGCGCGTCTCCTGCTGGACCTCGCCGCCCTCGCGCAGCACGCGGGACTGGCGCTTGACCTCATACTCCAGCGCGGCGGTGACCGCCTTGATGGAGTTGAGGTTCTTTATCTCCACCCGTGGTCCCAACTGCTCGGTGCCGGCCGGCCGCATGCTGATGCTGGCCTCAAAGCGCAGCGACCCCTCCTGCATCTTGCAGTCGGAGACCTCGGTGTAGAGCAGCACGCGGCGGAGCGTCTGCATGAAGCCGACCGCTTCGTCCACGGCGTGCATGTCGGGCGCGGTGACGATCTCCAGCAGCGGAGTGCCGGCGCGGTTCAGGTCCACCAGGCTGTAGTCGGCGCCCGGGTAGTCCACGTGCAGGTTCTTGCCGGCGTCCTCCTCCAGGTGGACGTTGTGGATGCCGACGGTGAGGACGTGGTCGTTGACGGGGACCTCCAGCCGGCCGTTCTCGCCCAGGTTGCAGTAATTCTGGGAGATCTGGTAGTTCTTCGGCAAGTCGGGGTAGTAGTAGTTCTTCCGGTCGAAGAAGGTGGGCCGGTTTATCTCGCAGTCCAGTGCCAGCGCGGCGCGAAGGGCCAGCTCGAAGGCCCGTTCGTTCAGCACGGGCAGCACGCCGGGCATGCCCAGGCAGACGGGACAGGTCTGGGTGTTGGGCGCCTCTCCGAAGCGCGTGCTGCAGCCGCACCACAGCTTGCTCTCGGTCAGCAGTTCGGCGTGCGTTTCCAGCCCGATGACGGGTTCGTAGTCCATGGGATTCTCCGGTGTGCGCTCGTTCGGCGGGGCAAGGATAGACTCTAACGCGCGAGCGCAGTGCGGTCAACTTCGCCGCCTTCCAACCTTCGCATGAAGGCGAAGGCCGGACACCCGCATCCGCCGTACGGCGGACTGCCTGTGGGACCTCCCGCGAGATGCGTGTTTCGCGGGGGCAAAGATGCCCCCGCGTGGCCGGCATAGATGCCGGCGCTACGACGCGGGCCCGGTGCAGGAAGCGGAGCTGTCGCCCTGGCCTCTCGCAGGAGCCTCAGTTGACTCCCATTTTCGGCCTTGAAGCTTCAATTGGCGAGGCAGCGTCTCTTTTGACGTCCCCGCCCGGCGCGTGTAACGTGTCCACTCGCCTCTGCCAGATTGAGGAGCGCCGTGCCATGTCCAAGAAACGTCCGAACATCCTGATCCTGATGACCGATCAGCAGCGCGCCGACTGCCTGAGCTGCGCCGGCCATCCCCAGCTTCGCACGCCGAACATGGACCGCATCGCCGCCGAGGGCGTGCGGTTCTCACACGCCTGCACGGACAGTCCCGTCTGCATGCCGGCCCGCCACTCGTTCATCAGCGGCCACCGCGTCCACCGCCACGGCGTCTGGTCGAACGGCGGCGAGCTGCCGGCCGACTACGAATCGTTCTTCCGCCGCCTGCAGACCGCCGGCTATTACACGGCGCACATCGGCAAGTCCCACTATTACCCGCACGGCGACCTGCACATGCGCGACCGGGAGCCGTGGATGCACGAGCGCGGGTTCGACCACGTGGACGAGATAGGCGGCCCGCTGGCCACCTGCTGGAATACCGAATCGCACATGACCGATCGCTGGCGCGAGAAGGGGCTCTACGAGGAGTACAAGAAGGACTACGAGAAACGCTTTGAGGTGGGGCGGGACAGGGCGGTTTGGCCCAGCCCCCTGCCGGTCGAGGAGCACGCGGACAGCTACGTGGGACGGAAGGGAGTCGAGTTCATCCGCGACTATGACGAGGAGAAACCCTTCTGCGCGTTCGTCGGCTTCGGCGGACCGCACGAGCCGTGGGACGCCCCCGGGGAGTACGCCACCATGTACGACCCCGACGAGACCCCGCCGCGCATCGATCCCGAAACGGCCCAGCCCGGCCCGTGGGTCCCCGAGCACGCCGCAAAGTGGCAGACCCGCGGGCGACGGGACGACCTGACGGAAGACGTCATCCGGCGCTTCCGGGCCAACTACTACGGCAAGATCACCCTCATCGACGACTGGTTCGGGCGGATACTGGACGCCTGCGAGGGACGGGGACTGCTGGACGACATGGTGGTCCTGTTCTGGTCGGACCACGGCGAGATGCTCGGGGACCACGGTCGCGTTTACAAGTGCCGGTTCTACGAGTCCGCCCTCCGGGTGCCGCTCATGGTGCGAGGGCCCAGCGTCCTGCAAGGCGCCGTCTCGCCGGCCCTCGCCCAGACGGTGGACATAATGCCCACGGTGCTGGAGGCGGCGGGTGTCGAGCCGCCCGGTGACTGCGACGGGCTCTCCCTCTGGCCGGTCCTGCGGGACCCGGACGCGCATCTGCGTGGGGCGGCGCTGAGCGAGGTCCGCCCGGCCGATTCCAACAACGCCATGGTGCGTACGGAGCGATGGAAACTGGCCGCCCACGAGGACGGCACCCCGTACATGCTGCACGACCTGCGGGAGGACCCGAAGGAGCTGAACAACCTCGTGGGGCACCCCGACTACGCCGAGGTGCAGGCGGAGATGGAAGAGCAGTTGCACGGCATGCTGCCCGGCTGAGGCGGGATGGCAAGGGGAGTGGACGGCACGGCCGTCGTGCCGGAGGCATTGGAGCACTGGATTTGGTCAGCCCAGCGGTCAGCCCATCGGGGACGGCCGGGCTGTAAGCCCGCCACATACCAGCCCGGGGCGCAGCCCCGGGAACCGGAAGGCAGACAAAGACCAACGCGCCCTGAAGGGGCGCCACAGCGGGGGCCGGCCATTTCCGCCCGGCCCCTCACCCCTCAAGCCCGAACAGCCGGGCGATGTTGCCCCCGAGGATGAGGTCTCTCTCTGGCTCCGACGCCTCCCCCTCCAGCATGGCGTTGTAGCGGGCCAGCTCGACGTGCATCAGCTCGAATGGCGTGTCGCTGCCGAAGCAGACGCGCCCAGCGCCCAGCGTCCGGACCGCCTTCAGGATGGCGCCCGTCCGGACGGCCGAGCCGATGAGCGTCAGGTTGGGGCATTCCTCGGCGAACTCGATGGCCGCGTTGGTCAGGTCCTGGTGGCCCACGCCCCCCATGTGCACCATGAGGATGGGGAGTTCGGGGTAGCGTCGGGCAATCTTTGCCACGCGGAACGGATGTGTGCGGTCGAAGGCGTCCGCCCCGACGTGGAAGGCCAGGATGGTGTCATGCCGGGCGATCTCCTCGATGACCGGCAGGCCCAGCTCCGGGTCGTCGATGTAGTAGTCGTTCTGGGCGCCGTTCAGCTTGACGCCGAAGAAGCCGTACTCCTCCACGCATCGCTGCACTGTGTTTTTGGCCTTCTCGACGCCCAGATTGGGGTCCGCCCAGCCGAACGCCAGTATCCGGTCCGGATGGTCCTTCATGGCCTGCGCCACGTAGGCGTTGGCCTCGTCGGTCTCCCGCAGGTAGGGGGGCTGGAGCCACGTGAGGGCCATGTCCACGCCGGCGCGGTCCATGCGCGCCAGAAGCTCGTCGGTCCTGATGCTGTTGCCGCCCTCGGGGGTCGGTGAGATGTGGCAGTCGGCGTCGATGATCATGTCTGCGCTCCACTGACGGTTGGCGGTTCCAAGGTCCGGGAGGGTGCCAGTCTATGCAGAGAGGCTGCGCCTCGCAAGAGCGACGGGCTATGCTGTGCCGGCCGAGACGATGGCAACAAACCCCCGGCGTACCATGGTGACCGCGATGGCCGCCAGCAGGAGGCTGGCGAGCTTGGAGATGGTCTTTGAGCCGGCCTTCCCCAGAACCCGGTTTATGGGTTCCGCCAGCGAGAACACGCCGCCCGCCAGCGCCATGTTGGCCAGTGTGGCCAGGACGGTCGGCCAGGGGCCGTACTGGTCCACCAGGACGAGAATGGTCGTCAGCACGGCGGGGCCGACGATCAGGGGCACTCCAAGGGGGACGGCGCCGAGGCTGTCCGGATCGGTCCAGCGCCGCTCTTTCTGGGCACCCAGAAGGTCGCTCAGCGAGATAAGAAACAGCAATGCGCCGCCCGCTACGAGGAAATCCGGAACCGTCACCCCGACAAAGTTCAGGACCAGCTTGCCGGCCGCGAGAAACAGCAGAGCCACGGCCGAGGCCGTGACGACCGACTGCAGCAGCGCCCGGCGTCGGCGCTCGGCCTCCAGTTCCTCCGTCATGCTCAGGAAGATGGGCAGGATGCCCAGCGCATCCACGGCCACGAAAAGCGGAACGAAACAAAGCCAGAAGTCCCTCACCGGACGACGCCTCCGCTAACAAGCTCCTAAAGGGGGTTGACGGGTTCGGCACGAACCAGCGCAAGGATGTCCTCAATGGGGGCCCGGGCCAGGCAGATGCAGGAGTCGGCCGCGCCGTAGTACATCCACAGCTCGCCGTCACGCACTACCCCTCCACACGCGAAGACGACGTTGCCGGCGTCTCCCGTCCGCTCGTAGGGCTCCTGCGGGCTGAGAAGCCATCGTCGCGCCCGGCCTGTCAGGCGGTGCGGTTCCTCCAGGTCCAGCAGGGCGGCGCCGAGACGGTACAGCGGATTGTTGGCCACCTCTTTGACCCCGGGGTAGATGATCAGCCAGCCCTCTTCGGTCTCGATGGGCGGCAGGCCGGCGCCCACGCGCACGCCGTCCCACCACGGCCCCGGCCGAGGGGGCAGAACCAGCTCCGGCTTGCCCCAGAAGACCAGGTCGGGAGAGTAAGAGAGCCAGACTCCTCCCGGGGTGCACGGGCGATGGAGCATGGCGAACAGACCCCTGAACCGCCGGGGGAACAGGGCCGCATTCTTGTTCTCCGGCGCGTGAACCAGGCCCAGGCGGCGCACCTCCTCGAAGTCCTCCGTGGAGGCCAAAGCCACGCCCGGGCCGCCCGCCGTGTAAGCCGTGTAGGCCAGCACCCACTCTTCCATTTCCGGCACCCACGTGATGCGGCAGTCCTCGGCGCCGAGGACCTCGTACGGGCAGGCGTGCTCGGCGTGGATCAGCGCCCGTTCCTCGATGCGCCAGCCTCCCACCCCGTCCTCGCTCCGTGCGACGATCAGATGGGAGCGCCCCGATGGGCTCTCCACCCGAAGCAACAGCAGCACCTCATCCCCCAGATCGGCGACGCCCGCGTTGAACACGGCGTTGGCCTGGTAGGGCAGATCCTTCTCGGTAATCAGCGGATTGTGCTCACTGCGCCGGAACAGTTCCTCCATCTGTGCCTCCGCCGGTGTCGATTGGCAAACCCCACAGTCTGCAGGTCCATCAAGCTAAATGTCCATCCCGGCGTTGTCAAGGCTTTGTTACGTCCACAGTCACGGTTGTCTGGCCTGCCCGCTTGGGTACAATACGGCTCCAAGTCCGCATTGACGGAGGCCTGCATGATCGAAGACCGCTGCATAGGACCCGAGGTTGAGCCCGCCGCCATCTCTCCGGACGCAGAGGTCTGCGGAGCCAGCTACCTGACCGGCGCCCGGACCTCCGTCGGGCCGGGAGCCGTCATCCGGGACAGCCGTCTGCACGACGCCGCGGTCGAGGCCGGGGCTACTGTGAATGACTCTGTCCTCGTGGCCGAAGGCCCGCCCGGCACCCACGAGTGCGACGCTGCGGGGCGGACCGTCGTCCGGGGCGCCGAGCAATTATCCGTCGGAAAGGATGCCCGGCTGTCAGGCAGCACGCTGATTAACTGCTCGGTCGGCCCGCGCACACAGGTCAGGAGCACGTGGGCGCGCGACTGCCAACTGGGGCCCGACAACTCCGTGACCGAGGCCAAACTGGTGCTGGTCGAGAGCGGCGGCCACGTTACCATCGCCGGGCCGACGGAGGTCTCCGAGGCCCACGTCGGCCATCATTCCACTCTCGACCGGCGCGGCTACCTCGAGGGCATCTTCTCGAATCGCTTCCACCAGCTCCGCTTCAACCCCGAACTGGGGCGCCTGGAGGTGGTGGGCACTATCGACCTGCCACACCTGAGCCGCTACGGCGTCAACACCATCAACTCGACCAACTCCGGCAAGCTGCTTCCGCAGCCGGAGAGCGGCCTGCGCGGCTTCGGGCCGCAGGTCGGGCTCTGGCACGACCAACTGCTCAGCCACGAGCAGATCGAACTCGGGCCCTGCTGCTGGGTCTGCCCGTGGACTAAGGTGGTGGGGCAGTCGCCCGACCCGCACCACACCGACGAGGAGTTGGTCAACGATCCCCTGACGACCTACGTGATGCCCTTCGCGGTGGCGGGCTACGGCGGCGAGCTGACACGCGGCCTGGTCATGCCGGGCGAGCTATCCAACGGGTTCGGGCCGAAGAAGCGGGAGGGAGCATGGTCCTTCACCTACGCCCCGGGCGCCGTCATCGCCATGGTGCGGCGTCTGCACGAGGCGCTGGAAGGTGACCGCCGGCACGTGGCCGACACGATCGTGCTCGAGGCGCTCCGCACGGCGCTGGAGATGACGAAGGCGATGGCGGCGCGGCGGGATGTCGACCTGTCCGTTTCTGCCGATGAGCAGCGGGCGGGCTGGCCCGGGTGGATCGGGCGAACGCACGCCCTGTTGACCGCACATCTGGAGAGCGGCCTGTGGGAGTTCGCCGACGGTGAGCCCATAGGGTGGGAGCGCCGGTCCGGTCGCTGGACGCACCCCGCCATGGATCGGGTGCTCGCCCTCGCGCCTGGCGCACTCGATGAGCAGATCGACGAGGAGGAGATGTTCGCGTTCGAAGACCCTGTGCCGTCCGTCAGTGTGGCCGTGCCGGAGGGCGCGGTGAACGGAACGGGCGGTGCCCCCGAGATAGCCGAAGACGCCCGCATCGAGGACGGCGCCCTCATAGGGCCCGGCTGCCGGATCGGCCCGGGGACGGTGGTCGAACGCGGCGCAACGGTGTGGAACTCCGTCCTTACCGACACCACCATTGAGGCGGATGCCGTTGTGGAGCGGAGCGTGCTCGAAGAGAGCCGTGTCGGACGGGGAAGCGTGGTGCGCTCCTGCCGGCTCTCTGAGGTGACTCTCGGCGGCGATTCGACGGCCGACTCCGCCGCAATGGAGTGCGCCCAACTGGCCGGCAACAGCACCGTCAGCGCCTTCGCGGACGTGCTGGACGTGAACTGCGATTTCTCCACTATCATCGGCGGGGCGTTCCGCGATATCGACGTGGAGTGCTACCTGATGTCGATGCACATGGCCGGCGGCGCCCGCCACGTCGAGGCCGTCCCCTTCGTGGTCGAACTCGAAGGCGAGCGCGTGCCCGTCCCGGCCATCCCCATGCTGGGCGGCGGCTCGCTCATCCGCGGCACGGAGGAGCGTCCCGTGACGCTTGAGTGCTCCTTCATCGGCTCCAACGCGATACTCGAGCCCGGCACCCACGTCGGCTTCGGGTGCTTCGTGCTGGGGCAGTTGGGCCCCGATGTCGCATTGCCGCCGTTCACGATCAGCACGGGTCCGGCGCCGCGCCGGCGCCAGATAGGCGCCGTGCTCAGCAACATGGCCAGCACTGTGATCACGCACTTCATAAACTGGACCTATCAGGCGGTCACCCCCGAACTGGCGCCCGCGGTGGCACAGATGACCGTGCAGGCCATCCGGCAGGGGCGGGACGCCGTCGAGGCGGAGATGGCAAGGCGCGAGTCGGGCGGCGAGCCGGCGCAATCGCCGCGCTTTGGCCTGAGCGACTACAGCGACCGACAACTCAAGCGGGGGCTGGGCAACTACACGCGGGCCCTGAAGTCGGGCGCTTGGGAATTGGCTTTCGAGGACGGGGAACTCCGCTTCACCTCCGACAAGGGCCGCTGGACAGAGCGCAACGGCAGCGCCCACTGGGTGGAGCAGCGCTGAGCCCGGGGTCTGGTCAGGACGAAATCCTGGATGTCTTCCGCACGAGCACCGGACATGCTCGTGCGTCCGCCCTCACAGCTCATCCTGATACTTCCGGTAGCGGCCACGGAACTGGTGGTAGGTCAGCCCGAGCCGCTTTGCCGCCTCCTTCTGGTTGTGTTTCGCCTGCCGCAGCGCGCGCCGCATCATGGCGATCTCCAGCTCGCGCACCGCCTGCTCCAGCGGCTTATCGAGGGACACCGCCGGCCGGGCCGGCGATGTCGGCTGCTGGGCGGGTTCCGCCTCGGCGGGCTCGGGCGCCGTCGGGGCAAAGCGTGACCGGAAGGGATCGAAGTCGATCTGCTCTATCACTTCCGAGTCGGCACGATATACGGCCCGCTCGACCACGTTCTTGAGCTGGCGCACGTTGCCCGGCCAGTCGTGCTGAAGCAGGGCTTCCCGGGCGTGCTCGCCGAAGGTGGGCACCTCATCCCATCCCAGCTCGAGCGCCATCCGCCCCGCGAAGTGGCGCGCCAACAGCATGACGTCCCCCTCGCGCTCCCGCAGCGGCGGTACGAACAGCACCTCGAACGACAGCCGGTCCAGCAGGTCCTGCTTGAACGAGCCGTCCGCCGCCAGCGACGGCAGGTCGGCGTTGGTGGCGCCCACGATGCGCACGTCCACCCCGATGGTCTCCGCGCTGCCGACGCGCTCGAAGACGCCGTATTCGACCACGCGGAGTATCTTCTCCTGTGCCTCGACGGGGATGTTGGCGATCTCGTCGAGAAAGATGGTCCCCCCGTCGGCCGTCTCGAACCGCCCGGCGCGCCGGCGCGTGGCCCCGGTGAAGGCGCCCGCCTCGTGACCGAAAAGTTCCGCCTCGATGAGCGTCGGCGCCAGGGCGGCGCAGTTGAGCGTGACCAGCGGTTGCTCCCACCGCGCCGACAGGTAGTGCAGCCGCCGGGCGGCCAGCTCCTTGCCGGTGCCGCGCTCGCCGACGATCAGCACGGGGCGGTCCACCCGCGCGGCCCGCGAGACCTGCTCCTGGAAGTCGAGGAACTCCTCCGACTGGCCGATGGCCTCCGGCACGTAAGCGGCGGATTCGGCGGGCAGGCGTGACTCGGACATCGGTTTCCACCCCTCACTAGTGGCGAGATAAACCAGAGTATGGCAGAAACAGCCAGAACAGTCAAGGACTATCTTTGGGCCGCTTCTCGCCGTAAGTGCTTGTCAGCCGAGGCACTACGGCGAGGCGGGATTCTTTGGTACGTCCGTTGCCCTATTGGCCGGTGGAAACTGTCAGCGAGGACATCAGAAAGGAGACGGACGATGGGTATCTTCAGTCGCCTGCGGGACATCATCAGCTCCAACGTCAACGCCATGCTGGACAAGGCGGAGGACCCGGAGAAGCTGGTCAAGCTGATGATTCAGGAGATGGAAGACACGCTGGTCGAGGTCAAAGCGTCCTGCGCAGGCGTGATGGCGCAGCGCAAGAAGATCGAGCGTCAGCTCGAAGCGGCCCGCGAGGGGGTCGAGCGGTGGGACGAGAACGCCCGGCTGGCCGTGCAGAAGGGGCGCGACAACCTGGCGCGCGAGGCGCTGTCCGAGAAGCGCCGCTACCGCGAGCGCGCCGATGCGCTGGAGCGAGAACTCGACGAGCACGAAGCTCTGGTCGCGCAGTACCAGGATGATATAATGCAGCTTGAGGACAAGCTGGATACCGTGCGCGAGAAGCAGCGGGTCCTGGTGCAGCGCCACATCCATGCCCGAAGGAAAAAACGCGCCCAGCAGGACATCCGCAAGGCCGACACCTCGGACGCCTTCGTGCGCTTCGAGAAGTTCCAGAACCGCATCGAGCGTATGGAGGCCGAGGCCGACCTGGTCAACTACGGTCGCAAGCCGACGCTGGAGGAGGAGTTCGCGCGGCTGGAGACCGACGAGGAGATCGAGCGCGAGCTGGAAGAACTGAAGGCCGACGTCGAGCGCCCGCGCGGCGGACCGGCCGACTGACGGGGCACCTGCAGAGGGGAGAGTACACACGGTGCGGTTGCTGACCAAAACAGCGCTTGTCCTGTTGACGCTCCTCGGGGCGCTGGTGGTCATGCTGCCTCTGGGGGCGGCCGTCGGCGCGGTGGCACTGTTCGCCGCGGAGTTCCCCGACGGCGTTGTCCTTTTGCTCGGACCGGTGCTCATCGGGCTCGGGCTGCTGGTCTCCGTCTTCATCGCGGTGCTTCTGTGGAAGGTCGTCGCCGCCGGCACTAAGTCCGAACCCGAACGTCTCAGCAACGAAGACGTGCGCACCATACAAGAGATGCACCGGGGTATGGCCCGGCTGGAAGACCGGGTCGAGGCCCTCGAGGAGATACTCATGCGGTCGGAGGCGGCTTCCAACCGCCGCGACCACCGACGCGCCGAACGGGAGGCCCGTTGATGGAATGGACAGCCATAATCATCGTTGCCATCGTTGTCGGGCTGCCGATACTGCTGACACTGGGCATCCCGGTCGTGGCGATCCTCGGCGGCTGCGGCGTCGCGGCCGTCGGCGAGTGGCGTAAAGGCATAGACCGCAAGGCGCGCAAGCAGTCGAAAGAAGAAGCCGAGATGGTCCAGCAGATGTTCCGGCGGCTCGGGGAGATGGAGAAGCGCATCGAGACGCTGGAGGCCCTGCTGATTGAACGAGAAAGGGAAGGAGTCGAGACATGAGTCGCCAAGACACAGAAAGGCGCGCCGGCCCCTACCGGGCGCGCGACGGGATGATACTGGGCGTCTGCAAGGGCATCGCCGACTACTTCGGCATGTCCGCCTTCTGGGTGCGCATCATTGCGCTTCTGATACTGCTGCTGAGCGGCATCTGGCCCATCGTGGCGCTCTACCTGCTGGCGGCGCTCATCATGAAGCCGGAGCCGGTGCTGCCGTTCGAGAGCGAGGCGGACGAGGAGTTCTACAACTCCTTTACCAGCTCCCGCGAGATGGCCCTGCACCGCCTGAAGAGGACCTTCGACCGGCTCGACCGCCGCATCCGCCGCATGGAGAGCATAGTGACCAGCCGGGAACGCGAATGGCGCCGCCGCCTCGAGCAGTGACGGGCGAGACCAACCACAACGACCACGACGACCACCATGAAACGGCGTTCACTACTAAGGACACGAAGGGTGTCCGCCGGCGGCACGAAGAACGGCGGTGAGACAAGGTGAAGAAAAGCAGCGCAAGGTTGGCCGAAAACTAACAACCAGCAACTATCAACTGCCTTGCGTCGTGGTCGTTGTGGTTAGTCTTCTGTCGTCCTCCGTGTTCTCCGCGCCTCCGTGTTGAGCAGAAGCCGTCACTCCCCCCGACGGAGGCGCAGGCGGGCCGCGAGCGCTTTTTCCACCTCCTCATACTCCGGATGGCCTATAAGGTTCGTCGCCTCGTCGGGGTCCTCCACGAGATTGTAGAGCATGTAGCCCCGCTCCCGGCCGTCGGCCGCGTACTTGTAGCGCTCCGTGCATATCATCGCATTGCGGCTGCCGTTCTTCTCCACCTCGCTGAGCGCCCCGTTCCGGAGCGGCGCCGTGGGGTCCTCCAGCACCGGCCAGAGGGACTTGCCCGCCGCGTCGTCGGGCGCCGTCGTGCCGACGGCCTCCAGCAGTGTCGGCATGATGTCCACCGTCTCGGCCAGCGCCGCGCTGGTCGTTCCCGGCTCGATGCGGCCGGGCCACCGGAACACCAGCGGCACCCGCAATGCCCCCTCCCAGAAGCGCGACTTGTAGAGGCAGCCGTGGTCGCCCGCCAGCTCGCCGTGGTCGGACCAGAATACCACCAGCAGGTCCTCGGCGAAGCCCTCCTCGTCGCAGACCGCCAGTATCTCGCCGAACCAGTAATCAATCAGGCTCACCTTCGCGTAGTAGGCCGCCCGTATGCGGCGCACCGTCTCCGGGTCCAGCCCCTCGGCGCGGCGTTTGTTGGGGTGGTTTCGTGCATGGCGCGGGGCCCATTCGGGGTATTCGGCCGGCTCCGGGTCCACCGGCGGCGGCACGTCGGCCGGGTCGTACATGTCCGCGTACTCCTCCGGCGGGTCCCACGGCTCGTGGGGGCCGGGGAAGCCGACGAACAGGCAGAAGGGCAGTTCGGTGTCGTATTCGCGCAGGAAGCGCACGGCCTGCCGCCCCACGTAGCTGTCCATGTGCTCCTCGGTGGGCAGCGGGCCGGGCCACACGGCGCGGGCGCGGTCCTTCTTCCGCCGCCGGTAGTCGTCGCGGAAGCGCTCCAGCAGGCCCTTCCGCGCCCAGGCGTCGGTCATGTAGGACTGCGTGCGGAGGGTCGCCCACGGGCCGGTGGTCTCGTGCACGTAGTCAAAGCCCCGGGCGTGCATGTAGGGCTCGCGCTCGCGCATGTGGAATTCGCCGTGCTCGTAATAGTGGGACTTGCCCACGTGCGCGGTATAGTAGCCGCAGGCCTGCAGGCGGCGGAACAGGGACTCGTAGTCGGCGGGCAGCTCACCGTGGTTGCCCCAGATGCCGTGCCGGTGAACGTGGTGCCCGCTGATGAAGGAAGCGCGGGCGGGCATGCAGAGCGGGCTGTTGGTGCAGGCGCGCGACAGGCGGGCCCCCTCGGCGGCCAGTCGGTCCATGTTGGGCGTGCGGATGACGGGGTTGCCGGCGCAGCCCATGGCGTCGGCGCGCTGCTGGTCGGTCATCAGGATGAGGATGTGGGGCAGGTCCGCCGCCATGGGGGGCTCCGCAACGTCACCGCTTCGTCCGCTCGCAAAACAACACTCTACAGCCCGGGAGCCGTTCGCGTCAAAGCTCTGGGGTTAGTTTGCCAAAACGTGACACGCTCCGTGCCGAGGCAAAAGTGATGGGGGGTCCGCTGGGCGTGCATGCCGTAAATGACGGCAGCCACCAGCAGGCGGCGGCCAGTGAAGGGCGAGGCGTGACGGTAAGCTCCCGAAAACGTGTCCGAGGTCGAGGATGCCGATGATTATGTCGCCGACTGAAGCTCCTGGATTTTGTCGCGAAGGAGGGCGGCTCTTTCGAAGTCGAGGCGCTCGGCGGCTTCCTTCATCTCCTTTTCCAGCTCGTCCAGGCGGTTGGCGGTCACGTAGTCCTCGCCCTCTTCGGCTACCACCGGCGTCTCGACGCGGCGTTTCCACGCCGCCACCTCGTAATCGATGCCGTGCTGGATTTTCTTGCGGATGGTCTGCGGCTCGACGTCGTGCTCCCGGTTGTACTCGAGCTGGACCTCGCGGCGGCGTTGCGTCTCTTCGATCGCCCGCTCCATCGAGTCGGTGATCTCGTCCGCGTACAACAGCACTCGCGCGCGGACGTTCCGAGCGCATCGGCCCATTGTCTGGATCAGCGAGGTGTCCGAGCGGAGGAAGCCCTCGCGGTCGGCGTCCAGGATGGCCACCAGCGTGACCTCCGGCAGGTCCAGCCCCTCCCGCAGGAGGTTGACCCCCACGATGACGTCGTACTCGCCCCGCCGCAGGTCGTTGAGTATCTCGACCCGCTCGATGGTCTGCACCTCGCTGTGGAGGTAGCAGGCGTCGATGCCTTCGTCGCGGAGATACTCGGAGAGGTCCTCGGCGAGGCGCTTTGTGAGGGTGGTGACCAGCACGCGCTCGTCGCGCTCCGAGCAGCGCTTTATCTCCTGGATCACGTCCTGTACCTGCCCCCGGGCGGGGCGGACGTCCACCACCGGATCCACCAGGCCGGTGGGGCGTATGATCTGCTCGACCACGCGCCCGCCGGCCCGCTCAATCTCGTAGTCGTCCGGCGTGGCGGAGACGCAGAGGACGTGGTCCACCAGCTCCCGCCACTCCTCGAACCGCAGCGGCCGGTTGTCCAGCGCCGAGGGCAGCCGAAAGCCGAAGTCCACCAGCGTCTGCTTTCGGGAGCGGTCGCCGGCGTACATGGCGCGTATCTGGGGGAGCGTCTGATGGCTCTCGTCCACGATGGTCAGGAACTCGTCGGGGAAGTAGTCCAGCAGGCACGCGGGGCGTTCACCGGGCTCGCGGCCGCTGATGTGGCGGGCGTAGTTCTCGATGCCCGGGCAGAAGCCGACCTCCTGGAGCAGCTCCATGTCGTAGCGGGTGCGGGCCTCCAGCCGCTGCGCCTCGGCGTGCTTGCCGGCGCCGCGCAACTCCTCGAGGCGCTCCTCCAGCTCCTCCTCGATGCTTGCGATGATGTCCTGGAGGCGCTCCTCCGGGGTGACGAAGTGGTTGGCGGGATAGACGTCGATGTGCGCGGCGCGCTCGAGCTTGCGCCCGGAGAGGGGGTCGATGACGACGATGCGGTCGACGCAATCCCCGAAGAAGTCCACGCGATAGGCGATCTCCTCGTAGGCGGGGTATATCTCGACCAGGTCGCCCCGGGCGCGGAAGGTGCCGCGTTTCAGGTCGGTGTCGCTGCGCTGGTACTGGATCTCCACGAGCTGGCCCAGCAGTTCGTCGCGCTCGATGCGCTGACCGTGGTCGAGCGAGACGAACATGTTCTGGTAGTCCTCGGGGGCGCCGATGCCGTAGATGCAGGAGACGCTGGCGACGATGACCACGTCGTCGCGCTGCATCAGGCGGGTGGTGGCGGCCAGGCGCAGGCGGTCGATGTCCTGGTTGATGGAGGCGTCCTTGGCGATGTAGAGGTCGCGGGAGGGGACGTAGGCCTCCGGCTGGTAGTAGTCGTAGTAGCTGACGAAGTAGCCGACGGCGTTCTCGGGGAAGAACTCCTTGAACTCGCTGTAGAGTTGGGCGGCGAGGGTCTTGTTGTGGCTGATGACGAGGGTGGGCAGGCCGAGGGCCTCGATGACCTTGGCCATGGTGAAGGTCTTGCCGGTGCCAGTGGCGCCGAGGAGTGTCTCCCAGCGGCTGCCGGAGCGGAAGTGCTCGACCAGCTCCTCGATGGCGGCCGGCTGGTCCCCGGCGGGCTCGAAGGGCGCGGCTGTTCTGAACTCGGCCACGGCTGTCTCACCACGAAGTTCACGAAGGGCACGAAGAACGGCAACGGAGACGGCAGTTACGAATCCAGAATCATGAATTGGACGCCGGTTTCGCCGGCAGCGGGGGTGCTTTAGCTCTTATCTGCGCCAATCTGTGTAATCTGTGGCCCCTCCCGTTCGTTGTGTTCGTCGTGTCGTTGTGGTTAGCATCCAATGTCATCTCCGCAATTTGCGGATGACCTGCGCGGTCATCTGTCTGGCACCTATCGGTCGGGCGCGGCGCACATGGCGTGGGGGCGGATGTCCTCCACGGTTTTGGGGCCTATGCCACTGACCCGCTCCAGGTCTTGCAGGGAACCGTAGGGGCCATGCTTCTGCCTGTCCTGCACGATAGCCTCGGCTGTCTTGGGGCCGATGCCGGGCAGGAGCGTCAGTTCGTGGCGGGTGGCGGTGTTGACGTCGAGTCTGTCGGGCAGCACTGTTCGCTCCCCGGCACTGCGGACGCGAAACTCGCGGCTGCACCAGACATACGATATGCCCCTTACGGCGCCCGCGGTGCCCATAGCTATCGCGACGGCGGCGACGAGTACTGCCAGCTCCCGCCGGGACAGGGAGAACCACCGTGTTTCGGACAGCCTTCTCATCGTTCAGTCTATCGCCGCTTTTATCGCGTTCCTGAACTGCGGTGTCAGAAGGTCCCGGACCTCCTCCTCGACCCGGATGCGCATGCCGGAAGGCGCACGCTGGTAGTAGGCTTTCAGGATGACGCCGGGATGATGGTTGCAGACAAGCACCGGCAGGCCGGTCGCCGGATTGTGGACCACCGCGTAGCTGACGTCGTGGCTGTCATTGTCGAACGGGCAGCGGAACAACCGGGCCACCCGGTCGGGGTCGCTGGAGGAGATGGTGCCCCCGTGAGGACGGGTTATCTCCCAGCGCGTTCGGCGGTTGTTCATCAGCGCGCGCCGCAGATCGCCGACCTCCTCGAACTCGCGCGGGTCTCGATAGAAGTGCAGCGCCAGCAGCATGATGGCCTCCATGTTGTCGCGGCAGCGGAACTTAGGGCTCGGCTCCAGCGACATCACGTGTCGGGCCCAGGCCTGCTCGAAAGCGCGCAAGCTGAGATTGGGGCCGAAGCTTTCCTCCAGTGCCTCGTCCTGGTCGGCGCCTTCCGCGATTGCCTTGAGGAATTTGTTGAGGCTGCCCGAGTAGGCCCCGTTGTCGCCGTGTACCAAGAAGTGGACGATTGACCACGACTGCGAGTAGGTCAACTGGGCAGCGTGGGCGTCGGTGCGCGCGTTCTGTATCCACCGGTCGGTGTTCATCTCGAACAAGTCCTCGAACGGCACGTAATTGCCGTCGCGCACGGCCTGCTGGACGACGTGGAGTCGGTCCGTGGGGACCTGGCCGACGGCGAAGCTGCGGCTATCCCAGGTGGCCTCGGAGAAGTACTCGGCCATGCCCTCGTTCAGCCAGACCGGGCAACGCGGCGAGACCACCTGATAGACGAACTGGTGCAGGCCCTCGTGGTAGAGCGTCCGCAGGACTTCCTCGGGCGTGCGGCCCTCGGCGTGGGCGGCCAGCAGGCGGTCGCGTTCCACGAAGCAGCCGGTGGAGCCCTTGACTTCGGCCGGCACGTGCTTCCAGTAGTCCTTCTCCCGGCCGAAGACCTTCACGTCGAACCGGCCGTCCGCCTCGCCGTAGGTGGCAAAGCGGCGGCTGTACTCCTTGTATATCTCCTCCATGTGCCGCGCCACAACTTCCGCGAACCGTGCGCTGATGTCCGTGCCGACGACGTAGTGGTCGGTCTTGTACTCGAAGCTCAGCTCATCGGCGGCCCGGGCGGTCGGGGCGAACGCCGCCACGAGCAGGGCGATTGCAAAGCCGAGGGCCGGCCGTCGGAGAGTTTTGCGATGCATCAGCGCCACCTCAGAATGTCCATATTCATTGTAAACGTGGTCGGCCCGGCGGTCAAAGCATGGGGGTTCCCGAAGCGGCGACGGGCGGCGGCCCGACGCACTTTACGGGTCGGCACAGCGGTGCTACCATCACTGCCCACCCCACAATGCAGGGAGGCCTGATCCATGCCGAAAGTGAGCATTATCGGAGCCGGAGGCTACGTATTTCCCCTCACCATGATCCGGGACATCTGCGCTTTCGAGGCGCTGCGGGACACGGAGTTCGCACTCATGGACATCGACGAGGAGCGGCTCCAGCGCACGGCGTCGGCGGCACGGGAGCTTGTCGAAGAGTTCGACCTGCCGGCGACCATCGGCTCGACCACCGACCGCCGGGAGGCGCTGGACGGGGCGGACTTCGTGATCGTGACCTTTCAGGTCGGCGGGCTGGAGGCCTATCGCCACGACGTGGAGATACCGCGCGAGTACGGCGTTGACCAGCCGGTGGGCGATACGATGGGTCCCGGCGGCATATTCCGCGGCCTGCGAACCATCGAGGTGCTGAAGGGCCTGTGTGCGGACATGCTGGAGATGTGCCCCCGGGCACTGATGCTGAACTACGCGAACCCCATGGCGATCAATACCTGGGCCGCCTACGAGTTGGGTGTGAAGGTCGTGGGCCTCTGCCACAGTATTCAGGGTACCTCGGCGCTGCTGGCGCGGGAGGTGGGCGTGCCCATCGAGGAGTGCAGCTACCGGGCGGCGGGCCTGAACCACCAGGCGTGGTTCATACAGTTCGAGCACGAGGGGCGCGACCTCATACCGGTCATACGGGACACGATCATCGAAAAGCACGTGAGCGGAGCCGCCGCGGGGGACACCGGCGACGAGCTGTACGCCGGGGGCCAGGAGCGGGTGCGAGGGGAGCTGACGCAACTGACCGGTTACTTCCACTCCGAGTCCAGCCACCACGGCTCCGAATACGCTCCGTGGTTCCGCAAGGACCCCGAGAAGGTCGCGGCGTACCTTCCGCGACGCTGGGACTACTACCAGATCTGCTGCGACCACGACGAGGAAGGACAGAGCGAGCGCTTCCTGGAGCAGGTGCGCGAGAAGGGCCTGCAACCCGGGCACGAGTACGGCGCGTACATCGTGGAGAGCATGACCAGCAACCGGCCGCGCGTTATCCACGGGTCGGTCCGGAACGACGCGATCATCACAAATCTGCCGGACGGCTGCGCGGTGGAGGTGCCGTGCCTCGTGGACGGCAACGGGCTGCAGCCGACCGTGGTGGGGGACCTGCCGCCGGCGTGCGCGGCCGTGAACCGGGCATGCGTGAGCGCCCAGGAACTGGCCGTCCAGGCCGGGCTCTACGGCGACCGGGAGATGGCCTATGCGGCGGTGGCCATGGACCCGCTGACCGGAGCGCTCTGCACTCTTCCGGAGATACGCGAGATGGTGGACCGGCTGTTCGAGGCGGAGCGGCAGTGGCTGCCGTCGTTCGGGGGCTGATGTCCGGCTTCAGTCGGCCTGGCCGGTTTCGCCGGTCATCTGCTGTTTGCGGCACAGACGGGAAGCCCGTTCCATGATGCGCATCACGGCGTAGATCAGACAGGCGTCGAGGAAAAGCGGCACGTAGGCCAGCAGCAGGCCGGCGAGCCCGCCCTGAGTGAGCCGGAACACGACGGCCGCCAGCGCGGGCACCGCCGGATGGATCACGAACAGCCAGCGGTGGGATTCGGCGGTTCCGGCGAAGGCGGCGTTGTCTGCCGCGCGGGCCATCTCGGCCGCCAGCCCTCCGGCCAGCACCACAAGCACGGCGGCCGCGGCGGACCCTATGAAGTAGAGGCCCAGGTGCAGCGTCGAGGAGGTGCCCCCGACAACCAGCGCAATGCGGGCCACGGACAGCGCCAGCCCGAGTTGAACGACGCGTCGCATGGGCCGTACATCGGGACCGGAGACGCTCATCAGCCCGCCGAGGGCGATGAGCCACCCCACGAAATCGGGCGGCGTTCCCAGACCGGGCACGGGCAGTGGCAGGAAGAAGACCGGCACCCACATCAGGATCCTGAACACACGGTCCCCTTCCTTCCAGCCGAGGGACGGCTGCGCGGTTTCGGCCACTTCGTCTGCGGCGATCTCGCTTACGGTTTCCATTGTCCGTCTCCTTCGCCGGGAGTGCGGTGAAGCCTCGGGCGGTCGGCTGCGGGGCGTCGTTGCGAACACAGCGACCCCGGCCTTGCCGTCGGCTTGCGCATCAGTTGGTGGACGCGCCGTAACGGCTGCCGAACTTGCTCCGTTTGTGTTCGTACATCAGGGCGTCGGCTTCGGCCAGCAGTTCGTCCAGAGAAGAAGGTAACTGCGGGTTATAGAAGGCGACGCCGAGACTGAGGGACAGTTCCCACGGCCTGTCGAGTTGCCGGTTCTTGGCGGCGATGGCGTTCTCTATGCGGGACACGATCTCTGAGCGGCTCGTGGCCTGTGCGTCGAGTGCGAGGACTGCGAATTCGTCGCCGCCCACCCGACCGATGATGTCCGACTGACGGAAAGTCTCGCGCAACACGTCGGCGGCGGCGACCAGCGCATCGTCGCCTTGCCGGTGGCCGTGAGCATCATTTATGCGCTTCATGTTGTCAACGTCGGCGAAGATCAGGAGGGCCGATTCCCCGATGCGGGCGGCGACCTTCAGTTCCTGGGTCGCGAGGTGCAGGAACCCGCGTCGGTTGTGCAGTTCAGTCAGGGTGTCGATCAGGGAAAGCATTCGCAGCTCTTCCCGCAGTCGCACTTGCTCTGTGATGTCGCGGGCGATGACCGACACACCGGTGACCCGGCCCGAGCTTCCATAGATGGGCGAGAGAGTGAGGGAGACATGGATCAGGCGGCCGTCGCGCGTGACCGTCATCGTCTCGTACTGCTGCCGGCTTTCCCCCTTGACCACGCGCTCGAACACGGAATTGAGGTCGTTGCCGAGCTGGGTGGACATCAGTTCGTCCAGGCTTCGGCCGATGAACTCGTCGGCGGAGTATCCGTAAATCCTCTCGGCGCCGGGGTTCCAACTCGTCACGGTGCCGTCGGGCGCGAGGCCGATGATGGCGTCGTCGGATGCCTCAACCACGGCGGCAAGCTGCGCATAGGCATCCTCGGCGTGCTTCTCCTCGGTCACGTCCTCGGCGACTTCGACGACCCCGAGTAGTTCCTGCTCCGGACCGTGGACGGGGTAGGCACGCACAGACCAGATGCGGTTGTCGGGCGTTTGCACTTCGCCTTCGGCCGGGCGTCCCGTCCGTTGGGCCTCCACCACGGGGCAGCCTTCACAATGCTCTTCTCTGTCCTGCCACAGGCTGTAGCACTTGCAGCCGGCCATCTCCTCGGGCCGCAGGTCGAAGGAACGGGCGGCCGCGTTGTTGGACCACAGGATGTTCATCTCCGCGTCCTGATAGACCACCAGTTCTGACATGCTGTGCAGTATGGCCGCCTTCTCGCGTTCGGCCTTGGCCAGTGCGCGGCGCGTCTCGGTCCGCTCGGTGATGTCGGTCACAATGCCCAGAAGCCCCGTCAGCTTTCCGTCGTCATCGAGCACGGGGATGCGGGAGACCTCGACCACGCGTATTGCGTCGCCGTTTCCCTTCTCCTCCACCTCGGTGTGAGGCTCGCGGCTTTCAATCACCTGGAGGTCGGCCGCCCGGTAGCGTCGGGCGACCTCGGGGGGGAAGAGTTCGAGGTCGGTTTTGCCCACGATCTCGTCACGCTGTTTGCCCAAGTTCTCGGCAAAGGTCGCGTTGACGGAGACGTAGTTCAGGTCATGGTCCTTGAAGTAAATCCTCTGGGGGAGGTTGGCCAGCAGGAGACGGTTTTTTCTCTCGCTTTCCTGTAGCTTCGATTGTGCGGCGGCTTGTATAACTGAGTAAAGTACGAAGCCCCATAGGAGAGGCTGCAGTGTCTCCATATGGTCTTCACTGGGGTCAAGTGAATCAACAAGGCCGTTCAGTTCCAGTGCGTTGCTCAGGTTTATGAGTGCGGTGAGCAGGATGAGGACGCCGAACAGAAGGGCCACGTCGCGTTGCAGGCCGCGCCTCTTCCCGACTATCAGCATGCCGAGTGCCGCAACGGCCGCACCGAATCCGAGCGCCTCAGCCACTCCGATGAAGGTCATAGAACCTCCCCCTCGCCAGCGAACTCCAGCACCAGCCGGCCAGCAGCACAGAACTGCCGGCCTGACACAGGTGCTCGACCGTATTCCACAGACCGTACCAGCAGGCGCCTTCCACAATGGTCGCCGTGCGGGCCACGAATAGCAGGTAAAAGGCGCCCACGAACAGAGGCCAGGCCGGCACGCATTCCCGGAGGAACGCGTGATTGCTGAGTATGAAGGCAGCGACAGCCAGGCTTAACAGGAACGCCAGCAACTCAACTTGAGACAACATGCGAGCAGGTCCCTCCCAGTGAGCGTGTTGTCAGCCGACCTGGGTCGGCGGACGGGTGCTGGGCGCCGGCCGCAATTGGCGCACGGTGGCCCGCTGCCGCCGCCGGGATGTGGAATGCAACTGCCGTACCACACTTTTTGAGCCGGGTCTTGTCGCCGGCAACCGGTACTCAGTGGGCGGTGGTCCGCACAGGACAACGGAGAGGCTGCGGGGCCCAAAATGATGACCATACCCGACGAGACGCTCTGGCGGTCCTCAACGAACCGGCGGCGCGAGAACCGTGGAAGGAACGAAAAGACGACACGGGGCCCCCGAATGCAGGCTGCGTCCGCGCGGTAATTTCCGGTTGCACACGGTACAAAGCAGGGGATCAGCGCCATCAACCACTATTTTCTGATAGTGACAGCCATTGGGAGCGCGCATAGTCGGCGGACCGGGAGCGCCGATAATCGCGGCTATAGGGCTTGCAGGCGCGCTAATTCTTGTGTTATACTTGCAGTAGTTGAAACCATCTTTTACTCCTGCCGTTCCGAGAGGAGGGGGGAAGTGGGCAAAGTAGACGACGCTGTTAGAGACATGATTTACTATCATGGCAAGCGCGCGGCCTCCGAAGTGCTGGACAACCTTCCCGATCAGGTGCGCGAGATGCGGCGCCAGTTGCGAGATGTGGCGAGAGCCGTGGAAGAGCTGAACGGTCACGTTCGTGACCTGCTGGAGGCCCGCAAGCGCGAAATGGCCGTCCCCCCGGCCGAGGAAGAGGAGGTGGAGGGGGCCCGCTTCGGTCCACGCACCCTCAAAAGCCTGCGCCGCCGCTTCGACCTGACCCAGCACGAGTTGGCCGAGCTGTTGGAGGTCTCGCCCGTAACCGTCACCTCGTGGGAGACGGGCAAGTCGCGTCCCCGTAGTTCCAACCTCGCCCAGATCATCACCCTCCGCTCGATGAGCGAAGAAGAGGTCAACGAGGCGTTGGGCCGGGAGCAGGTGCCCTCGGAGGTCAGCCCTTCCGAGATCAAGCGCCTCCGCAGCAAGTTCAACCTGACCCAGGCGGAACTGGCCGAGCTTCTCGGCATCTCCGGCGCGGCGGTCACCTCGTGGGAGACCGGTAAAACCAGGCCCTCCCGGGAGAACCGCAAGGCCCTCGTGGAACTGCGCGAGACCGACCGCGATGAGATCAACAGGCGCCTCTCACGGGAGACGCCTTCCGGCGGCGGTGCGCCGGAACTGGGCGGAACGGCATCCGAAGTCACGCCCGACGACATCCGCACCATCCGCGAAAGGCTGGGCCTCACCCAGCGGGAGCTGGCGGACCGTCTTGGCGTCTCGGTGAATACCATCTCCAACTGGGAAACCGGTCGCAGTTCGCCGCGGCGCAGGAGCCTCGAGAGACTGCGCAGCCTCTGACAAGCTGCTGAAGCTCCGTCCGGACTAAGCCGAACGACGTGGGACATCGGGGCCGCCGAAACCGGCGGCCCCTTGTCTATGGAGTATCCCGCCGGACGGGGCACCACAGGGACCGCATTGCGGTGTGCTTCTGCGCGCCGCTCGAGGCGTTCCTCGCGTGCCGCCGTCCTGAGGCGAAGGCCGGCGGAGCCCCGCAGTGCACACCGGGCCGCAACCGGCACGCTCCGCCCTTCTTTTGCCCTCACAGCGCTGGTGCGTTAGCATACCTGATGTCGCATCTCCCACCACGCCGAAGGAGAGCCCGATGAACAGAGAGCTGAAGAACAAGATTATGGACCTTCCCGCGGCCCGGGAAGTGGAACTGGACGTAAGTCGTCTCGCGGACATGGAGGAGGGTACCCCGGAGTTGCTGGAGGATATCTTCCCCTTCTCCGAAGTGCCCCAGTTCACCTTCTCCGGGAAGGTGTACGAGGTCATAGACGGTGAGACGGTCGAGTTCGATTTCGAGGAGCGGACCAAGAACCCGCTCGTCCTCAGCGACACGACCTTTCGCGACGGGCAGCAGGCCCGGCCCCCGTACACCAAGGACCAGATGCTGGACCTCTACCGCCTGATGGCCCGCCTGTCCGGGCCGAACCAGGTGATATCCAACTCCGAGTTCTTCCTCTACTCCGATAATGACATCGAGACGGTTGAGGCCTGCCTGCAGGAATACGAGGAGAATCCGTCCTACCCAGAGCCGAC
>JAWODG010000127.1:0-24882 GCA_046483385.1 Candidatus Brocadiia bacterium | reverse complement strand
AGTAACTGTGATTGGCGAAACTTCTGAAGCCGAAGAACAAACATTTGCAGAAGAATTTATGGGGTTTTTACAAGGAACTGCTGGTTGGTTCTCTAAATCCCAATCGTTTGATTTTTAGTACTTCAGGTAGTTATTCAAATAGTGATTTTAATTTGTATATTAATGGTATAAGTAAAGGTAATCCTGATTATTTCTTTAATGTTAATGATAATTTTGCTTGTTTGCGATGGGCCCCTCCGGCCAGCGGTCGGCCACGCGGAACCAGCCGTCATCGGTCCACTCGATCGGCTCGATGACGGTGCAGCGGCCCAGGGAACGGTAGCCGTGCATGATGGCGTGCTGGATACAGAACCAGTTCCCGGCGGGGTCTTCCACGAGTTGCCCGTGCCCTTTGGACCACCAGGGCTCCTCGCGGCTCCAGGTGCGGATGATGGGATTGTACGGGGAGTTCTCCCAGGGCCCGAAGGGACCCCTCGCGCGGGCGGAGATCACCATATGACTGGTGGACGGACCGAACGTGCCAGCCTGGGCTTCCAGCAGGTGCCACCACCCGTCGCGCCGGAGCACCTTGGGGGCCTCCAGGCAGGGATAGCACTCCACGGCCCAGTCCCGCGGGAAGGGCCAACCCTCGTAGACCTTCTCCGGACCACGTTCAATCTCCAGCCGGTCGTCCGCAAGCCGGGAGACGTATCCAGAACCGGTGAACAGGTAGCGTGCGCTGTCTTCATCCTGCGCCAGCACGGCGTCCGGCGGAAGACCCGGCGGCTCCGGGTCCGACCAGGGTCCCGCCATGGAATCCGCCGAGAGTACGTGACAACCCGTATCGGGATCCCAATCCCTGAGGAAGAAGATGTAGTAGCGACCATCCACCTTTGCCAGGTCGGTCACCCAGATCGTTCCGTCGAAGTTCGTCACCGCGTAATCGATGGGTTCCCAGGTGTGGAGGTCCTTCGAGTGCCAGATCAGTATCGCGGGGCGGTACCATCCGCTCGAATGCACCAGGTAGTAGTTATCCTCATCTCGGAGAACGGCGATATCGGCCCACTCGCCGATCAGCAGCGGTTTCGCCAGCGTAGAGCGGCGAACGCCTTGCGTGCCGCCCGGGTCGTCTTTGCTGACATCACTCATCGCGTCGTGCTCCTTCCGTGTGCGTTTACTCGCCAAACTCGAGGAGGTAATACACCGTTCTGTGCCGTGAGCCGTCGATTGTGAACCGGCGTCCATCCGGCGTTTTCTTGACATCCACCCCGGCCGCCTCCGACCGCTTGCGCCCGTCGTGGTCCAGGGCGTAGACCCGGCATGGTCCCTGCCGCCTCAGGGTGATCGTGGCCTTGATCGGCTCGACCAGCAGCGGGCCCTTCCCGCGGACCATGGGTGTCTGGCTCGACTCGTCCGTCACGGTGCCCTCCGGCATAGCCCGGCCGACGGCGCTGATCAGAATCGCATCCGCCTCGGCGATGATCTCGTCCGGGTCCCTCGCGCTCACGTAAAGGCAGGCGAAAGGCGACTGCTGGTCGATGGTCACCTCGGACAGCCGGTGCGAGCGGCCTCCGCCGAAGCCCACCACGCCCTGCGTCCCCGGCGTGTCCACCGTGAAAAAGCCCCTGCCCGAGTAGTCCCACTTCAGTTGGCCCGTTGTCGAGCGCACGGTCCGCGACTGTTCGTCCAGATAGGGGTCGACGTTCTGCCGGATGGGGTCGTCCACCGGCCCGTCCACGAACTCCAGCACCACCCGGCCCGCCGCCAGGGATGCCTGGGGAACCACCGAGGAAAACTCCTTGATGTTAGCCCCGCCCAGGAGGCTGAAGTTCTCCGTGAAGCCGATATCGCCCTGCAACAGGCCCGGCAGGCTTATCCGGCGGTTGGCCACGATGTCTCCTTCCCGCAGGTCGCCGCGGTAGAGCATGCGGGCGATAGCGGGGTACTGGGCTATGTTGACAAACTGATCACACGATGCCCGGCGCTGCCCCTCGATGCGGGGGCTGTTGCTGGCGAAGTGGGCCGAAAGGTCCCAGCCCTGCAGCGCCGTGCCGTAGATGCCGATGATGGCGGCGGCGTCGCCGCTGCCGAACACCGAGCGGCCGGCCCACTCGGAGAGCCCGAAAGGTCTGTCGATCACGGCCTGCATCCCGGCGCTGAGCAGCCCCGAGCCCGGCCGCCGGATCATGGGTCCCCCGCCGTAGTTGTGACGGTCAATGTAGCCGACCCGATAGTCAGAGTAAACGTTGTAAAGATGCCCGAGCCACGTCGCCGCCTGCCAGCAGGAACCGCATATGGCGCCCTGGTAACCGGTGTCCCGGATGGCCTTCACCATGCGCCTGTAATAGGCATCCTGCTGCTCGAACAGGAAACGGTAAGTCTCGATCGTGCGGCGGGACGGCGTGCTGGAGAAGATATCATCCGTGAAGGCGCCTATGTTGCGTTCCTCGAAGCTCTCGTCCTCTTTCAACTCCTCGCCCCAGGATTCGGCCAGGGCCCCGCGGGTGCCATAGCGTTCCTCCAGCCAGTCGCTGAACTGCCCGTTGATATACCGCCTGTAAGTGGGGCACTTCTCAACGATCCGGGCGCACTGGTAGAAGAAGATGTCGTCCTCGTTCTGCAGCTCGATGTAGGCCAGCGAGGGGTCGTCGGCGTAGCGCCGGCCGGTGACCGTGTTCGTCCGGTTCAGCAGGTTGACCATGGCCTTGATGTGGATGTCCTGCAGGTCGGGCGCGAAGTTGACCAGCCCGATTGTGCTCCCATGGAACCACCCCGCGCCCTGTTTGTGGTTCATTATCTCGTCGTAGGCCCAGACGCGTTCTCTGTCCGCGGGACTTAACTGGAAGGCGTAGTAGGCTGACCAGCCCGTGTAGACGCCGCGCTTCGCGAGCGCCGCGTTGAAGTAGTCCCACTTCCGGGCCAAATCTTCGTTCAGCTTCGTGCTGTCGTCGTCGTCAGCGATGCTCCGGTTGGAGGGCATGTGACGGATGAACTTGTGCATCCGCACCAGGTTGGCGCCGTATTTGGCGCACCGCTCGGCCCACAGGTCCGCGTCCTCCTTCGAAGGGGCGACCAGCTCGACGCAGATGTTGATGCCCCAGAACTTCGCGGGTGTGCCGTCCTCGAAGACGAACCTGTCGCCATCCATGCCAACCCACCCATGCCCGCCCGCCGGCTTGTCCAGCCAGTCCTCCATGCCGATGGCGCTGCCCGGACTGTGGTCGTTCTCTATCCGCAGGGGGAACCAATCTGACGTCTCGACGTAGCGGTTTTCGGCCTCGAACGCGATGGGCCGAGGGAACTCGATGGTCACCGTCCGCTCAACGGACTGCCCCGCCGAGAGGCCGCCCGCCAGCGGCCAGATGCGCAACTGCTCGTGGTGGTAGTTCACCAGGCAGGATGCACTGAAACGCATAAGTATCTTCTCACCGGAGGGTGCCTTGAGCACCATGCTGTTCACCGCCTCTCCCACGGTGCCCTGTCCGGGTGGCGGAAGGGGGAATTCCTGCGATGTGCCGTCCGCCATGATCGCGACGCCGGTGCCTCCGGTCAGGAAATCGTTGGCCGGCACGAAAAGGCCCACGCCCTCCAGTGGCGCCTCCTTCTCCGCCGAACACCGGTACTGCAGCCTCAAGGTATTCCCGGACGGCGCGAAAGCCTCGTAGCGGAACGCTACCGGCGTCCCCACTTCGGTCTGGTCATACCACGGCCCGCTCCTGAATCCCAACGTCTCGGCATACACCCGGTGGCCCTGCTGGTCCACGCGGGCCAGTTCTTGCATGCGGGTCCTGGCCCAGTCCGGACCGACCAGGTGCGACTCCAGCTTGAACAGGGGTGCTTCGTCCCGGAGGACCCGAAGCCCGATGAACCCCTCCGGCACAATCTGCCACTGACCGGCTCTCGCTGCGTGTTCCATATCGCCATACCCGATCGTAAAGACGACAATCGCTATCAGCCACATTACACGCATCATCCCAGACCTCCTCATACTGCAAGCTACACCGGACAGCGGGAGTGCCATCCTCCCCGCCGGCGTTGTTTACGCGGGTAAACTGCGCCTTTTCCGTCGCGTTACCAACCAGGATTTCGCCGTCCAAGGGGCAAAGGCTCTTGCCACGTGCCGCAAGTGAACAGCCTGTTGAAGAACCGGGCTCGCCCGCACCGCCGTCATTCGCAAGCGGGTCAAGGCAGGAGGCCGCAGGCGGGTCCTTCAGGGATACGTCGAGACCGAGTAACACAGGGATGCGCCGCAAATGGCGGTGGCCCGAGGGGTTGGGACGGCGCCCAGCCGTCTGCACCAGCGCCTCTCCGCGACGGTGCACGAGGCATCGCCTGCGTCGCTGGCGCGGCCCGAGGCCGCGCACTATGAATGCAACCGCGCCACGCTCCCAACGCGGCCATATCCAGTTCTTCAGCAGGCTGTGAGGGGAGAGCCGCCCCTGGCCATTGCTTGGTGCGCCGTTATCCTCGTGCATGTCCCCCTCCCGGGTCCCCCAGGCGGGCGCACCATCGGCGGTATACGTCGAAGCGGTGCGGTGGCTCGCCCCACACGTAATGGTTGCGGAGTGCGGCACCGCCGGTTTGCCATTCCAGCAGCCATAGCGTCGGTTTCGCCGGCGGCTCCAGGTCCTGCAGGGCGAGCGTGCAGTTCGGCTCGACAGAGAACTCGCCGGACAGGACCTCCTCCTCGCGACACCTGGCGTCCACCGCCACGATGCGATAAGGGCCCTCCATCCTCGCCAGCGTGTCATTCGCTATAAAAAGGCGGCGCAATCCGCCGCCCGTGGTGTCGTTTACCATCATGCAGAGGGGCTGCTGCGAGCTGCGGATCCAGTCGTAAGCGGGCTGCTTGGGCTGCCAGGCGTAGTCGACCACCGAGTAGTTGAACATCATTGGCCACATATCCATCAGCGACCACCAGAGCACGCCCGTCTTACGCCAGCGGCGGCAGCGGCTGTGCTCGATGGCGAACTTGAACATGTCGGCGCAGACGATATTGACCGCCTCGGCCAGCTCCTGCCAGGGCTCCAGGGCGTATTCGCGGCCGAAGAAGTGTCTCAGCCGCTTGCGCACCGCGTCCTTCCAGGTCAGGAAGTGCCCCTCTGTCTGGTGACGGTCCAGCGTGTAGTCCGCCGGGTCGACCGGCGCGTCCCAGAGCCGGCGGGCGCGGGCAAGCTCCCTCTCCACTATCTCCGCCGTCCGGGACATGGCATTGATGAAGAACGGCCCCGTCTCGCCAATGAAGTGGGCGGCGGAGCGCCTGTAGGCATCCCTGAACTCTTCGTTGCCGGGGTAGAGGTGTTCCTCGGGGCTGGAAAGGCCCGACCGCTCCCCGGGCGGCAGACGGCGCTCGGCGGCCAGACAATCCGCCTTGTGAGGAGAGCTGGGTACGTACGGCCTGTAGGGATCGTGCGACTTGACGGCCTGGGGCAGCACCTGGCGGCTGATCTGATTATCGGAGGGGAGCAACTCGTTGGGGATCAGCGTGCCCCAGAAGAACGTTGCGTCCACTTCATTATCGCCGCACCAGACGGCCAGTGATGGATGGTTGCGCAGGCGCTTCACGATGGCCTCCGCCTCCCGCGCGACGGCCTGCAGGAAGAATTCGTCCCGCGGAGGGAACTCGCAGGCGAACATGAAGTCCTGCCACACCAGCAGCCCGTGCTCGTCGCAGTAGTCGAAGAACTCGTGGTCCTCGTAGATGCCACCGCCCCAGATGCGCACCATGTTGCAGTGCAGGTCCACGGACAGCTCCAGGGCGTCGCGCACCCGGCTGGCGGCGCGGGAGTGCAGGGCGTCCTTGGGCTTCCAGTTCGTGCCGCGGATGTAGATGGGCTCCCCGTTGCAGCGGAAGAGGAACTCCCCTTCGCCCTCGGCGTTGGTCACCTCGCTGCGGGTCAACTCGATCTGGCGGATGCCGAACCGTCTGCTCCATTCGGCTGCGGGTTCGTCGGCTACGTACATGGTGAGGCACAGGTCGTACAGGTTCGGCTCGCCATAGCCGCGGGGCCACCACAGGGCCACCTCAGAGCGGGGCAAGTTGCGGCTGATGCGGCCGACGGTGAAGTCCACGTCGAAGTCGAAAGCGTGCTCGACCCGGCCGCCTCTGCGCAGTTCCATCCGGCCGCGGTAGCCGGACAGGTCTTCGGCCGGCGTATGGATGGACCAGTTGCAGCCGATGGATGCAGTCTCCTGGCCCACCTTCTCCGTGTAGACGTAGACGTCGCCGAACCGCACCGGCGGGAGCACGCGCAGGTGGACGGGCCGCCAGAGCCCGGCGCTGAGCAGGCGCGGCGCGTTGTCCCATCCCCACATGTGGCGCGCCTTGCGCAGGTACGCCTGCGATTTGCGGTGCTCCCTGGAAACCTGATACGCGGGGTAGTGGAACCGGCGCGCATGGAGCAGCGGGCTCCGTATACGCACCAAAAGCTCGTTGCCGTCCGGCCCGAGCCGATCGGTCACGTCGACCGAATGGGCGACGAACATGTTCTCGCAACGAAGCACCTCTTCCCCGTTCAGCGAAACCTCGGCGATCGTATCGACGCCCTCCAGCACGAGCTCGACCCGGTCTCCTTCGGAACATTCGGGGGCGGCGAACTCGGTGCGGTAGGTCCAGTCGTCAACGCGTTCGAACTCGCGCATTGCCCCCACGTCATCCGGCGGCCAGGGATCGTCGATGAGGCCCTCCTGCTGAAGGTCTATTTCCACGTTCCCGGGCACGGTCGCCGGCATGGAGCGGTTCTGGCCCGTCGCCGGATCGGTGAAGGACAAAGTCCACCCCCCATCCAGGGGGGCTCGTCGGGGTGCGTTCATACGTTCCTCAGTGCGTCGAAGTCATCGGCGAACTTCTGCAAGCCGCGCTCGGTCATGGGGTGGTCCATCATGCCCTCGAATACGGCGAAGGGGACGGCTACGGCGTGAGCGCCGGCGAGTATGACGTCAATGACCTGCTGAACGTCCTTGATGCTGGCGCCGACGATGCAGGTGCGCTCGATCCCCCACGCGTCGAAGAGCCGGCGCATGCGGGCAATCGCCTCGATCCCGTCGCTGGCGGTCATCCGGGCGCGGCCGATGAACGGGCTGACGAACGGCGAGCCGGCCAGCCCGGCCATCAGCGCCTGGGCCGGGTTGAAGATCAGGGTGGCGTTTGTGCGGACCCCCTCGGCCACGAGCGGCTTGATCGCTGGCAACCCCGTTTTGTTGGCCACGATCTTCACCGCCAGGTTGGAGTCCATGCCGTGGATCCGCCGTGCATGGGTGATAATCTGTTCTGTGGTCGCGCCCATGGCCTGGAAGGCTATCGGCCCGTCGAAGACGCCCCTTATCTCCTCAAGCACCTGCTCGTAGGACTTCCCGCTCAGGGCGATCTTGTTCGGGTTGGTCGCTATGCCGTCGATCAGGCCGGTGCTGACGGCGTCCTTGATCTGATCGAGCTCGGCCGTATCCAGATACAGGCGGACAGTGTTCATCTCGTTTCTCCTCATATGCTAAGATCGCCGGTTCCCGACGCCGTGTACGCCTCGATCAACTCACACTGCCGCAGGCACTCGCCGTATGCCTCCTCGGCGGGACGCAGGCGGCAGACCTGTGTGAGCACCAGTTCCGGCCCGCCGCGGCGCAGCAGGTTGAACATCTGTGCGCACTCGGCATCCTCCGGATCGCGGTAGTGCATGGCGCAGGCGATCGTGCGGCAGACGGGCCTTACCGGCAGATCGTGCTTCTGCAGGCGGCGCAGCAGCCCCACCAGCCGTTCATCCGCGCCCAGCTTCCTCAAGGGATCGCGCGCCGCGCGACGCACACGGTCCGCAAGCTCACGGTTCGGGAAGCGGCGCTCCAGCAACGCAGCAACGTGTTCGCGCAGGGCGCCGCGGTCGGCACCGAACTGCCTGGCCAACATCTCGGCCGCCGGTTCCAGGAGTGTCGCCACCCGGGCGCGGATGGCGGGGTCGCCGTGCGCGTCGCATAGCAGTTCGTACCCGGCCAGGTGGCCTTCATAGGCCAGGGCGGCATGGCCCGCGTTGTTGGTGAACAGCTTGCGGGCGTAGTAGAAGTCGATGTCCCCGCATGCGGTGAAGCCGGGGATTGACGGCGGTTCTCCCGCCCACTTCGAGGCGTCGAAGTAGAGCGACTGGCCCGCCTCGCCCACCAGGTCCAGGCCGTCCGGCGCGGGGCGGACCATGCGCTCCACGGAAGCCGGCACGCACCGGAAGTCGTCCGCGCCCTCGCGCTCCAGGTGCCCGCGCAAAACGGAGTCGGCATGCGGCCAGTTCTCGCATACCAGCACGTTCAGCACCGTCCGGCGGCGAGCCAGGGCCGGCGCCAATAACTGCGCCACCGCGGGCAGGTTCTGCCCGCCCACGGCCGTCGCGGCGAAATGACAGCGTTCGGCCGCGCGCCGCAACTGGTGCGTCCCTTCCGTGGACAGGACGTTGTAGTGGCGGACGCGCGTCCGTCGTCGCTCACGCCCCACGAGTCGGACGGTGTAGCCGCCCGAGCATCGCAACGCTTCGGCCAGGTCCATGTCGCGCTCGACGAACACTGCCTCCCGGCCGGCCCGGGCCGCCAGCTCTCCGAGCAAACCCCGGCCGATGCAGCCGGCGCCGAAGACCAGAATGTAGGGTGATGAATTCAGGTATCCAACTCCACGGTGATGACCTCCACCCCCCGGCGGGTGAGGCCGTTCCGTTCCGCCGGGCTCAGGCATTTGTCAGTGACCCAGGCATCGAACTCCCCCCAGTCGGCGAACCGCACGGCCGCTGGCGCGTTCCACTTCTCCCCGTCGGCGACCAGCACGGTCTTGCCCGAGCGCCGCATGGCGGCCTGCTTCATGCCGGCTTCCTCCAGCGAGGTGACACTCGCCCCTTCCTGGGCATGGAGCCCGGAGGCGCCGATGAAGGCAACGTCGAAGCGAAGCTGCTCCATCCAGTCGAGAGCGAGGGCGCCGACCAGCGACTGGCTGGGCACACGCAGGTTCCCGCCGGTTGCCACAAGGTGTGCTCCACCCTCTACGCCCGCCTGCAGGAGCGGCAGGGAGTTGGTGAACATCGTCACGTCCGGTCGGGGCAGCAGCAACTGCGCCACCGCGAGCGCCGAAGTGCCCGCGTCGATATAGGCAACGCAGTCCTCGGCAGCGAACTCGACCGCGCGCTCGGCTATCGCCTTCTTCGCTTTCGGCGCGGCGTGGGCGCGCTGTTGGAAAACCGGTTCTCCGTGCAACGCGGCGGGGTGGACGGCGCCTCCGTGCACGCGTACCAGCTCGCCCTGGTCGGCCAGTTCGGCCAGGTCCCGCCGCACGGTGGCGGGCGAGACGTCGAGCGCGTCCCTAATCTCGCTTACGGTCAGCCGCCCCTGGCGGGCGAGCAGCTCCAGCAGCCTGTGCCGGCGTTGTTGAGCGAACATGACGTGATTTGACCATATCGCTCACATCATGTCAAGGAACTCCCCATGCCGGGCGCTTCGCATTGCTCAGGAGGGGGGACGCGGGGCGCGTCAGTCGGTGGCCGGGGAGGTTTCCTTCGCCGACTCCAGGCGCGTGTGGGGATGGCCGACAACCACCTTCCAGATGGTGTCGTTGACGATGCGGGCGCGTTCGGGCGTGATCTCCAGCAGCTCGCCCTCGTCGTGGTGGGGGTCCTCGCCGTAGGCGGCCGGGTCGGTGTAGAGCTGCCAATCGAGGGCGCCGGGGTGCTCTGCGAACATGACGGCGTAGAACGCCGCGGCGGCCGTGTAGCGGGGCAGGCCCGCCCGGATGTGCTGCACGTCGGTGTAGAAATCCTCGATGGTCTCGATCCCGGGCACCTGGCCGGCGCGCATCTTGCGTTCGAGGGCCATGAAGATATCTCCCGTCGGGATCATACGCAGGCGGCCCTGCCGCCACAGTCCGGGGAAACGGTCCTTCAGCGCCTCGAAGAGCCGGTAGTGGTAGTCGCGGCAGCGGGAGTTGTCGAGCCACGGCCTGTCCGGGTGGTCGGGGGAGAACTTCTTTCCGAGCCACTCCCGCTCGTAGTCGAAAGCCGTGCGGTCGGGGAACTCGGCCCGGCGGATGCTGCCCCTCCTCTCGCGCATCCGCAGGGCCCACTCGGGCAGTTCGTCCTCGGGCGGGACCTCGCCTCGCTCCATCGGCGGCCAGTCGGCGTAGATGTAGACGCGGCCCTGCGGGTTGGTCTTCAGGTACAGCTCGATGATGTCGCTTGCGGCGGAGATGTCGCCGACGTCGGTCGGCTCCTCGAAGTCGATCTTGCCCCACATCTGGGTGACCGTCCGCTCCAGCGCCTGTCCGAAGGGCTGCAGCACGATGGCGTCCCAGGGACCGCCCTCGTAGAACCTGCGAGCCTTGTAGGAGGCGGACTGGAGGAACTCCGGGTCGATGGTCAGCGCGCCCTTCGGTCCCGTGGAGAACACGTCCTCGGGGCTTCCGAGCTGGAGCCGGTGCTGCCAGAGCTGCCAGCCGGCGCCGAGGAACGCCTCGGCCTCCCACTGCTTGCCGGCGCTCTCGCCCAGCTCATCATGCCACCGCGGGTTGGTGCAGCCGGTCAGGCTGTTGCCGAAGTAGAACGCACGCAAGCTTCGTGGGCCGTCGACCGACGCGATGGCCGTCAGGGTCAACGCCCCGCATGCCAGCAGGACGGCGGCGAACGCTGCGAGTTTTTTCATTCTGCGTTCCCTTCCGGAACTCATCGGTGCGGGTCAGTCGGCCGGCAGGTGATCGGCAACATCGATGTGCAGCATACCTTCCCTCTCCTCGACCTCAAGCGGCAGGTGCAGCACGGTGCCCTGAGGCCAGGGGGCCGTGCCGTCGTTGCAGAACATGGTGGCCCACCAGCGGCCCTGCTTGTCCTGGAACACGTTGCCGTGTCCGCCGTGGGGGACGGCCACGTGCGGCCGGCTGTAGGGGCCGAATAGCTCTTTCGAGTGGCATGCCTCGTAGTCGTAGGTGCCGTAGTAACGCCCCCCGGCCGGCTGCTCCAGCTTCATGTTCCGCGTGCCGCCCCAGCGGTTGAACAGGAGGACGTAGCGCCCCTTCATCTTGGTCAGCCACCCGCCCACGTCGTCCAGGGGCCTGGTGCCATCGGGCCGGTCGATCAGCGAGGGCAGCCCGTGCCAGTTCTCGGCGTCTTCGGGCACGACGCCGCTCATGTCCGGCTTCATGCGGGCGATCCTGCCACCGCCCCACAGCAGGTAGACGGTCCCGTCATCGTCCTGGAACAGCTCGGAGGGCGCCGCACCGGCGGCGAAAAACAGAGCAGGCGAGCAGGCGACCAGGGGAACAGTAGAGAAGGGCAAACGGCGTTGCGCGGCTGAGAGGGTGCCCCGAGATTCTCACACCCGCTCGCCTGCGGTCACCTGCTCACCTGATCCATTGTTCGCGTCGTCAAGGAATCTGCCGGCGCCCATCATGTTCGAGAATCTCGACGTCTACCAGAAGGCGGTGGACTTCGCCGACCAGATCAGCGCTCTGACGGGGGAATTCCCACGCGACTACCGCTTCCTGGCGACTATGGCTGATTGCGTGGACTGCTACGCGGCAGCAGAGCATGAGGTGGGTGTCGCAGTTTTCTCAGTCGGCCAAGCACGGCTGGTCGGCAAAACAGGCTGTCCGTCGGGGAGTCCGGACTGTGACGTAGTTTTCGGGGTGGCCTGGCACGGCGAGTAGGCCGGCTGGATGTTTCCCCCGTGGTGCAGTCGCGCCCGCACCGGGTCAGCTGCCCGCTCACTCAGTCTGCTTGCGCGTGTGACCAGCATGCAATCGGTTTTGTGCCTGCACGCGAGAGGTGTAACTCATCTACGATGCCATCGGCCAGATCCTGCTCTCCAGGATAGTTTCGCGATTCGTTCAAAATGCCTGTTCCGCCGAAACACACGGGGTGGGCATCGATGCGGCAAGAAGGTCCCCTGGCCTTGGGTCACCCTCACCGCCTCGGGCGGGGCATGCAAACGGGGACGGCGGCAGATTGCTTAGTGGACTTCGACGGCTATGAGGCAGACGTCGTCGGGGCGGCGGCTGGCGCCCATGAATTCGTCCGTCTCGGTGATGATGCGCTGGATGAGGTCGCGGGGGATGAGGTGGGCGTTCTCCGCCACCAGTTGCTGCATGCGGTCGAGCCCGAACATCTCCCCCTGCTCGCTCACCACCTCGTAGGCGCCGTCGGTGAACCCGAGCACGATGTCGCCGACGGACAGTTCCCGCTCGACGGTGGGATACTCGGGGTCGCTGACAAAGCCGAGCGCGGGTCCGGTCTCGGCGAGCGTCATGACGGGCTCGGCGGTCATCTTCTCCTTGCTGACCACCAGGGGGCAGGGGTGGCCGGCGTTGCCCACCGCCACGGTGCGGCGTTCGCCGTCCACGATCATCAGAACGCCGGTGGCGTAGATTTGCGGCGTCATGGGGCCGAGCACGCTCCGGAACCGGGCATTGAAGTCATGCAGGGCGTCGCTGGGGGTCTTGTCCGCCAGGTCTATGTAGTCTATGACGGTCTTGACGATGCTGGTGATGAGGGCGGCCCGCACGCCGTGCCCGCTGACGTCGGTGATGAAGATGGCCCCGCGGCCCTCGTCCACGCCCGTAATCTGGAACACATCGCCGCCAACCGCGTCGGCGGGGGCGTATTTGTGGGAGAAGCTGATGTTCTTGACCCGCGGGTACTGCTGGGGCAGCAGGGCCTCCTGCAGGCGGTGGGCCATCTCCATGCCCTGCTCCAGTTCCCGGTTTCGGGCCGTCAGTTCCTGGTTGAGGCGGTCCAGCCGGGCGTTCACCTCCAGCAGTTCTCGGTTTTGCACGGCCACCCGGTCGTGCAACTCCTTCAGGCGGAGCAGGGTTCGCGTCCGGCTGAGCAGCTCGGCCCGCCGGAACGGACGCCGCACGTAGCCGTCGGCTCCCATGCTGAGGACGAGTTCGGCGTCCACCTCACCCTCCCCGGCCAGCACGATGACGGGGATGGCCTCCGTCTCCGGGTCCGCCCGCAGGTCCCGGCAGAACTGAACGCTGTCGGTGCCGGTGATCCCCATGTCCAGCAGGACGAGGTCGGCGGAGTCGGCCTGTATTCTGCCCATCGCCTCGTCGGTATCGGCGCTGCGGATGAACTCCGTCTCGGGGTCTCCGATCTGCTCCCGCACCACGTCCACGTCCTCGGGATTGTCGGTGACCACGATTATGGTCTTGGCGGGTTCGCCGTTGTTGCTGTCTGACGCCATGGGCGATGGCCGGATGGGTGAGGTCTCGGTGCCTGATATCTTAGCGGGATTGACTTGCCGAACACAACCCTCGGTTCGGGCGGGCTTTCTGCCGCCTCAAGGGAGGTGTTGTTCGGGATCGACGGGGCGCTCGTTGCGGAACAGGCGGAACGCCAGCCGCGGGCGGGCGACTGCCCCGGTGGCTCCCACCGTGCCGAGGACGTCGCCCTGACCCACGCGATCTCCTTCGCCAACGAGTACACGGCCCAGGTGGGCATACCAGCTCACCCAGTCTTCGGAATGGGCCACCGCTACGACGTTGCCCCAGGCGCTGCCGCCGCGGACGCACGTGACGACGGTGCCGGAGGTGGCCGCATAGACTTCCGTGCCGGCAGGCGCGGCGATGGCGATACCGGGGTCGGGCAGCCCCCGCAGCGGGTCGCCGTAGCGCCGGACGACCGAGCCGTCCGTGGGCCACCAGAAGCGCGCCGAGGGGCTCCCCCGGTGCAGGGCGCTGCGTGGAACGGCCCGGCGCTCGGGCGGACCGGCGGGCGTCTGCGGAGACGGCTCTTCGGGTATGCGCATGCCGGGAAGCCGGGGGATGAACAGCACCTGTCCGACGCGCAGTTGCGTGGGGTCAACTATCTCGTTCTCTTCGGCGATCTCCTGCCACGGTACGTTGAAACGTCTGCCCAGGCTGCTGAGGGTGTCGTTGGGGCGCACGTGGTAGACGAGGGGAAGACTTCGGGGCCTGGTGATGTTCAGGCCCGGTGTTTCGGGCTCCGGGCCGGGCTCCGTCCGGGCCGAGGCGCCCGGTGTGCAGCCGGTGGACCCCGCGCAAAACAAGAGGGCGAGAATGACCCCGAGGCAGGGCCTCAGACGGTGTATACCCGGGGTGACGCCGGCCGACGTGCGTTCCATGACGGTTCCCTCCGGCTTCACGGGGCGAGGCGCGTTTCCAGGCGTTGAAGGCGCGTGCTGAGCTCCGTGCCCAGTCCCGCCGTCCCGACGCCCTCCTGGATCGCCTGCAGGACGAGGCGGGCCTCCTCCTTGCTTCCTTCCCGGAGGAACATCTCGGCCACTTCCAGCGCAAGGTCCAGCAGCTCGTCGCTGGCGTCGGGCGTTATCCACTCTTCCAATGCGTCCACCACCTGTTGCGGCTTGTCGGCCTTCAGCCAGCAGTCCACCATGTTGCGACGCGCCTCGGCGGGGTTGCGGTTTTGCCGCAGCAGTGTCTCATAGACTCCCGCCGCCGCGGTGTAGTCGCCCTGTAGTTTCATGACCTCTGCCAGTTCGCGCCGTGCCCGGGCGATCTGCGGGGCCATGCCTTCCGCGTCGCCGAAGGCCTGCGGCACGCGCTCCAGCACCCGTCGGGCCTCGCTGAGCAGGCCTCGGTCCCTGAAAGCTTCGGCGATAATCATCATTCTCTCGTAGTTGTCGACCGCCAGTTGCAGGAGGGCCGCAGCGGCCTTCTGGCGAACCCGTTCGCTCGCATCGTGCAGAGCCTGGCGCAGGGACGGCACCCCCGCCGGCTGGCCCAACTCTCCCAGGGCACTCGCGGCGATGGCCCTCACCCGGGGGCTCGGGTCCTGCTGGAGCACCATGGAGATGCGCGGCACGGCCTGCACGGCGTTCAGCTTTCGCAGGCCTTCCACCGCGAGCCAGCGGACGTTCTCCTCCTCGTCGTCGAGGGCCTCGAGCAAGGCGGGCACCGATTCGGCGTCTCCCAGGTCGCCCAGCGCTCCGGCCGCCGCCACTCGCACGTCGGGGTCGGGCGAATTCTGCAGGAGTGTCTCTATGCGGTCCACGGCCTCGCTGCCCGCGGTCGGGGAGGCCGCCTGGATGGCCATTACCAGTACCGCGGGGTCCTCGTCCTGCAGGGCCTTGCGCACAAGGTTGTCCTTGTATTCGCCTTCCAGACGCCCGGTCACCTCCATCACGTTGCGGCGTATGGAGGCGTCCGGATCGTCCAGGGCGCTGCGCAACGCGGCATAGGCCTCCCTGTCATCCAGCGACGAGGTTCCCAGGCGCTCCGCCGGCAGGCCGGCCAGTCGCGAAGCGGCGTAGCGCTTCACTATCGGGTGCCGGCTCTGCAGAGAACGCAGCAACAGGTCCACGCTTTGCCCTTCGGGCTCGGCCACGAGGTCCATCAACTGCTCGTGCTGGGCCTCCAGGTCCTGGATTCTGCTTCTGTAGTCGGTCAGTTCGCCGCTGGCGTCGCGCAGGTGTTCCTCCAGCACGGCCTCCCTCGTCTTGCCGGAGTTGGCCTCCCACCATTCCTGCCATGCGTCCACGTCTGCGGGCAGGTCGCGGTCAGCGATGCGTCGCAACGCGGCCAGCGCCGCCTGCCGGGACTGTTCGTCGGCACTCTGCAGACCCTCGATCAGCACGGGAACCGCGCTCACGGCCAGGCCGTCCCCCAGGGCATCGTACAGCAGTCGCCGGCGTCGGGCATCGCTCTCGGGCGAGCGGATGAAGTCAGTGACGGCCTCGATCTCCTGCGGCCTGGTGAAACGGGCGAGGGCCGCGGCGGCCGCCTCCTGTACGGTGGGGGAGGGGTCCTCTATGGCGCTCAGGACGGCGTGGAAACAGCGGTGATCCTCCAGGAATGCGGCGGCCCGCACCATGCTGGCCCGGACGGCGGGGTCCTCCGCGTTCCTCATAACGCTCAATACGGCCCGCAAGCCGGCGGGGTGCTCCATGGACAGAAGAGCCACGGCGGCCTGTTCCCGAACGGCCGGGTCGCTGGCCGTCAGGCGGCCCTCCGCCCGCGCGTAAAGCTGTCGCTCGGCGGCGGTCAGAGCCGTCGGCGCCGTCTCGGAAGGCTCCTTCTGCTGTCCCGCACAGCCGGCCAGTGCCATCACGGCTGTGCCGAGGCACATCAGGGCGGCGATGGCCACCGCCCGTCTCCAACACCGGTTGCGCTTCGCCATTGATGGGCTCCCCGTCCAAGGGTTATCATCCTGCAAGGGCATATTAAGGGATGCTCTGTGCCGGGTCAATTCGCCCCGACGCTCTTTTGACCGTAACCGCGTCTTCACACTATGGCAAGAACCCGTACGGTACTGGCGCTGGCCTGCACAGGGGTGGCGGTGCTGGTTGCCGTTGGTCTGGCGGCCGGCGTGCTGGAACGCTCTATCGTGCCGGAGGAGCCCGGCGATTGGCTGGCGGCCGGCCCCGCAGCCACGGTGTGTATCCGTCCGGGGCAGCGGCTTCAGTACACGGTGGGGCTGCAAGGAGCGCCGCTGGGCGAAGTGACCGTCACCGGGGGGAGCCCCGCGAACGGGGGCCGGTCGCCCGTGGTCAACTACCGGTTGCGGACCTTGCCGGCGCTTCACTGGGCCTGGGAATTCGAGGCCACGGGCACGACGGTTCTGGACCCGGAAACATTGCTTCCCTTCCGTGTGGAAACAACCACACGCGACAAGGACGGCACCACGGTGACCACATCCCTGTTCCGCCCCAAAGCCGGCGAGGTCTGGATCGCTGAGCAGGAACCGGACGAGGACGAACCGGATGAAGACCTCGTGACTGCCGAACGGGCGGCGGACCCGGTGGCCGCGCTGCTGCTTCTGGGGGCGGCGGAGGCCGGCGGCCAGTTGACCGTCCTGAAGGGCGACGACGCTTACCGGGTTCGCGCCGAACCGGGGGACTTGGAAACACTCAAACTTCCAGCCGGCGAGTTCGCGGCTCGGAGGTGGACCGTAACCGTCCGCGAATGGGATGAAGACGAGGGCCCGGCGCCGTCCGAGCACGTCCTGAGGGTGTGGATGGACGCCGCGACGGGGGTGCCGCTGCAACTCGAGGCCGACCTGCTGGTCGGCCGGCTGGCCGCGCGGCTCGTCTCCCTCTCCGAGTCCGATGAGGGATGAGATTGAAATCGAGATCAGTCAGGATGATTTCCAATGGCGACGTATGAACAGAGGCGGGGACTCGGCGAGAACCGCATAGACGAGGAGCAACTGGCCCTTCTGGGGGAATGCATCGAGGCGGGCGACAGCACCCGGTGGAACGAGTGGAGACGGGCCAACCCGGATGCCGAAGTATGGCTCCAGGGGGCGAATCTGGTTTCAGGTGGGCAAAGACCCGTTCTCCGCAGGATCAATCTGCGGGACGCCAACCTGGCACGGGCAAGGCTCGGGGGCGCAGTGCTTGTGGGGGCGGACCTGAGCGGGGCCGTGCTGGTGGGCGCCGGGTTGGGGGAGGCCATCCTTGTGGACGCGTCCCTGCGGAATGCCCGGCTGGACGAATCAGACCTTCGGGGAGCGAACCTGCGGGGCTGTGACCTGCGAGGGGCGCAATGCACCTACGCCAAGGTAGGTGCCGAAACCTTGCTGGTCACCGAGCGCGTGGACGAAGACACCGACTTCACCGGCGTCCCGTTGGATGACATGCGCATAGAGCCGGGTCTGCGGCAGGTGCTGGAGTACAACGTTCGGCGGGAACGCTGGCATCAATGGTACCGCAGCCACCCGGTGCTGGCGGGCCCGGCCTGGCTGTTCTGGCAGATGTGCGACTACGGCAACTCCACCTGGCGCATCCTGGCTTCTTTCGCCATCCTGGCACTGGCGTTCGCCATTGCCTACAGAGCGTTTCCACAGGCCGTCGTGGCCGTCTGGGCGGAGCGGCCGGATCAGCCCCTGAGTTTCGGCTACTCCCTGTATTTCTCGATTGTGACGATGACCACGCTCGGCTTCGGCGACGTGTACGCGGCGCCGGACAGCGGGCTGGGGCAGTTCTTGCTCAGTTTCCAGGTTATGCTGGGCTACATTCTGCTGGGAGCGCTCGTGACACGCTTCGCCGTGCTGTTCACCGCGGGCGGGCCGTCGGCCTCGTTCTTCCGCGAAGGACGGTCCGAGGAGAAAGGGTCCGGAACGCACCTCTGAACGGATGGCGTGGCGGATAAAGCAAGAGTTTCAGAAGCCTGTCCCGGGGGAAACCGCTTTTGTGTCTGGGTCCGCTTGCCCCGATGGTGGTACCTGGTCGCCTCGTCCCTTCGTCTCAATCGTGCGAGTAGCCCTCCCAGAATTCCCGGCCCCAGCGGGAGTCGGCATCGTTCCACTCGTCGCGGTAGCGCGTCAATTCGGAGCGCAATTCGCGTAGCTTGCCCCCGTGTTCCGCTTCCCCGGCCAGGTTGTTCAGCTCCCACGGGTCGTTCTGGAGGTCGAAGAGCTGTGTCATGACGTGCTCGCCGTCCACCACGTATTCGATGAGCTTGAACCGCTCGTCGCGCACGGCGCGGTGCAGGCCGCGATAGCCGAAGAAGAGGCTGTCGCGCACGGTTTCGGTGGGTTCGCGCAGGACGCCGGCCAGGCTGCGGCCCTCCACGCTGCCGGGCGTTCCCACGCCGGTCAGGTCGCAAAGGGTGGGGAAGACGTCCAGCAGGTAGGCGAAGGCGTCTCGTTGTTCGCCCTGGGGCACACCGGGGCCGGCAAAGACCAGCGGCACGCGGACGCTGTGGTCGTAACAACTCTGCTTGCCGAACAGGCCGTGCTGCCCGACCGCGAGGCCGTTGTCTCCGGCCAGGACCACGATGGTGTCCTCCGTCAGGCCGTTCTCCCGCAACGCGTCGAGAACCCGGCCGATGTGGGCGTCCAGGTGGGTAATCATGGCGTAGTATTCGGCGATGTGGCGGCGGGTCTCGTGCGGGGTGCGGGGGAAGCCGGCCAGCATTTCGTCCCGCACGTGCAACTCGCCGTTGTCGAAAGGGTGACCGCCCATGAAGTTGGGCGGCAACTCGATCTCGTCGGGATCATACATGTCGAGGTACTTTTGGGGCATGGTGCGCGGGTCGTGGGGCGCCAGGAAGGAGACGTATGCGAAGAACGGTTTGTCCGCCTGGCGGCGACCCAGGAAATCGATGGCCGCGTCGGCCAGCACTTCGCTGGAGTGGCGTCCGACGCGCATGTGGTCGCCGCCGCGCCGCTTCACCTCGTTGCTCCCCATCGGGTCGGGGCAGAACGGCAGGGCGGCATCGTAGCGCCCGGTGGGGTCATAGTCGTAGGCAGGCACGTTCCAGTGGTCCGCCATGCCGCCGAAGAATATCTCCGCCCCGTCGGTGAAGCTGCGGTGGTAGGACTCGCGGCCGTTGTGCCACTTGCCGGAGCCGAATGTCTGGTAGCCGGCGGCCCGGAAGGCCTCGCCGATGGTGGTGTGCTCGGGCGGGATGGTTTCCCCCGAGCCGCTGAGGTGGAAGAGGGTGCGGCCGGTGTGGAGCATGGCGCGGCTGGGCATGCAGACGGCCCCGCGCGTGCCGCCCGGGATGTGGGCCCGCGTGAAAGCCGTCCCGCGCTGCACCAGGTCGTCCATGTGCGGGGTTCGCACGGTGTCGTTGCCCAGCGCCCCAACAGTGTCGAAGCGCTGGTCGTCGGTGAACAGGAACAGGACGTTCGGCTTCGGGTCGCTCATGGGGGTCTCCGTCCCCTCAGTTGGGGGCTAACTCAAGCATCCAGGACAGGTTGGTGACCGCCGATGGGCCATCCAGAGGGACGCCGCCCTCCAGGAACTCGCGGATGATCAGGCGTAGCCCGTCGGGACGTTCGAAGGTGCCCCACGGGGTCTGGATTGCGGCGCAGTAGACGCCGTCCGCGTCCGTGCCGCCGCCGATGCGGAACCGGGCGTCGTTGAGCTCGAAGTCGCGGATGTTGCCCGCTTCGGCCCCCGGCAGCGTCCGGCCGGTCACCACGTGGCAGTCCATCGCTTCACCATCGCGGCGTTCGACCCGGAACCGGGCGGAAGCCTGGTAGCCGGAGAAGAACGTCCGGACTGTGTCCCGCGCCAGCCCAGCGCCGGGGGCCAGCGCCTGCGCGGCCGCCAGCATGTGGGGCGAGAGGTCGATCCAGACGGCCAGGGGGTCGGGAGGTCGGTCCCGGGCGGGCGACTCGATGTGCCCGCGGTATCGGGTCACCTGCTCCTGACCGGTGTGCTCGGTCAGGATATCCCGGCAGCATCGGACAACCGCGTGATACTGCGAGCAGAGGCCCAAACGCCTGCCTGCGTCTTCGGCCTTCTTCACCAGTTTCCTTGCCTTTTGCAGCAGAACTGCGGGGTCGGCCCCGGGTTCGCAGACGAAGGGCTTCTCGCAGAGAACGTCGCAGCCGGCGTCCAGGGCGGCCGCCGCGTGCCGGAAGTGCCACTCCGGCGGCGTGCAGACGTCCACTATGTCGGGCCGCTGCTCCCGCAGCAGCGCGTCCACCTCGGCATATCCCTCGCCGTCGAAGCCGAACATATCGGCCAGCATCTCCCCGGTGCGGGTCACGGAGTCGGGGCTGCTGCCGGCGAAGGCGCAGACGTCGGCGCCCTCGATGTCCCACCATTTGGCGTGGTGCTTGCCGATGCCGCTGGCCCCGATGACTGCCACCTTTGGTTTTTCGCGTTTCACGGCACTAACTCCGCTGAGCCAATCCCTGTCGGCCGGGCATTGTAGCGCCGCCGCGGCGGGCCCGCAATCCTCAGGACGCGGTTGAGGTAGGGTCTTGGGGCTCCGTCGAGATAAGAGGGCATACTGCGGGCGCACCGGGAGTGAGTTGACCGGAGTGCATGGTCGCAACTACACTTTCGCGATGTGCACATGAATGTGATCCGGACAGCCGAACATGGAAGAGGCTCCTCAGGAGTCGAAGGTCGCAAAATGGGTGCTGACAACTGGAGCGTTCGTCCGCTGGCGTCTGATTTCGTCAAGGTTTGCGAATCGCCCGACCCCGAACGGGTTTTCTGCTACAGCCCGGGACTGACGGTGCTGCCCGGTGGACGGCTTGTGGCCACCACGGACTGGGGCGGGCCCGGCGTGGAAGCATTGCCCGGTCCGAAGGCGCAGCGCGACGGCTCCGACCGGCGCTGGCAGGGGCAGGTGTACACCTCGGACGACGGGGGTCGGACCTGGGTGCACCGCGCCCGTTTTCCCTTTCTGCATGCCCGGCCCTTTCTGGCGGACGGAACTCTGTATGTCCTCGGGCAGGCCAGCGACCTGTACATCATTCGGTCCGACGACGGCGGCCAGACATGGTCGCACCCCGTGGCTCTGACAGACGGCCAGGAGTGGCACCAGGCGCCCTCGAACGTGCACTATGCGCACGGGGCCGTCTACCTGGTGATGGAGCGACGCATCAACCGGCAATGCAGCGGCTGGAACATCTGCGAGAACGCACCCGTGCTGATGCGGGCCCGGACCAAGGATGACCTGACGCTCCGGGAGAGCTGGGATTTCGCCTCGGAGATGGCGTTCTGTGAGGCCGTTCCGGACAGCGAACTCGACTGGTTCGGAGTTCCCTTCTACCCCGTGTATTACCCGCACGGAGAAAGTGTCGCGCCCGGGCGCTGGTGCGCTCCCATCGGCTGGCTGGAAAGTAACGTTGTGCGCTTCACCGACTCCGACCATACCTGGCATGATCCGACCGGAAAGACCTTACATCTGTGGATGCGCGCCCACACAGGATTGACCAATATGGCCTGCATTCTCAAGGTGACCGAGACGGGCGAGACCCCCGGAACCGGAGCCATGGAGACGGACTTTGTGAGGGCGCCGTCGGGCAGGAAAGTGCTGTATGTGCCGTGTCCCGGGGGGCAGATGAAGTTCCACGTACTCTACGACGACAGGACCCGGCTCTACTGGCTGCTCAGCACGCAGGCTACCGACAGTCTGACTCGCCCCGAGAAGCTTCCGCCCGATCGATTCAACCTGCCGAACAACGAGCGTCGCCGGCTGGTGCTGCATTTTTCCAGGAACATGTGGGACTGGTGCTTCGCGGGGCTGGTGGACATGGGAGAAGCCGAGGTGGCTTCGCGCCATTACGCCTCGATGGTTCTCGACGGTGAAGATCTGGTGGTCCTCAGCCGTTCCGGCGATGAACGCGCCATCAACGCGCATGACGTCAATATGATCACCTTCCACAGGGTGCGTGACTTCCGGAACCTGGTCTACTGAACGGGCTGACGCGTCGGGATAGGGTGCCCTGCTGGTCCGTGTTCGTCGGTTGTGTCAACGAGGTCTCGCACCGCCAGGGCTTCCTCACCCCGAACCTTTAGAAGGAGTTACGCATGAATACGTATCACGAACCCGCACGCGACATCCCGGTTGCCCGCGAGGTCGACGTCATCATCGTTGGCGGGGGGCCGGCGGGGCTGGCCGCCGCCGTCGCTTCCGCCTGGAACGGGGCCGACACGGTCCTCGTCGAGCAGTTCGGCTATCTGGGTGGCACGGCCACGGCGTCTCTTATGGCCTGCATCAACGGCTTCCGCAACCAGGTGGAGCCCGACTCGACCCAGACTGTCCGCGGCATTGCCGAGGAGATCGTCCTGAGGCTGAAGGAGATGGACGGGCTGGGAGAGAGCCCCTACGACCAGAAGGAATACCCGACCGAGCCGGGTGAGTTGTCCTACAGCTACGCCATCGACACCGAGAAGTTCAAGTACGTCACCATGAGGATGTGTGCCGAGGCGGAAGTGGACCTGATGCTCCACACGCTGTTCTGCGACAGTATCGCAGAGGATGGCCGCGTGCGCGGGGTGGTGGTCGAGAACAAGTCCGGCCGGCAGGCGCTGATGGGGCGCGTGGTGGTGGACGCCAGCGGTGACGCGGATGTCTCCGCGCGGGCCGGCGTCCCGTTCTGGCAGACCCGCCGCGATGAGGCGCCGCGCCTGAACGACAGCCTGATGTACCGTATCCTGTTCGGATCGGACCGCCCGGAGGGCACCTACCGGTGCGACTTCGGCGAGAGCGCCGTCGTGTGGGGGCCCGGCGTGGGCCCGATTGACGCCACGGACGCCGACGAGCTGTCGGCCGCCGAAGTGGATGCCCGGCTGCGGGTCTACGAGGACTTCGCCAAGAAACAGGGCGAACACCCGGAACTCGCCGATGCCACCGTGGCGGAGACACCACCGCTGCTGGGCATCCGTCAGACGCGCTTCGTCGAGGGTGAGTACAAGCTGACGGCGCAGGACGCCCTCGAGGGACACCTGTTCGACGACGTGGTCGCCATCAGCTCATGCCCCGTCATCCACTACTACGGCTACCGGCGCTACCTGGAGCACGAGGGCTACGACATACCCTACCGGTGTCTCGTGCCGAAGGACGTGGACGGACTGCTGGTGGCCGGCCGGTGCATCTCCAGCGAGCAGCAGCCTTACGAGTCGCACCGGGCCATGGTGCCCATCATGGCCATCGGACAGGCCGCGGGCACGGCGGCCGCGCTCTGCTGCCGCACCGGGGCAATGCCCCGCGATCTGGACGTCGAACGCCTGCAACAGACGCTGATGAAGGACGGAGCGGAGCTGCGCCTGCCCCGCTGATCCAACGGAAAGCTGTTCACCACGGAGCACACGAAGGACACGAAGAACGGCAAGAAGGCAGAAAGGCACGGACGTCGGGATGCTCCGCCCGCCGGCCAGGCTCTGTCTGAAAAACCGGGCCTGGATTCGAGCGGCTGCATCGACGTCCGGCTGCGTCCGCCTGCATCGACATGTCACAGGGACATGCCTGCTTCGGCGTCCTTGCCGGCCGCCGATTCGCTCGCTCTCGGTCCGACGGCCGATTTCTCAGACAGAGCCTAACAAGGGGTCCTCTTTGTCCGCCCACGAGGCATACCAGTCTCTGGCAAAAGTTAACAGCAAACGCAGCAGCACGTAACCATCACACCCTGTTACGCTGCCGTTCTTCGTGCACTTTGTGGTGTAAACTTGCCGCCAAGTCAGCGGGGTGGGTTGCAGACGGGGCAGGGCCTGTAGAGTTCCCGGGCTTTGGCCAGAGGCATGACGACCGCCCGCCTTCCCCTTATCTCCGGGCAGTCCTTGCGGTGGTAGCGTGTGTCCCCCGCCACAGTGAAGACTTTCTGCATGCCCGGGCTGGCCGGCCGGCCGGGTTCCGCCCTGAACCACTCGCCAACCGTGTTGCTGTAGAGACCACCGATTGCCCGCCGGGCCTCCGGCTCGAAGACGAGGATGAGGACGACCAGCGCCAGTATCACAAACAGCAGGATGCGTCTCATAGCGCCTCCTTCCCGAAGGCAGGACCGATGCGCTGCCTGCGTTGGTCCGACGCACCTTGAGCATACCCAAAGTCGGAGCGAGCCCCGCTCGCGAACGCGCCGCAGGCGCGGCTGAGGTGGGTACTGCACCGAACGCCAATTCGCGTGCAAGGTCAGCACATCCCTGAAGATATGTTCTTTCATGTCAGGAGAACAAGCAGCAATGACCACTCTATCCAAACTCCCGTCTTTGATGAGCGAGGCCATCTTCTTCGTACCTTCATCCAGACAGAGATCGGAACTCAAGTTGACAGATGTGACACCCGGCAAATCGGCCGCCTGCCTGGCAAGGGCACCGAAATCGATATTCTGCATGCCCTGCCCGCAATCGCAGATGAGAACCCCTATCCTTGCTTCCATATCAGTTGCTCTCAGATCAGCCGCCGGCCTGCACAGGCGCGCCCAATAGCTCCATTACCCTTGATGCTGCCGCTGTGCCGTGGGCCACCGAATCCGGTATATCCTTCGGGCCCTGGCAGGTCCCGGCAAGAAAGATGCCGCTGACGCTCGTGTCGTTAGAACCGATCGAGGGTGCTGTATCGAAGAATCCATCGTCGGCCATGTCTAACCCCAGTATCCTTGCCAGGTCCCAGGAGTCCGTTCTGGGTGAGATGCCGACCGAGAGAACTACAAGGTCGAATGTATCCCTGCAGACCTTGCCCTGAGAAACATCCTCGAAGTCAAATTCGAGGATGTTTCTCAGGGCAAGGTC
>JAWODG010000189.1:0-6171 GCA_046483385.1 Candidatus Brocadiia bacterium | reverse complement strand
CCGGCCAACTGGAACAAGGAGGGCGGTGGGCTGGGCGCAATGCGCAACCTGTGGAAGGCCAGCCTGCCGGACAACCGCGGCAGCCTGGAGCGCGTTCTGGAGATGGAGATCGACGTGCTGCTGCCCGGGCACGGGGCCGCCATCGTGGGCCGGGAGGAGGTGCGCCGCAACCTGGAGCTGGCCCTCGAGGCGCTCGAGCGCTTCCTGGACACGCCGAAGATATACGTATTCGGCATGCACAAGCCCCGGCTCGATCCCTGGTTTAAGGAAAACCGCTGAGAGGGCGAATCCGTCTCCGGTGCGCCAGTCGAGGAAGTCCCAGCCGGGCAGCCGTAGGAGCTGTCCGGGCGCCGGAGCCATGAGCACAGGACGGTTTGTCCCGGCAGACTACCGCGGGTGGTGGCACGGCGCAAGGGCTGCCGGCCTTGTCGCCCGCGGATGGGCCGGGAGCTTCGCGGCTGTCGTTGCTGATGGCCGTGCCCGTTACTGGACATCCGGCATGGGCGACAGCTCCGCCCCCTCGGGGGCGCGGGCGCGGGTGAGGAGGGCTTCCAGCAGGCCCCTGTTCCTGTCCGGGCGGGTGTTGCAGGCGACTATCTTCTCGTGCGGCATCCGGTTGACCCGCTCGTTCATCGCCTTGATGGCGTCCATGCAGTTGATGAGGGCGCGGTCCACCGGCATCCTCTCGGGGTTTATGTCGATGCCGAAGTAGCCCTGGTAGCCCTGCATCTTCAGGGTGTACAGCGCGGCCTCGGCCTGCTCCGGGCTGATGACGCCGACGTTTTGGTCCTGGTCGTAGTTGCCCAGCGGCTGGGAGTTCCAGTGGGTGTGGAACAGCCGGCCGTACTCCATCACCAGGCTGAACGCGTAGGGCAGATCCTCGTAGCCCATCAGCACGTGGCCGACCTCCGGGTTCATGCCCACCAGCGCGTCCCCGCGTTCCAGGATGGCCCGGTTCTCCGGATTATGCAGCAGGTTCTCCACTTTCTGCGCCATCAGCAGCCCCTCGGGCGTGGTGCCGTAGAGGATGTGGGCGCGGGGCTCGTAGGGTTTGGGCTCCTCAGCGACGCGCACCCCGGGCACGGCGTCCATGGCCTCCGCCAGTCCCTCGCAGAACCGATCGCGCGCGGCGATGAAGTCCATCCCGAACGGGTTCTCGTAGCCGTCGATGCCGGGCCAGACGATGGAGAAGTCGGTGTCGATCTGCTTGTTCAGCTTCAGCGCGGTCTTGGTGCGCTCGATGGCCCGATCGCGGACCTCGTCGATGGGGCTGCTGAGCGCGCCGAACTCCCACTGTCGGTCGAAGAACAGGTTCGGCACGATGGTTATCAGCCGGATGCCCGTCTCCTCGCCGAACTCGACGTAGCGCTCGATGTTCTCCTCGTTGACCTCGTTCGGGTAGTGCCCCTCGAGCCCGCAGAGACCGTGCTCGGCCAGCGGCGCGGCTATCTCGAAGACCCGGTCCAGCCATTGGTCGTCGGACGGCGGGTCGATATACGAGTCATGGAACCGCCCCCCACCCGGGAAGAAGAACCATACGCCCGCGCTGAACTTCAGGTCCAGCTCGAAGTTATACAGGTGCTCGATCATCTCTTCCGGCGTTCGCCGCGCGGCCTGCGACTTCAGATCCACGAGTCCCATGGCTTCCTCCTCGACTTGTAGTTCTCTTCGGGCCACTGTAAAGCCATAGGCCCGGGCTTGCAAAGATACGGTGAACTCGAGCTGCGCCGGGAAGTGTCTTGTGGCGAAGGGGCGGGCTGGCTCTTGACATATATGTGCGAACCGCACATAATCACACATCATGGCACGCAACTCCGTACAGGCCGAGAAGCGCCGCCGCGAACTGGCCCGCATGCTGTCCCGCGACGGTGAGGTCTCCACCGCCGAGGCGGCGGAGCGCTTTGGCGTCAGCGACATGACGATCCGCCGTGATCTGGAGGCGCTGGAGGAGTCCGGCGTGGCGGTGCGCTCCTACGGTGGGGCGGTGGCCGCCCAGCGGATCTCGTTCGAGTTCGCCTTCGACGAGCGCCGCCGCCGCAACCTGCCCCAGAAGCGGAGCATCGGCCGGCATGCCGCCGGCCTCATCGAGCCGGAGCGGACCGTCTTTCTGGACACGGGCACCACGACCCTTCAGGTGGCTGAGGCGCTCTCGGCGGCCGCCGTCGAGTGCACCGTGGCCACCAGCAGCCTGGTCATCGCCAGCACCCTCTGGGGCCGGCAGGAAGTTGACCTGGTACTGGTCGGAGGGCGCGTGCGACGGGGCAGCCCGGACCTCGTGGGGCCGGGCACGGAGCTGATGTTGGACCGCCTGACGGCGGACATCGCCTTCGTCGGCAGCGACGGCATCGACCCGGAGCGCGGCAGCTTCGCCGGCGACATGGAGACGGCCCGCGTGGCCGAGCGCATGGCCGCCAATGCCCGCCGCGTGGTCGTGGTCGCCGACAGCTCGAAGCTGGGCTCGGCCGGCGGCGCTCGCTACGTGGCCACCGAAGGAATCGACGAACTGATCACCGACAGCGAAGCCGGGGCGGAGGCGGTGGAGGCGCTGAAGGAGCGCGGAGTGAAGGTTACGCTTGTCTGAGGAGCACCATGGACGGACGAGAGATACGGCTGAAGCGGCTGTTCGGCGACGGGCGGGCGGTGATCATCGCCATCGATCACGGGCTGTTCGACGGCCCCATCGAGGGGATGGAGGACCTGCCCGCGACGGCGCAGAGAATCAACCCCGACGTGGACGCCGTTCTGCTGGCGCCCGGCATGCTGCGGCACTGCTGCGAGCTGTTCGCGGGGAGCCGTCGGCCCCTGGCGGCGGTACGGCTGAATTGGAACTCGGTGTACTGCTTCAAGTGGACCTACCGGGCCGCTCGCAGCGTCGGGGCGTGCGACGTGCTGGACGGGCTGCGCGAGGGGATGGACATCCCCCTGGTCTCGCTGACCCTGCAGACCGGGGACGAGGAGCGTGACGCCGAGAACGTGAGCATCTTCGCCGAGCTGACCGCCGAGGCGCACGAGCTGGGCCTGCCGGTTATCGGAGAGTACTTCCCCACCGGCCATCTGGACATGAGCCCCGAAGAACTGCACGAGAACGTGCTGGTTGGCACGCGCATAACGGCCGAACTCGGCGCCGACGCCATCAAGACCTTCTACACCTGTGACTTCGCAGAGGTTATTTCCACCTGCCCCGTGCCCGTGCTGGGATTGGGCGCGGAGAAGCGCCCGACGCAGGCCGATGCGCTGGAGCTGGCGGCGGCCGAGGTCCGGGACGGCGCCGGCGGGGTGGTCTTCGGCCGCAACGCAATACAGGTTCCCGACCCGCACGCCTTCCAGAGCGCCCTGATGGACGTGGTCAAGCGAGGAAAGGAGGCTGACGATGTCATCCGAGAATACGAGCTGGAATGAGACGACGGCCCCGGCTGACTGGGGGCGCGTTGACCTGAGCGAAATCCCCGACGTGCGCGTGGAGCCGCCAGGGCCGAAGTCGCGGGAGCTGCACGAGCGCTGCACGCGCCATTTCAAAGGCCTCAGCACCCAGGTGAAGCTCTTCCCCGTGGCCTTCGATTCGGGCGAGGGCTGCGTGCTGACCGACGCCGACGGCAACCGCTACATCGACTTCTCCTCCGGCATCTACGTGACCACGCTCGGGCACTGCCACCCGAAGGTCACCGAGGCCGTGCAGCACTACGCCGGCCGGCTGATGAACTGCCATGACTTCGTTACCGAGATAAAGACGCGGCTGGTGGAGAAACTGGCGGAGGTGCTCCCGGGCGACCTGAGCGGGTTCCAGTTCTACGACTCCGGCACCACGGCGGTCGAGGCGGGACTGCGCGTGATGCGGGCCGCCAGCGGCCGGCAGGAGATGCTATCCTGCTTCTACGACTTCCACGGCAAGACCTACGGCTCGGTCTCGCTGGCGCAGTTCCGCTCGTTCGTTTACGGGCCGGCGCGCGCGCCCGGCATGCACATGGTGCCCCGGCCGGACGTCTATCGCCCCCACTGGACCAGGCCCGACGGGTCTATCGACACCGACCGCTACATTGAGTTCTACGACGAGTACCTCGACAAGGCCACGGTTCACAATGTGGCCGGCTTCGTGCTCGAGCCGATACAGGGCTGGGGCGGGACGGTCATGCCGCCGGACGACTTCTTCCCGAAACTGCGCGCCTACTGCGACGAGAACGATCTGCTGCTGATGGCGGACGAGGTGCTGACCGGCTGGGGCCGCACCGGCAAGTGGCTCTGCCTGGAGCACTGGGACGTGGTGCCCGACGTGGTCTCCATCGGCAAGGGCTTCGGCAACGGCTTCCCGGTGACCTGCGTCGCCGTGCGGGACGCCCACAAGGAGTCCTTCGAGTCCATCTCCGCCTCCAGCAGCTACGGCGGAAACCCCATGGCGTGCGCCGCGGCCCTGGCCAGCACGGAGGCCATTCAGGAGGAGGGCCTGCTGGAGCGCTCCTCCCATCTGGGAGAGCTGGCGCTGGAGCGCATGCGCAAGATGAAGGACGAGCACGCTATCGTCGGCGACGTGCGTGCCAAAGGCTGCCTGATGGGTATTGAACTGGTGAAGGACAAGGACAGCAAGGAACGGTTCGGGGAGGCCGGCAAGCTGGTCTATCAGAAGGCCTTCAAGAAGGGGCTGGCGTGGATACCGGCCGGCCACATCCTCCGCATGAGCCCGCCCATCGTCATGGAGGACGACGTGCTGATGAAGGGACTGGACATCATCGACCAATCGATAGGCGAGACGGCAAAGGAGCTGGGCTATGCCTGAACCCGACGCGACGAGTCCAAAGGACGCGCCTGTCATGGGCGTGGGTGTGCTGGGTTTCGGTTTCATGGGCAAAACGCACACCTACGGGCACAAAACGATACCGTTCTACTACGACCCGCCGCCGCTGCGGACCGACCTGCGCGCCGTCTGCACCTCGCGGGAGGCGACGGCTGTGAAGGCGCAGGAAGTCGGGGGCTTTGCCCGCTGGACGCTCGACCCGACGGAGCTTATCGGGGCGGATGACGTGGATATCGTGCACGTGTGCACGCCGAACCACCTCCACTTCGACCAGCTCAAGGCCGCCATTGCCGCCGGCAAGCACATCTACTGCGATAAGCCGGTGACCGGCAGCCTCGAGGAGGCCGACCGGCTGGAGCAACTGCTGCCCGGCTACACCGGCACCGCTCAGGTGGCACTGCAGTACCGCTTCTTCCCGGCCACCATGCGGGCGAAGCAGCTCGTGGAGGAGGGCTTCGTCGGGCCGGTCACGCACTTCCGCGCCTCATACCTCCACAGCGGGAGCGTGGACCCCGAGAAGCCGGTCAACTGGAAGTCCACGGCCGCCGCAGGCGGGGGCGTCATCCGAGACCTCGGGCCGCACATCCTCGACCTGCTCTGGTGGCTCATCGGCCCGTTCGAGGCGGTCCATTGCACAAGCCGCATCTGGACGGACGAGCGCCCCAGCCTGGACGACCCCGGCGAGACCATCGAGATAGACGTCGAGGACGCGGCCGCCATGCTGTTGCGCTCCCCGGACGGCGCGTTCGGCATGGTGGACGTCAGTAAGATAGCGACCGGGACGCAGGACGAGCTGCGCTTCGAAATCCACGGCCGCCACGGCGCGTTGCGCTTCAACCTCATGCAGCCGAACTTCCTGGAAGTCTTCGACGGTCGGTTGCGGTCCGGTGACTGTGGCGGGGAGAGCGGCTGGCAGCGCATCGACGCGGTGCAGAAGTACCCCGCCCCCGGCGGCAAGTTCGTGCCCTCGAAGCTCGGCATCGGGTGGATACGCAGCCACGTGCACAGCCTCTACTCGTTCTTGAAGGCGATCGCCGAGGGCACCGAAGCGAGGCCGTCTCTTGCCGACGGCCTGCACCTGCAACGCGTGCTGGAGGCCGCCCGCGAGTCGGCCGAAAGTGCCCAATGGATCGAGTTACCACAGAGAACCTGAAAGGGTGTATAAACCACGAAGGACACGAAGCTTGCCCGCCTGCGGCGGGAGCACGAAGAACGGCAGGAAACAACCACAACGACCACGACGGAGAAGATAAACACGGAGGCACTGAGAACACGGAGAACGGCGATAAAGGAAGACAGCGAGTTTTCTGTCTTTTCTTCGTGTCCTTCGTGTTCTCAGTGCCTCCGTGTTTATCTTCTCCGTCGTGGTCGTTGTGGTTGTTTCC
>JAWODG010000181.1:0-12780 GCA_046483385.1 Candidatus Brocadiia bacterium | reverse complement strand
TTTACCCCCGGAAAGGACTTCGTAATATCCTTGAGCTGGATGATGGGCTCTTTTTCCATGCCTTTCTCACTTCCGGGAACTGGAAAAGCCAGCTGGTGGCGCCTGCGGAAGCAGTTTCATGTACCGACGTGGCGGTCAGGGGAGATAGAGTATACGTAGCATATGGGGACGTTGCGGAGCGAGCCGTCTACCTTGCGGTGCTCGGCATTACGGAATAGGCACCACCTCCCGCAAGTACGGCTTCGTGAAGACGAGGAGCCAGCTATGGGGACTTGCCTGGATTATTCAGCAGGAACCGACCGTGCACAGGAGAGAAGGCTCCCGAGCAGCTAGAATAGGCCCAGACGCAAAATCTGAATCCGCATCCGGGGAGGCCTTCCCGTGACAGACTGTCTGAAGCAGTTTTTTTGAGTTGTACCAGAATAGGCAGCTTGCGTGCGATTTCGAGGGCCGGCGGATCTGCCCATTTCGTGGCTTGAAAAGCTGAGCGTGTTGCCATATGATTGAGGCGCGTTTGGGGACGTAAGTAGCGTTGCCGGGAGAATGAGGGACGGTAGAGGCGATGGCAGCACGGCTCAACCATCGGATGCGGTTGACTCTTACCTTTCTGCTGCTTGGCGCCTCCGTCGCACTGGTTGCGTGGTCGTTCCACACGCATCCCGCGAGCCCGGGCCAGGGCACAACGGGAAGGGCCTCGTGGACACCGACAGCGTGACGTATTCCTACGACGCGCTGGGCGGATGGCGCAAGTGACCTGCAACAATGACCCGTGACGAGAGACGAAGTATGAAGGACGAAGGGCGAAGTGACGGCGGCGGGGCAAGCCCCGCTGCCTGCCGGTGAACCGGCAGGACACAAGGGGGCGCCAAGGCGCCGCACTCCAGGGGATGCCTCCCGGACGACTGCCCATTGCGTGGCGTGCAAAGACGGTGATCGCTGGGTGGCGGTATGGCCGGGCTTGGTTTCGGGACAGTCCGCTACGAGCCCTGGGGGCCGGCGGTGCCCTCGGCGCGGTCGCGCCACCAGATGCGGCCCATCACCGCCACGCCGGCCGCCACCATCAGCAGCGTTATCAGGAACAGGTAGCGCTGGGGGAACAGGGCGCCGTCCACCACCAGGACGACCACAAGCGGCATGATGATCCACCGCAAGCCCCATAACGTAAAGTGCAGGCTCATCCCGCGGAAGGTCTCCGCCGAGTCGGTGAAGTGCATCACGATGGGGAAGAACGCCAGCATGTTGCCCGCCATGAACAACCCCCTGAGGACAACGAGCAGCACGAAGGGCACCCAGCCGGTGACGAAGAACATGCCGCCCATCAGCAGCCCCATGCCGGTCCACGTGACGAGGATGGTAATCGGCGCGCCGAAGCGGTCCAGAAACAGCCCCCAGAACCAGAAGCTGAGCAGGGTCGCCAGCCGGTAGCCGGCGTTGGCGTAGCCCCACTTGTCCGGCGTGATGCCCAGCTCGTCGCTGGCGTAGAGCGGCAGCGCGTTGAAGAAAAGCACCCCGCCCGCGGCCACCAGCCAGTAGCCGAGCAGGAAGACCAGCAGAGGCTTACGCTCCCACACCCAGCGCAGCACCGAGGAGGTGTACGATCCCACGGACGGGGATTCCTCCAGCAGGTCCTCCCCCTTGCCGCCCCGGCTTCCCCCGATGCCACGGAAGAGCCATCCGCCGGTGATCATGCAGACCCCCGCGATGGGGAAGACCAGGTGGTATGAGTCCAGATTGACCTTAAGGAGGATGCCGGCCAGGCTGAGCCAGGCCACGCGTGCCAGCATGCCTACCGTGGAGGGCAGGCTCATGAGCTGCCCTCGCCACTCCCGCGGATAGATCTGCTGCATGGAGGTGCCGTAGGTGGGTCGGTAGAGCGTGGTGAACATCATGGCGCCCATCAGCAGCAGGGACAGCGACAGGGTGCCGTCGGTGAACGCGCTGAAGGTCATCACCACTCCGCCCAGCGCGAGGAACAGCCCGGTCATGCGCACGGGGTTGCGGCGCTCAATCAGGGGCACCCAGAAAAGCGCGGGCACCAGGGGGAGGCCCTGCCCGATGTTGAGCAGGAGGCTGTGCAGCGCGCTGCCGCCGAGCTGGCGGATGACGAACGGGCCGTGCGTGACGGCCGTGCCGAAGAACATGCCGAAGAAGATCCAACTCACCGTGTGGCGGTAGCCCCGGCGGCGGTACTGCTTCGGCACGGCCCGGTAAGGCACCAGGTGCCTGAGGAAGCGCAGCGACATGACTGTCCAATCCGTTCTACCTGGCCGTCAGGCGCGGTGTGCCGTGCTCGGGATGCTCGTCGCGCGCGAGCTGCCGTCCGGAGAACTTCGCGATGACGACCTCCGCCAGATACAGCACCCGGCACCCGGGCTCCAGGTGGCCGGAAAACAGCTCCGTGCCGCGCAGGGCCATCGTGGTGTGCATGTGAGGCTGGTAGTCGGCGATGATGCCGTCCACCGAGACCAGCTCGATGGGGCCCTCCAGGGTGACGAACTCGTCATTGGCGGGAAAGCCGGTGTGGGTGATGTGGTGGATGCGGGCCTTGTCGAACGTCCCGATGCCGCTCAGGACGGCGCCGGACTGGACGTCCTTCTCCCGCGCCGCCTCCTCGATGCACTCGTGGAAGTCGTCGCCGTACTCCATGTAAACGCAGATTATCTCTTCAATGTCCATTCCGTCGATGATATCCACGGTCCACTCCTCGCGTTGTGAGGTCAGTCGAGAGCTTCGTCCAGGGCTTCGGCGCGCTCAGTTGCCTTCCGGCGTTCGGCTTCCAGCCCGTCCACGACGATGTCGGCCATCTCCTGCAGCGTCAGCTTGAGGCACGTGTGGGGGTTGGCCCGTGTGGCCTCGTCCAGTCGCTCGATCCACTGGTCCGGCAGGTCGGCACGTCCGCTGAGTGCGCCGGCAATGCCGCCCGCCACGGCGGCCAGGCAGTCGGTGTCCCGCCCGAAGTTGACCGCCGTAATGACGGCCTCGCGCGGGCTGCCGCCGGTGGCGCTGAGCACGGCCATCGCCTTGGAGACTATCTCGTTGGCGTGGCTGGCGGCGTAGCGGATGCCGTGCCCGCCGTAGTGCTTCTCGAACTCCTCCCGCATCGCCAGGGGGTCGGAGGCATCGGCGGCCACGTCCAGCGCCCGCTCTACCTCTCGGCGAATGTCCGGCCCGACGAACGACAGGCCGGCCTCGAGGGCATCTTCGAACTCGGCCCCGGGCCGGCACGCCTCGGCGATGACGGCCGCCACCAGCCCGGCCCACTCAAGCCCGATGCCGGCCGGCGCCTGCAGCACCAGGCCGACGTGGTGTACGTCCTTCCACGCCTGCTCGGGGTCCAGAGCGTTGATCAACCCTATGGGATGGCAGGAGCGCGCCAGGGAAACCAGGTTGGTGTAGGGGCTGAAGGTACCCAGACGCGTTGCGGGAACCCCGGCGCGCGCGAGGCCGATGAGCCGGCGGTCGAACGGCTCCATGCACCACTTCGCCTCGTCGGGGTCGACCTCCTCACGCCAGACCTCGGCCACGTCCTCCGGCCGGATGCGGCCGCCGGCCCGGCGGATGGCGCGCAGGAAGACGCGCTGCCGCTCGATGCCATCCTCGGTCGTTCCCGGCTCGCGCTGCCAGCCGTTGCCGTAGTGTTCGTAGGAAAGGAAGTGATCAAGGACGCCGTACTCGCTCTCTATCCGGCGCCAGTCCCACCCCTCCACGGGCGCGCCCATGGCGGAGCCGATCTGGCTGGCGGCCAGACAACCGAATACCCTGTCCTGCAGCATGATGAAAGTCCCCGCTGAATCTGGATGCGTGTGAAGGAAAACTATCCGGAAAATGCCGGCTCAAGGGCGGCCGGCGGCGAAGCTCGATGGCAGCGAGGTCGGCGCGAAACGTCCGCGCCCTGAGGTCCGGCCCCGCTTGCGGACCGCCCGCCCGCGGAACGCGCCTTGCCAGTCTCGTGCCTCTCGCCGGCACGCGTGCCGGCCGGGTTCTTTTGAGATAGCCTCTAAGTGTAGCGGATGCCGAGGGCTTTTCCAGCGCGGCGCCGCCGAAACCGTTGCTCACAGGCGTTCCGGCGAAGATGGCACGGGCAGCAGAACATTCGTTGCCCGTCGCGGTCCGTGACACTATGATATATGTGGAAAGAAGCACACGCACAGTATCCCCGGCCGGCCGGAGGGCCAAGCATGCAGATTGGGAAATACCTGACGCGACAGCGCACAGTCCTCCTGCAGGGCACGACTAAAGAGGCCGTGCTCCGGGAGATGGTGGGAGCCCTGTGCGAGGAGGACCCGCGCCGCGACAGCGATGAAATCCTGCAGGCCCTTATGGAACGGGAGAAGATGCTGAGTTCCCGCATCGCCCCGCGCGTAGCCTTGCCCCACGCGGTGCTGCCGGCCTACGGGGAACCCATAGTGGCGCTGGGCTACAGCGAAGCGGGAGTTCCCTGGGACTCACCGGGCGGCGAGACGGTCAACCTTGTTATCCTCAGCCTCTGCGGTCGCTCCTACGGCAAAGAACACGTGACGATGTTGGCGGAAATAGCCAACACCCTCCGCTCACCATCGGCTTTGGAACGCATTGAGGCGGCCGACACGGCCGAGGAGTTGTACGACATCCTGCAGGAACCCGCCGCCCCCGCCCGCCCGCCCGCCGACGCGGAGACGCTGGCTATGTGCCGTGCGATGATGCACCACGCGGAGTCCGTGGCGGAGGAGATGCAAGCCAGCGCTGTGATGGTAATGGCCGACACCGGGGCCGACCCGGGGTTCCTGCGGGACCGTTCCAGCGAGGTTCCCCTGCTCGTCGTCACCAACGAGACCGCTGCGCCGCCCCCGCAATTCGTTGAGCCCGACCATCTGCTGGTGGTGCCCGGCTATGGGTTGGCGCGCGAGCATCGGGTCAGGCTGGCTTTCCTGTTCGCCCTCGCCGGCGACCTGGTGGAGAGCGGCGACAGGGTGGTCTGCCTGTCCGGTGAATCGAAGGGGGAAGCCCTGAACGTGCTGGAGGTCGTCGATGTGGGCCGGGAGTTCGATGTCCTCCTCGCGCTGCGTTCCGAGCTGGAAAGCGGCGACATCAGCCCCCACGTGTTCTATCGAGTGCTACAGATCGCCTCTAAGCTGGCCCGGGAAGGGCGCGAGGGGAAACCCGTCGGGACGATCTTCATCATCGGCGACTACCAGAACGTGCGGCAGCACTGCTACCAACTGGTGATCAACCCCTTCCGCGGCTATCCCGAGAACGAACGCAACATATTGGACCCCGGCCTGGAGGAGACGATCAAGGAGTTTTCCCGCGTCGATGGAGCGTCCCTGGTTCGCGGCGACGGGGTCATCATGTCCATGGGAGCTTACATCCAGCCCGAGGATGCTGCCCAGGCCCTGCAATCCGGCCTGGGCGCCCGGCACGCGGCGGCTATGGCGGTTACCATGTCCACAAGGGCCATTTCGGTTGTCATCTCGGAATCCACACGGCGAATCAGCATCTTCCAGCAGGGAAATCTGCTGCTCGCCCTCGACCGCGCTCAACAGTAAGGGTGGCACAACGGCCGCCCCGTCATCGGCACGCCGGGCCTTTCAGATGAGCCCCATCCGGACGGCCTTCCATGCGATCTGCACGGCGTTCAGGGCGGCGCCTTTGCGCAGGTTGTCGGCCACGCACCACAGGTCCAGCGTCCGGGGACGGGAGGGGTCCTGCCGGATGCGGCCGACGTAGACGGGGTCGCTTTCGCTGGCGTCCGCCGCCAGCGGAAAGCGGGACTTCGCCGGCTCGTCCACCACTTCAACGCCCTCGGCGTCGCGCAGTATTTCGCGCGCCTCGTCGGGCGTCAGCGGCTCCTCGAACTCCGCGTTGACGGCCTCGCTGTGGCTGTTGGAGACGGGCACGCGCACGCAGGTCGCGGTGACCGGAAGCTCCGGGAAGTCCAGTATCTTCCGGGTCTCCTCGATCATCTTGATCTCTTCGCTGTAGTAGCCCGGGAACCTGTCCTTCAGGCTGCCGACCTGCGGTATGCAGTTGTCGTAGATGGCGCACGGATAGGGGCCGAAGTCAAACTCCTCCCCTTCCGCCGCCGCCTCGCGCTGCTGTTCGAGCGCGCGCACGCCGGCCCGGCCCGTCCCGCTGACGGCCTGGTAGGTGCTGACGACCACGCGCCTGAGCGTCGCGCGCCTGTGCAGCGGCGCCAGCGCCACCACCATCTGGATGGTGCTGCAGTTGGGATTGGCGATGAAACCCTGATGCTCGCGCATCGCCTCTGCGTTGACCTCGGGCACCACCAGCGGCACACGTTCGTCCATGCGGTAGTCGTTGCCGTTATCGATGACGAAGACGCCCTTCTCCACGGCGTTCCAGCCGTAGAGCTGACTGGCGCCGCTCTCCCCCTCCGTGCCGGCGAACAGGGCGAGGTCCAGCCCGTCGAATGCTTCGTCGCACGCCTCGACGACCTGGCGCTCCTTGCCGGCGATCTCCTGCCGCCGCTCGGAGGTGGCCATGATGCGCAGTTCGCTCATGGGGAATCCGGTCTCCTCGAGGACGCTCACCAGGCGTTCCCCGACCATACCGGCCCCGACAACTCCGACTCTGTACTGTTTCTCAGTCATCGACGTATTCTTCTCCAAGGTCCTCGGCGCAGAATTCCGCGTAGGCGGTGGACGTCATAAGGTGCAGCAGCTCCGGAGTTTCGGGCGACTCAACGCGTATGAGCCAGCCCTCCCCGTACGGGTCTTCCATCAGCTTTTGGTCGATCCACAGCACTTCGTCGTTCACCTCGATTATCCGCTCCTCCACCGGGGGATAGAGGTAGTACGTCTCCTCGTGGCCCTCGAGGACGCCGAACGGCACCTGCATCTTCATGGCGTCGTCCGCCTCGAGCAGGTCCACCGAGATGAGCGGCTCCAGCTTCTTGATGAGCGGCCGGGTGACCCCGACCTCGATGTAGTCCTCCTCGGGCCGGACCCAGACGTGGTCATTTGTGTAAAACAGATCGTCGGGGATCACGCAGAGACCCTCCGTTGCATGGCATGGGAAGGTGAAGATGCTCTATGATAGCATCTGGACTGTGGACTCGCAAAGACACGCAGGAGGTCCGGAGCCCGTGCCTGAGCCCAAACGGACCGAAAAGACTGTCGCCTTCGTGGGAATGGGCAGCAATCTGGGCAACCGCCGCGCGATCCTGTGCGGGGCGCTCAGAGCCCTCCGTCGGCATCCGGGTATAACCGTGTGCTCGGTCTCCTCTTTTCTGAGGACCGAGCCCGTGGGGGGACCGCCCGGCCAGGGGGAGTTCCTGAACGGCGCCGTCCGCCTCGCCACCGCCCTCTCGCCGCACGAACTGCTGGAAGTCCTCCAGCAAGTGGAGGACGAGTTCGGACGCGAACGGGACGTTCGCTGGGGTCCGCGGACGCTCGACCTGGACATCCTGCTCTACGGGCGCCGCGTCATCGACGAACCGGACCTGAAGGTGCCGCACCCGCGGATGCACGAGAGGCGTTTTGTGCTCCAGCCGCTGTGTCAGATCGCGCCCGACGCCGTGCATCCCGTGCTGGGCAGGACGGTGCGGGAACTGCTGGAGGAGTTGCCAGAAGACTGAGAGGATCACGGTCCCCGCGGGCAGCAGGGAGGACGCCTGAAGGCGTCCACTACAAGCCCGGCTCTCGCCCGCCGACCCGGGGGCCGGACCGAGACTCCTTTCAACCCCACGCAAAACGTGCTTTCCGCGCTTGACACGGGCTGTGCGTACGGGTACTATCGTCGTCAGCCTTCTGAACGGAGAGGTTTGTGCACCACGAACGCATCCAGACGAACGTTGAGAACATCAACGAAGCCGCGCAGGCGGTGTGCGGCGGGGGTGCGTTCTGGTATTTCTATTTTGGCTCCGAGCAGGAGGCTGATTGACGGGCTTGTAGCCTGATCTCCTGAAGAACTACCAAGGCCCCGAAGTCAGCCGACTTCGGGGCCTTTTTTTGTCACTCGAACCACGGAGGCCAACGGCAATGATCATCGTCATGGACGCGTCAGCGGAAGAGGAAGACATCCAGCACATGGTGGACAACGTGGAGGGCGCCGGTCTGGAGGCCATCCTGCTGCGGGGTGATAAGCGGAACGTCATCGCGGCAATCGGAGACAAACGCGACGCCCCCACGGACAGGTGGATGGCCGCCCCGGGGGTGGAACGCATCATCCCCATCCTGCATCCCTACAAGCTGGCCAGCCGGGAGGCATCCCCCGGTGCGACGCCGGTACGGTTGAACGGCGGCGTGCTGGGGGACAAGAAAGTACAGGTCATCGCCGGTCCCTGCGCGGTCGAGGACTTCGATACCACGCTCGACATCGCCGAATCCGTCAAGGCCGCCGGAGCGGTGGGACTGCGCGGAGGCGCCTACAAGCCGCGCACCAGCCCCCATTCCTTCCAGGGCATGGAGGAAGAGGGACTGAAGATACTCAGCAAGGTGGGCCGCCACGTTGGCCTGGCGGTCGTGACGGAGGTGCTGGCACCGGAACAGGTGGAACTGGTGGCCGGGTACGCCGACGTGCTGCAGGTCGGCGCGCGCAACATGCAGAACTTCATGCTGCTGAAGGCGCTGGGGCAGGTCGGCAAACCCGTGCTGCTGAAGCGCGGCATGAGCGCCACGCTGGACGAACTGCTGCTGGCGGCCGAGTACATCCTGAAGTCGGGCAACAACCAGGTCATCCTCTGCTGCCGCGGCATCCGCACCTTCGAGGACCACACGCGCTTCACGCTCTCGTTGAGCAGCGTCGCTCACCTGAAGGAGGTGACGCACCTGCCGGTGATCGCCGACCCCAGCCACGGCACGGGCAAGCGAAGCCTGGTGGCGCCGATGGCGAAGGCGGCGGTGGCCTGCGGAGCTGACGGGCTCATCATCGAAGTCCATCCGAACCCGGAGAGGGCGACGGTGGACGGCCAGCAGACGCTGACATGCGACGGGTTCGCGCAGTTGATGAAGGAACTGGGCGTGCTGGCCGAGGCGGTCGGTCGTCAGATATGAAGCGGGCCTCACCGGAGCGCGTTGGCTCCGGGCGCAAGACCGAGTGCCGGGCGCCGTGAGCAGAACGCACGAGGTCGCAGATCCTCGCGCCGTTCGCCGGTGTCCAAAACAGTCGGTCTCCAGGAAGAGAATCGAGACATGACAAAGCAGCATCAGTTCACCAGGGCCAGGTTATCGCGGTGGACGACCTCGTCATAGTCCCTGTGGCCCAGTATCGCTTCGATCTCCGAGGACTGGCAGCCCTTGATGCGGCGCATCTCGTCGGCGGAATAGTTCGCCAGGCCACGCGCCACCTCGGCCCCCTGCGGGCCCAGAATGCGGACAACGTCCCCGAGTTCAAACTCGCCGTCCACCTCGGTCACGCCGATGGGCAGCAGACTCTTACCCCGCTCGACCAGCGCCCGGCGCGCTCCCTCGTCCACCCGCAAAGAGCCCCGGGGACGGCTTGTGAAACGGAGCCACCGCTTGTAGCTGCTCAGCCGCTCGGCGCCGGGTACGAATAGAGTCCCCACCGTCTGACCCGCGACCAGTTTGTCGAGTATCTCGGGGTCCCGCCCGTCGGCTATGACCGCCGCTTCACCCGCCTCGACGGCCACACGTGCGGCCTCCAGTTTGCTGTCCATGCCGCCCAGCCCGTCCGGCGTGGTCTCGTCATAGACCAGTTGCTGGACGTCCTCGTCCACGCTCTCCACCACGTCCAGCACGCGTCCCTCGCCGTCCGGCCCGGGCTTCTCGGCGTAGAGGCCGGGAACGCTGGTCAGCAGGACCAGCAGCTCGGCGCGCACGAGGTGAGTCACGAGTGCCGCCAGTCGGTCGTTGTCGCCGAACTTTATCTCGTCGGTGCTTATGGTGTCGTTCTCGTTGATGACCGGCACGCACGGGAAGTCGAGCAGGGCGTGCAGAGTGTTACTGGCGTTCAGGTATCGCTGCCGGTCATCGAAGTCCTCGCGGGTCAGCAGAATCTGCGCGGCGTGCAGCCCGTGACGGCGGAAGTGGCGCTCGTAATGGGCGACCAGCTTGCCCTGCCCCACACTGGCGGCGGCCTGCAGCAGGGGCAGAGTGGTGGGACGGGCCGCGATGCCCAATTCCGACATGCCGCAGCCGATGGCCCCGCTGCTGACCAGAGAGACCTGTCGGCCCGTTTCCACAAGCCGCGCGATCTGTTCGGCGATGCCGCAGACGCGGTCGTCGTCCAGTGGCCGACCCGGCGCCGCCAGAACGTTGGTGCCGACCTTGACGACGACGCGCTGAGCGGAGACGACGTGTTGCCGACGAAGCTCTGCGGGGGAGCGCATGGCTGTTCTCCACGGATGCGGATCAGGAAAGTGTAACGGACGACGGGCCGCGCCCACAAGGGGTCACGCGGGGGCGTGCTGCCGCACCAGGCGTCGCATGCGGTCGGCCAGCCCGGCCCCGTCCAGTCGACAACGCGCAAGCTGGTCGTCGCGCGGCGCGTGCTGGATGAACTCCATCGGGACGCCGGCCAGACGGACGTTGTCCGCGGGGATAGATAACATGAAACAAAACAAAAAGGAAACGGAAAAGGACGCAAAAACCGAATCTGACGAAAGTCAGAGGGAAAAAGAAGTTGTAGAAGAAATAGAAGTTGTAGAAGAAATAAAAATATCAAAAGATGATATGTGGGATGCCTTTAAACGTAATGAATACGTAAGAGAACATGGTGGGACTGAACATGATGTCAGATTGTATCCTCCTTTTAAAGAAAAAATGAAGGGTGAACTGGTATGGGAACAAAGAGTGGGAACTTTTTATCCTGATGAACTTTACCCAAAGCCAATACACATTTCTTTTGACGAATTTATTGACTATGATAAATTAAGGGTTGGATATTTTGATGTAATGAAAGAAAGTGAAGAGGTTTTGGAAGAAGAAATGAAATTAGAAGGTGTTAAAGAAGGCACATCTGAATATGAAAAGAGAAAAGATGAATGGATGAATGAATTTGAATTTATTTATCAACAAGAATTCTATGATGCACTTAAAGAGGAAATTGAGATAGATGACTATTATAACGAAGATGTAAAAACCATCAAAATTGATTGGGAGAAATAGATAATATGACAAAAAACAAATACACGTCAGCAGATGCACAAAAAGACCTTGATAAAATATTGAAAATCCTCCCAAAAGCCTTTGCCCGAAGAAGAGGATGGAGAAATGAGCCAAATCGCCATGCGATGAGTGCTATGGGTATAAAGACTACGGCAAAAGGTTTAAACAAGTGGGAAAGAGCAGAAAATTACATGGGTAAAGATTATAGTGATTATTATGTTGCTTATAGCAAATCCAGAGATGCTTCACCATTGGAAAAATCAAATTGGGATGCTTTTCTCAAAGAACTTCGTGATGAAGATGGTGTGGAAATAGTAAGATTTAATCATTGGGCAGTGGGTTGGGTTGAAGTAATACTTATCCATGAAGATGCTGAAGAAGCTTTAAATAAAGCTGAAGATTTATCCAATGAAATGGCACAATATCCACTCCTTGACGAAGAAGATTACTACAGCAGATTGTATGAAGGTGCATTGAATAACATAAAATGGGAAGGCAATGTAGATGAAGAAGAAGCTAAAAAAATATATGATTATTTATCCACTTATAATGATAGAGAAATCGAAGCACGTGATGGCAAAGCACCTTATCCATCTAAAGAGGCAATAAGAGAGGCACAAATTTACTTTGAAGTCAACGATTACAGCTTTCCTAAAGGTATAGACAAAGAATCAGCAGTTGAACATGTTATGGAAAGAATGACTGATTATGAAGTAGAAGATGTGTTAGATGGTGATAGAACCATCAAAGAAGTGATAGATGATATGGGAATCAGATTTTCTCAGTATCATCCATCCCAAACAAGATTAGGAGTTGATTAAAATATGAAAAGAAGAAACAAAGGCTGGAGGTTTGAAAGTGAACGCCATGCTCTCGCCAGCAACGGCATCAAGACAAGAATGCCCAAAAATGAATCGAGAGACTTAGATGTATATCCCGAAGAATCAAAGTTGCTATCAGATGCACAAATATCGAAAGATGATATAGAAAATTTCCTCGAAAGTATAGATGCCGAATTGATTGAGATAAGTCCTTCAGGTTATAACAGATACCGTGCTGTAGAAGTAGAAACTACAGAAGGTAGGTTCGTTATAGCAAGGGATTATGATTCTGCAATACTTTTAGCTGAAGACAGAGTTCGTGAAGATTTGAAAGAAAATCCAAGTATATTTGAAGATTGGTTTATTGAACAGCATTCATATCTTGGTGACACAGACAAAAGAGTTATGCTTTCTGACGAATTTTCATATTATATTGACACTTTGGAACATGAACATCCTAATTGGTCTGATGAAAGATTGGAAGAGGAAGCACAGAAAAGAGTAGATAATTTAGAATCTGAATTGGAGAGAAATCCATACCAATATTTCAAAGGTTGGGGATATTCAGACGATTACATCCTCAATAGAATTATGGGAATAGACTATGAAGAAGCATCGAAAGAAGCGGTTAGATTAGATGGTGCTGAAAATTATTTATCTTGGGATGATGGAGAAATCCATGATGTCCCTAATTCAAATGTGGTATATTGGAAGGTTTGATAAAAATGCCAAAACAAAATGCTAAAGGACAAATGGTCATGACAGAAGAAGAAGCCCGACAGAAACTTCAATCTATGGGCATGAAACCCCCATCTCAAAAGAAGAAATCACAAAATCAGAATAACTCACCTCCCTCCCCTCAATCACAAACCCAAGTACCGAAAGCACAAGGT
>JAWODG010000094.1:0-38969 GCA_046483385.1 Candidatus Brocadiia bacterium | reverse complement strand
GCATGATTTTTCAGCACTTCGCCCTGTTTCCCTTCCGGACCATCGTGGACAACGTGGCGTTTCCGCTGGAGATAGAAGCGCCAGCATAGCTAAGAAGAGTGTCGATTTGCGCATGTGATTACGTCCCCTTTCTGTCTGCGCTGACTAATCTCTGCCCTACGCGACCGTATCTTGACCCTGCGAGACTCCACGCAGGACTGACCTCAATCCGGCCGACGCCGCGGCCGAAGAACTTCTCCCCCATTTAATCCAGCGTACGACCGCGGGGATGGCCTGTCAAAGTTTGCACATCAGGTTGCGGCGCGCGAAGATTGGTGGAGGAGATGGCGCTCGGGGCAAGCGACGTTATGAAAGTCTGCGAGCCACGCGTGCACGCCCGATCCCGGGCGTGACCCCGTGTGAGGAGGGATAGGATGAGAGCGGAACGGACGAGACGGCGGACCGAAGTGCTGCTCCTGGTCAGCATGATGCTTTTCACGGGAGGTGTGGCTATGCCGGAGAACGCGGGCGCCGGAGAAGGCGATGAAACATACGTGCCGAAAGCCTCCCGCGCGGGCGGGGAGGCCCGAGGGCATCAGATGCCCGTCAGCAGCGTCAAGCTCTACATCCCGCGCTCCCTGGGAGAAGGGGAGCGTGTGCGGGCGTGGTATCAGTACCTCTTCAACCAGCCGGCCGATTCGGGTATCTTCAGGGACTTCGCCGAGCGCGCGAAGTTCATGATCGGGCCCGAGCGGGACTCGAGGCAGGCGCGGGCCGATCTGGGACGACGGCTGGGGCATCCCGAACTGGAGAACATACCGGCCACGTACATCGGCCATTCCGCCGGCGGGCCTTCCGCGTGGAACAAGGCCGTCGACCCGGCCACAATCGACCGTTCGCTGGCGGTCATCGGCCACCACTCCCTCATCTTCCGCAGCGTGACGGCCGGGAAGGTTCCCTGGCGCGAACAGGGCATACCCGAGGTCGAACTCGATCCCGATGTCGTTCGCGGCGATCCGCGCGGTGAGGTGCCGGTCTGGAACCTGGTAGGAGCCAGGGACAAGCACCAGCCGCTGGTCGGATGGAACCTGCAGGTCTCCGCGAGGCTGTCCGAGCTGGGGTGGAAGTGGACCTGCGTGCTGGGCCACGGAGAGTGCCATCAGGGCAATGACTTCGAAGCGATGAAGCTGCAAACCATGTGGCTGGAGGACGTGGCGGACCTGAGAATCAAAGATCCGGTTGCAGCCGACGGAACCGTCGCCCTGCATGACATAGACGAGACACAGAGCTGGGTGGGCTATCTGGAACTTCTGCCGCCGGAGTGGGGCGACGGCGGGTTCACCGCATGGCAGGTCGCCGACGCGGCCGTGTATCCCCACGCCGAGGCGCCGGGGGAAGGCGTAGTGAAGTTCCCCGACGACAGGGTGGGCGGCTACGTCTGGCTGCCCTCGGGGAGGGTGGCTCGTGCCTGGTTGAAATACCATCGGACCTCCCGACTGAGCGGTGAGGACGCGCCACGGCTGCAGGTGGACATCTGGCCCGCGCTCACCGACACGCCCGACGAGAAGCTGGGCTGGAACCTGTTCTCCAACGACTGGTGCCACGTCTACTTCAGCATACTGAACATCCCGGACTTCGAAGGCGACTTTGAGAACATCACATGGGAAGTCCTCAGCCCCCTGCCGGAGGGTCTGGAGGTGCGTCCGAACGGGCGCATCCAGACCGACGGGATCGCGGCGGGAACGCACAAGATCCGCTTGCGCGCCACTCACGGTGAGCGTTCCTGGCAGGCCGACTACTATCTGGGCCTGCGCGCCAGCGAGAACGACAGCACCCTCGAGTTCAGGGCTGAACCGCGCGCGGACGACGTCACTTCCGCGGGCCCGGTGCAGGTTGAGTGGACAAGCAGCCTGCCGCTCGGCCTCCTGCAATGGCATTCGAGCCTCGACGGGGACCTGGGTACGGAGTTCGGCGACCTCGGGACGAGCGGCGCCATAAACATGGAGAATCTGACGGAAGGGGAGCACCTCATTACGGTGCTGGCGTATTCGGCGGCGCCCACCACGCAACGGCAGGCGGTGAGCTTCTTTGTCACGGTCGCCGGTGGTGAATGATGGCGCCGCCGGCCTGACCGGGCGGTGGAGCCGCGGTGTGCTTTGTGGCGTCGCCCGGCGCCGCTATAATGCGGCTTCTGCACGGAGATGTGGATCCTTCTGCCGGGGGGAATATGGCGCTCACGCGGGATGCAGTGATGTACGGCCGCTTCGCGCTTGGGCTGGGACGGTTTCTGCGGCGCCGGATGGCTGTGCCGGAGGCGCTGCGAATCCTGCGGCGGCGCATGGCGCAGCGTGAGGACACCTTCCTGCGCATCCTCAAGAAGGGCTTCTTCGAGAACCCCGGCAGCCCGTACAGACCGTTGTTCGAGATGGCCGACTGCCGGTTCGGCGACATCGAGCGGATGGTGCGCACCGACGGCATCGAGCCGACCCTCCGCGCGCTGTACGACGCCGGCGTTCACGTGGAGTTCGACGAGTTCAAGGGGCGCACTCCGCTTGTCCGCAACGGACGGGAGATTCCGGTCAGCGCCCGTGATTTCGACAATCCCTACCTCAGCCGCTGTTATCGGGCGCAGACCAGCGGCTCGACGGGCGCCGGGACGCGCATCGCCATCGATCTGGATCACCTGGCGGCCCAGTTACCCTACAAGGTGCTGCAGTGCTCGGTCCACGGGATACTTGACGTGCCGAAGGCCGTCTGGCGGCCCATACTGCCGGCCACCTCGGGGCTGAGCAACTGCCTGCGCGGACCCGTGCTGGGGAACACCCCGGAGCGGTGGTTCTCACCCGTGGCCGACGCGGACCTGCGGCTCCCGTTGAAGCACCGGCTGGCCACCCGGTACGTGCTGACGGCCGCCCGGCTGTTCGGCCACGCGCTGCCGCACCCGGAACCGGTGCGACTGGACGAGCCCCGCCCCGTACTCGAGTGGATCGAGCGGGCCCGTGACCGCGCCGGCGCGTGCCAGGTCAGTGCGTTCGTCAGCAGCGCGCTACGGGTCGCCGCGGCGGCCCGGGACCGGGGCATGGACCTGAACGGAGTCACCTTCCGCGGCGGCGGGGAGCCGCCGACACCAGGCAAGGTGGCCGCCATTACGGCCACCGGCGCCCGTTGGGTCCCCAGCTACAGCACGACGGAGACCGGTCAACTGGGCCTGCCGTGCGGGAACCCGGCGGACGGCAACGACCTCCATCTGCTCAAGGACGGCGTCGCCCTCATCCAGCGCCCGCGGGAGGTGCCCGAATGGAGCACGTCGGTGGACGCGTTCTACGTGACGACCCTCCGGCCCGCCGCTCCCAAGCTCATGCTCAACGTGGGCATCGACGACTACGGGGTGGTGGAGGCCCGGTCCTGCGGCTGTCCGCTGGAGGAACTGGGTTACGCGGAGCACGTGCGCGAGATCCGCAGCTACTCCAAGATGACGGGCGAGGGGGTGACCCTGATCGACACGGACCTGGAACGCATTCTGGAACAGGTGCTGCCGGCGCGGTTCGGCGGCGGTCCGCTGGACTATCAGCTTCTGGAGGAGGAGGATGCCGACGGTTTCACCCGCCTCACGCTGCTGGTGGACCCCGCCGTGGAATTGCCCGACGAACGGGCCCCCGTGCGGGCGGTAGTCGAGGAGCTGGAGCACGGCAAGCTGCCGGAAGCGCTGGCGGCGGCGTTCTGGAAGCAGGCGGATGCCCTGCGCGTGAGGCGACAGGCGCCGCTCTGGAGCGCGGGCGGCAAGTTCATGCCCCTGTGCGTGGCCGAGCGGCTGAGGCGCGGGACCGAAGGCAGGAGTTGACATGGCCGACAACTCCGAGATGGACCAGGAAGGGTCCGGCGTGCCCCTGCAGGAGCGCGTCGTGCGCGCCACGGGATGGGTGGTGGCGGCCAACCTGCTGGGCAACGGGCTGGGCGCGGTCCGTCTGCTCGTGCTGGCGCGCCTGCTCTCGCCCCGGGACTTCGGCCTGTTCGGCATCGTGCTGCTTACCACCGTCACGGTCCGCACCTTCAGCCGGACGGGTTTCAACACGGCGCTCGTCCAGCGGCCCGAAGTCACTGCGGATTACCTGGACACGGCCTGGACCGTGCAGGTATTGCGAGGGCTCCTGCGCGCCGCCTTGCTCTTCGCGGCCGCCCCGCTGATAGGTTCGTTTTTCTCCGAGCCGCGGGTGGTCCCCCTGCTCCGAGTGGCGTCGGTGGCACCCGTGCTGGAGGGTTTCACCAACATCGGGATCATTTACTTCCGCAGAGAACTGCAATTCCGGCGGCAGTTCTTCTTCGAGTTGCCCGGCACGGTCGTGTCCTTTGTAGTCGGCATCTGGGTGGCGTGCGCGACACGGTCGGCCTGGGCGCTCGTTTGGGCGCGGCTGGCTCAGATGGGCGTGCAATGCATCGCCTCTTACGTGCTTCATCCCTATCGGCCGGGCCTCCACTGCGACTTCGGGAAGTTGCGATGGCTCGTGCGCTACGGACGCTGGATGCTCGGCTCCTCGATCATCGGGCTCATCGGCATGCGCGGGCCGGACGCAGTGCTGGGCAGGTTTCTCGGGGCGGGAGCCCTGGGCCTTTTTCGCATTGGACGCCGGGTCTCCCAGGACCCGATGGTCGCGGTGGTCGGGGTGGCTTTCAGGGTGCTGCTGCCCGCGTTCGCCAAGGTCCAGGACGAACGGGAGCGGCTGGCCAGGGCTTTTCTCTCCTCCTTCCAGGTCATCACCTGCCTGACCGTGCCGGTCTCGCTCTTTGTGCTGTTCGCCGGGCCGGAGTTGATCCCCGGGCTGTTCGGTCCGAAGTGGGCCGACGCCGTCCCGGCCGCCCGCATACTGGCCGTCGCCAGTTGCCTGTACGCCCTGACGGCCACGGGCCGGCCGCTGCTTCTGGGCACGGGACGGCCGCACCTGCAGTTCAGCATCTCGCTGGTCAACCTGCTGGGCGTGGCGGTGAGTATCTATCCGCTGGCGGCCCGCTGGGGCGTCGCGGGGGTGGCCGCTTCGACCGTCGTCGGCGCGCTCATCTCGCTTCCGGTGTGGATGGTGGCCGTTGCCGGAGTGCCTATCGACCGCGCTCGCCTTGTGCGTGCCGCGGTGCCCGCCGCCGTGCTGGGACTCTGCGTGGCGGCGGCGGCGCATCTCGGCCGGCTCCTGCCCGGCCCCGGCCCCCTGGTAACTTGCCTCTGGCAGGCCGGGATGGCGGCGGCCCTCTGCGCCGCCGGCGCATGGCTGACCGGGCGATTCCTCCGACGGGGCCTGTTCGTCGAAGGACGTCGCTTGCTCAGGTCATTCAAGAGCACACCGGCATCATGAGCCGCAGGGGCGTGTCGAATCCGTGTGCGGGGGTCTTTGTCCGTGCCGATGTTTGTGGTGGCCGGACCGCCGAGGTTTGGAGCGGGGCGGAGGGGCTGCTATAATCTGTCGCCGGAGGCCAATGCATTTGGACAATGCACCGGAGCATTTGCACTGAACCGTCTGTCCGTTGCCTGTTTGCGAGAGGAGGCCGCCATGCCGGGCGCTTTGCATCAGAAGAGTTTCGTGCTGACCGTCGCCGAATCCAAGCGCCTGATAGCGCGCGCCGTGAGGAAGCATCCGAGGGTCAACAGAGCGCTCAACGACGGCATCGTGGCCGTCGCCAAGGGCAGCACGAACGCCTACATCGTTGAGGAAATGCTGGGGGAAGGCATCAACAAGGCGCATTACTGCACCGGCGTTACGAAGCCCCCTGTGGGCGCCGAAGAGGCGAAGACCGCCAACAAGCTGCCGGACGTGGTGCTGCGTCACGGGGAGCGAATGGAGGGGGTCTCCGCCACCGAGGTCGTGACCGAGATGGGCCCCGGCGACGTCTTCATCAAGGGCGCCAATGCCATCAACTACGACAAGGGCCAGGCGGGCATCCTCATAGGGCATCCCACCGGGGGCACTATAGGGGCGGCCATCGGGTCCGTCGTGGCGCGTCGGGCCACGCTCCTGATGCCGGTCGGGCTGGAGAAGAACATCCCGGGCGACCTGCACGAGCTTTACCGCGACCTGACGTCCGTGGCCGGCGACGGCGACGGGCCGACCCTCTGGCCCGTGGACGGCGAGATATTCACCGAGATCGAGGCGCTGAGGCTGGACATGGGCGGCGGCCGCGCGGCGCTGATCGGCGCGGGCGGAATAGCCGGCGCCGAAGGCAGCGTGCGCATCTCCGTCTGGGGCAGCCCCGAACACGTTTCGCGCGCCGAGGGGGCCGTCGGCTCAGTGCGCGGCGAACCGCCCTTCTTCAGTTGAGCAAAGCGAGCCGCTCGTTGCCCGCGCCATCGGCTCGCGATCAAGACCCCGTGGCCCCCGGCTGAGCCTCTATGCCTGCTCTCGCGCCCGCCCTGCTCGACATTCCGCGGCCCCCTGCGGTTTGGCCTTTCCATGCAGCGGGTTATAATCGAGTGATTGCACCCTTTTCACAATTCGGTGACCGTTGATGAGACGTGGCTCCGCGCCGTCCCTTGGCGTTTCTGCTGTGTTCGTGTGTCTGGTTCTCGCCGTTACCCCCGCACGCTGTTTTGCCGGGTGGGAGGTCAGCGTTGAAAGAAACGCTTCTTTCACGCTGACTTACGACGGGGCCCCGATAGCCGAGTCCAACTGGCCGGGATGGGGAACGGGCTGGGATTTCGCCCGCGCCCGCATCCGCTCCGCCGGGCAGGAGGGCGATCTGCGGCGGTATGAAGGACGCGTACCTCCCGCCGACGGCGTCCCCCGGGCGGTCCCCCTCCAGGTTGAGGTCAGCAGTCCGCGGGGGAGCCGCCTCGAATACGCCATCACCGCCTCCCCCTCTGAGCCCCTCCGGGACATCGTGGGTTTCGCACTGGCCATCGATTTCACCCGCTCCGGCAACGCGCTCGGCTACAACCCCTCACTCACGTTCCGGCATGCCGACGGGACCACCGAGACGATGGACTCGCCCGGCCGGACGGGCATGAAAACGCTGGCCGGCTTCACCTGGCACCTGCCGGGCGAGGAGGGCATCGACGTGGAGTTCGCCCAGCCGACGCCTTGCTCCGTTGAAGGCAGCGGTGAGGTGCGCATCTGGTACGTGAACGAGCAGGCGCCCGCCGCGCCCATCACAACCCGCATCGGCATCAACCTGCCCGCCGGCACCGAGATGAGCCGCTCGCTGAGGGAGAAGTTCGGCCCGACCGAGACCGACAACTGGGTCGAGGGCGCCCTGGACTGGAACGCCAGCCCCGTGGACCTCTCCTGGCTGAACCACCGCCCGGCCGGCAAGCACGGCTTTCTGCAGGTGGACGGTGACGATTTCGTTTTCGAGGACGACACGCCCGCCCGCTTCTGGGCCGGCAACATCGCCGCCTACGCCATCTTCAGCGACAAAGAGACAATGCCGGCCCAGGCCCGCCGCATCGCCCGCATGGGATTCAACCTCATGCGCATCCATCACCACGACAGCACGGGCTGGGTCAGCCCCACGGTCATCGACAAGAGCCTGCCGCACTCGCGCTCCCTGAATGCCGAGGCCATGGACAAACTGGATTACCTGATTCACTGCCTCAAGCAGGAGGGCGTTTACGTCTGGCTGGACCTGCACGTCGGTCGGGAGTTCAAGCGCGGCGACGACATCCCGGGTTTCGACGATCTGGACCACGATGGCGACGGCAAGGGCGGGGGCAAGGGTTTCTGCTACTACAACCCCCGCATCGAGCAGCTCATGAAGGAGTTCAACCAGAAGTACCTCACCCACGTCAACCCCTACACGGGGCTGGCCTACAAGGACGATCCGGCCATCATGGGGCTTCTGGTGACCAACGAAAACGACCTGACCAATCACTTCGGGAACCGGATGCTGGGGGACAAGGGGAACCCCTTTCACAACAAGATATTCACCCAGCGCGTGCGCGACTACTGCGAGCGCACCGGCCTGCCCTACGGGCAGACATCGCGCACGTGGGAAGCCGGCCCCAGCAAGCGCTACCTGAACCACGAGCAGAGCGCGTGGTCGGAACGTATGACGCGACACCTTCGCTCGCTCGGAGCGCGCGTGCCCATCGTGGCCAACCAGTTCTGGGCCGGGATGGGGATGTGGGACCTGCCGGCGCTGGCGGAGTCGGATTTCGTGGACGTGCACTCCTACGGCGGGGAGGAGCCCTTTGCGCTCGGCGTCAACCCGCGCTACGCGTCCAACTTCGCCATCCGCATCTCCGCCGCACAGATCGCGGGCAAACCCCTCAGCATCACGGAGTGGAACACCCCGTATTCCACCACGTGGCGGGCGGCCTCGCCCATGTACATCAGCGCCATGGGCGCCCTGCAGGGCTGGGACGCCCCGATGCTCTACAACTACTCCCAACACGGCTTCGGCCCGATGAGCCGGACCCACACGTGGACCAGTTACCAGGACCCCGGCCTGATGGCCACCATGCCGGCCGCGGCGCTGGCCTTCCGGCAGGGGCACTTCCGCCGGGCCGACAAGACGGCCGTCCTGCGCCTGACCGAAGATCAGGTCTACAACCGGAAACTCACCGACACCAACATGCCGGCCCTGCGGACGCTGGCCGAGCAGCACCGCATCGCCATCGCTTTGCCGGACATGGAATCTCAGCCCACCGGAGATGTGCAAGTGACCGATCCGGAGCGGCAGTTCATCCCGGCCGACGCCGACGCCGTACGCAGCGACACCGGCGAGATCGCCCGTTACTGGGGCGAGGGCGTGCAACTGTTCGACACGCCCAGAACGCAGGGAGCGCAGGGTTTCATCGGCCTGGAGGGCGGCAGGGCGCTGACCCAACTGGCCGACGTGCAGATGGACATCGAGACGAACTTCGGCGTGCTGGTGGTCAGCAGCCTGGACGAGCGGCCTGTCCGGCAGTCCGAGCGCCTGATGATCACGGCCATCGGCCGGGCGGTCGCCCCGGGCAACCGGTTCCCCTTCTACAGCGAGCCGCTGTCCGGCACGCTGCGCATAGCCAACCAGAACGACGGCATGCGCCTGATCCCCGTCGATGGGACGGGACAGCCGAAGGCCACAGTCACGCCTCGACGGCAGGACGGCGCTTACGAAATCGATCTCAGCGGAGACGAGGGGACGCACTGGTTCGTGCTGACGGCCTCTGGTTCGCGGTGAGCCGCGAACGCTATATCCGTAAAGGACGTGGAGAATGAAAAAGGTTAGATGGAAACCCGCGGTAATTGTTGTAGCCCTCGCGGCGGCGGGGATGGCAGCCCTGGCCGCGCCCGGCGGAACGCCAGCCGCCAACCAGCCGGCCTCTGCCCCCGCGCCCGGGGGAGCGATGCAGGCGTGGCAGTTCATCGCGCGATTCAAGGAAGAGCGCCACGACGTAACCGGCATCGCCCGGCAGGCGCTGGACCTTTCGGCCGAGCAGCGGGCCGAGCTGCAGCGGTTGGCCCGGCAGAAGAGGAAGGAGGAGGCCCGCCTGCTGGAGCAACTGCGCAAGGACTACGCCCAGAAGGTCCGGGACGTGCTCGATGAGCCCCAGCGCGCACGTTACGACGGGGTTATGTCCGCCCTCGATGAGCTGGCCGAGGAGACCGCGGCGGCGGCGAGCGATTTCATGGAGGCGGTGGGAGCCGACGAGGAACAGCACCCGCTCGCCCCGGGCGAGCGCCTCTCAATGGCCGATCCTACGAAGTTCCTGGATGTGGACGAGGCCACCCGCCGGAAGCTTCTGCGCCTGCGCGTGCGCAAACACAGGACCCTTTCGGACGCGCTGCGGGGTATGCCCCGCCGGGAGGAGTTGGAAGACCCCGCCGCATGGAAGGGGTACCGGGAGAAGTACAGGGAGCTTGAGCGCAAGGCGGAGCAAGACTACGAGGCCGAGCTGAAGGAGATCCTCTCCGAGGAGCAGTTAGAACGGTTCCGGAAGGTCGAAGCCGCCGTCGAGGAGTACCGCGAACGTATTCAGGCCGCTCAGCGAGAAGCCTTCGAGAAGATACACGGCGCGCTGACATCCGGGGAAGAGACCTGAGGCCACCCTTCCTCAGACTTCGTGAGGATCCGCGCGAGTGAACTCAGGTGGGACCGAACCCATCGTGCTGGCGCACGGCATCTGCCGGTTCGACGCTATCGCCAACACCGCCCTCGAACTCGACAACCGCGACGACGACCGGCTTCATTACTTCCGCGGCATCCGCACGGCCCTGGCGGACCGGGGATACACGGTGTTTCATGCCAACGTGAGATGGGCCGCTGGGGTGGAGGACCGCGCGGACGACCTGCGCGCTGAGCTGACCCGCATCACCGACGACTTCCGCCGCTGGCCGCGCGTCCACGTCATCGCCCACAGCATGGGCGGCCTCGACACACGCCACATGATCCACCGCCACGGCATGGCGGAGCGCATCGCCTCCCTTTCCACCGTCGGCACGCCCCACCGGGGCTCCAGCTTCGCCGACTGGGGCATCCGCAACCTCGGGCGGCTCATCAACCTGGCCGGGCGGATAGGACTGGACATCCGTGGTTTCCGCGACCTCACGCGGGAGAGCTGCGAACGCTTCAACGAGCGGGTACGGGACTTCGAGCGCGAATGCCCCGTAGAGTTCCGCACGTACGCGGGTGTCAAGGATCGAGGCGCAACCTACCGCCCATTGCGCTTCTCACACCGGATCATCGAACGGGAAGAGGGGGCCAACGACGGTCTCGTGTCGCTGCAGTCCGCCGCGTGGCGGCAGGAGTACTTCGTCAAATCCATCGAGGCCGACCACCTGAATGAAATCGGCTGGTGGGACCCGGCGGACGCGGGCATATGGAGGCACCTGGAGGAGTTCGAACAGCGCATCCAGGACTTCTACCTCGACGTGGCGCGCGCCGCCGTCGGCCCCCCGCCGATGTGACGCTCCGGCTCGCGACGGCTGTCGAGCCCGTCTCCCCCTGTGCGAGGCTCGGCCCGTGGGTGGCGGGAACCTTTGACCGCGTCGGGTCCGGCGTGTAGCATGCTCACTCCACACGGCCGCTTGCAGGAGGAGCCGCATGAACGGCAAGGTGTTGATGCTGGGTCTTGACGCCATTCTGGCGAACATGGTCGAGAAGTTCTCCGACGAAGGAATCCTGCCTAACATCCAGCGTCTGATGGACCGGGGGTGCTTCTGCCGCCTTCTGCCGTGCATCCCCGCCCAGACGCCGACCAACTGGACCACCATCGGGACCGGAGCCACGCCCGGGCGTCACACCGTGACCGTCTGGGGCGGACATCGGCCGGACGACCCCGCCCCGGAGGCCCACCACGACGAAGCGTTCAACTCCGGGCTCTGCACGGCCGAATACCTGTGGGAGACGGCCGGCCGCCACGGCAAGCGGTCCGTGGTGATGAACTACGCGGGGTATCCCCCGACCACCGAGGCCGCAGTGCACCTGGACCGGCTCTTCCAGCCCGCGCGCTCCTACTACGACGTCGCCCTGCCGACGGTGTATCACAACCTTCAGAGGGAGGGCGGAGCGCCGATCAGCTTCCACCCGCCCGAGGCCTGGAGCAACGTGCCCGACGGGGACGTCATGGTAGCCGAACTGCCGGTGCTGCCCTCGAGCGAAGGGCCGGGACCGACCTACTACGGGCTGCTGGTGCTCGACGGGGAGGAGCCGCGCCTGCTGATCTGCCCCGACCGGGACGCCGAGGACGCCATAGCCGCCCTGCGGCCCGGGGAATGGTCCGACTGGGTCTACGCCGACTTCGCCACCGAGGAGATGGGTGAGGTGGAAGGAGCCTTCCGGTTCCGGCTGGTCCAATGCGGGCCGGACGGTTCGCGCTTCCGCCTCTACCGCAGCGAGGCCTACCCCACCGACGGGCGGTTCGTCTCGAACCCCGAACTGGGCCACGAGCTGGTCGAGCGGCTGGGGCCTTACGTGCACGCCATGCAGACGGCCCGGCTCCACTGCAAGCAAGAACTGCTGGACTGGCCCACGGTCGATCAGGCGCTGGCCGACGAGGCGACCTGGTGGGCGGCCGCCGCCGAGATAGCCATGCAGCGCACCGGCGCCGATCTGCTTTACGCCCACTGGCACCTGCCGGACATGGTCGAGCACATCTATGTGTCACGCGTGGACCCAACCGGCACCGAGTACACCCCCGAAGGGGCCGAGAAGGCATGGAGCGCCCTGAGGAACTACTACCGCGCCACCGACCGCTTCGTCGGGGAGTTCCTGGACCGCTTCGACCCCGCGGAGAATGTCATCGCCATAGCCGCGGACCACGGCATGCCCGCCAACAAGAAGGCCGTGGCGCTTGTGAACGCTTTCCGGGACACCGGCTGGCTGACGCTGTCCGACGACGGCCGGGACGTCGAGTGGAGCAAGAGCAAGCTGTTCTTCGACCAGAACCACCTGTGGATCAATCTCGAGGGCCGGGAGCCGACCGGCGTCGTGCCCCCCGAGGAGTACGACGATCTTGTGGCCGACGTGCAGGCCCGCATGCGCGAGTTGAGGGATCCGGAAACGGGCGAGCACGTCTTCTCCTTCGTCCTCACTCGCGAGGAAGCACCCGTCGTGGGCCTATACGGCGAGCACATCGGCGACCTGGTGTTCTGTTACGCCGGCGGCTACCGATGGACGGGCACGGCGGTGCTCGCCCAGGGCGAGGAGCGCGTCGTCTTCCCCTCGCGGGGCGGCAACCACGGGCCGATGATTCCCACCTACGAGACCGAGACGACGACCGTGTACGGCATGATGGTGCTGGCCGGACCGGGGGTGCGCAAAGGCGTGGTGGAGGAGCCGACGCAGAAGGGCAGCCGCAGCACGCTGGACGTCGCCCCGACACTCGCCGAACTGATGGGCATGGAGGCACCCGCCCAGAACGAGGGACGCGTGCTGCACGAGTTCCTGCAGAACCGCCACTCCGAAGCGCCGGAACGACGGCTGACCGAAACCGCCCGCAAGCTGCGTCCGCCCGAAACTCCGCGGAAGCCGCAACTGAAAGGCGACGTCACGGACGAAGACTGAGGCCGGGTGCCTCGCTCATCCTACGCTTCCGCGGGCGCACCGTTCTCCAGCATGTCGTGGATGGCCTCGTTGATCTTGCGCTCGGTCACGTCCCGCAACGACCCGTGCAGGCCCTTGGCGGTGCCGTCCTGGCCGTTGCGGACGGGCAGAAGGGTGAGTTCCGCCCAGAACGCTCTGCCGTCGCCGCGGGAGAGCATGACCTCCTCGCCTTCGACGCGCCGACAACTGTTGAGGGCGTTTTTCACCAGGTACTCCACCTTGTTGCGCGAGTCCTCGAAGGCCAGATCGGTCAGGCCCATGCCCCGCAGGCTGTCGATGTCATAGCCTGCGGTGGCCACGGCGGCCGGGTTGCACCAGGTGATCTGGCCGTCGGGGCCGGTGCTGAACAGCATGTCGGGTACGGCCTCGGCCAGTCCGGGCGGCAGGTCGGAGGCGGGCTCAGCGGCCGGTTCCCGCACGACCTCTTTCTGGGTTGTGTAGAAGTGCTCGACGCGCGCGACCCCGGCGGAGAGGCCGTGAACCGGAGTGCTCCAGTATGCCAGGGCGTCCCCCTTGCCCGTGACAAGCGGCAGGTCCAGCCCCTCCAGCGCCTCCAGGTCCTCGTGGGCGCGTTCCAGGGCCGCCAGGAAGTCGTCCGCCATGGCCTCATGGGAGTCGAGGGCCACGGAGAGGGACTCCAGGTATGGCTGCCCGAGGAGGTCTTCCCGCTCCTGTCCCAGCAGTTCGGCGGCCGGGGTGTTCAGCCAGGTGATGCGACCGTCCTCGTCGAGCACGGTGACACCGCATTCCAGCTTGTCGATGCCCTCGTCGAGGATGCTGTTGAGTTCCTTCATGTCGGTCCACATCTCCTGCTCGGCCTCGACAAGCCCGCCGACTTCGACGAAGGTGAGCACAAGGGAGGTCTCTCCGTCGGCCCGGAACCGCCCGAACCGGGCCTCCGTGGGCAACGTGGCGGCATCGGAGCGCTCCAGCTTCAGTCGGCCCTCGGCCTCCCCGGAGTCCACGGCCCCTGCCAGGCATTCGCGCAACGCTTCCTGGTCCTCGGGGGCCACGATGCTCTCCACCGGCCTGTCCAGCAGTTCGTCTATGGTGTAGTCCACCATGGTACAGAGCCGCTGGTTGGCGTACTGGATGGCGCCGTCGGGGCCGACCATGCCGATACCGGCGTTGGCGCGTTCGTTGAGGTTGCGGTAGAACTTCTCCCGCGCCCGCACGTCATCGCCGACCTCGTCGGCTGACTTCTCCCTCAGCATGCCGATGGCGGCGTTGACTTTGCCGGTGTGCTCGACCACCGGCCACGTGCGCACGGTGAACTGCGTGTCGAGTTCCTCGTGGTACACGTCGCATTCGGCCGGTTTGCCCACCTCGAGGGCCTCCAGAAAGGCGCAGGACTCGGGCGGGTTGTCCGAACCGTAGAGTATCTGGGCGTAGGGCTTGCCCAGGAATTCGTCCTCGCCCTTCCGGAATCCCTTCATCGTCGCCTGGTTGGCCTGCACTATGGTCAGGTCGGGAGCGACGAGCATGAGCATCTCGCCGAGGGCGTCCAGGGCCTGGGGCCATTCCTCGCCTCGGTTTTCGGCCACCTTGGCGCGCAGTTGAAGGTCGATTGAGCGGTCGCGCCGAGCCCACTGGGCGAGGATGAGCGGCAGGACGAGCGCGAAGTCATCCTCCTTGGCCAGGTGATAGTCGCCTCCGGCCTCGACGATCTGGGCCACCGTCTCGGCGTCCCACTGTTCGGTCAGGCAGACGATAAAGAGGGAGGGGCGCTTGATCTTGAGTATCTGGATGAGCCCTTCCGCGGCGTCGGGGTCGCTGTCCCAGTCCAGCACGGCGGCGTCGTAGTGCACGGTGCCGCTCATGGTGTCGGAGGTGGAGACGCCGTAGTCCACCGGGGAGACTTCCGCGTCCTTGATGGTGCCCTCGATGGCGCGGATTATGGCGCGGCGGTCGGACTCGATGTTCTCCACGAGCATGATGCGGAGGTACTGCTCGAGCGTGATTTTCTCGGCTTCCGGGCGCACCACCGGTCGCGCGGATTTCCCGGCATCGCGGGGGGGCTTCTTCTGCCCTCTGCTGACGGTGGCTCGGGGGCCGGATCCCTCTTCGGCCCGCTGCTTCTCGGCCTGTTCGACCCGCGAGAGGGCCTCCTGGGCCCTGGGGTAACCCATCTTGTCGGCCCGTTCCAGCGCAATGCGGGCCACCTCCAGGTTCCCGACCTTGTACAGGCAGACCCCGAGGCCGAACCAGGCCCTCGAGTCGCCGGGTGCCGCCTCGGACGCCTGCAGATAGACGTCAACGGCTTCCTGATAGTTCTTGTCCTTGACCAGCTCGCTGGCCTTCTTCAGCAGTCGTGTTGCCTTTGACATCGCTTTCACCTCTCTGCGGCGGTGCCTGTTGCATTATGAGGCACCGCCCGCGCTAACCCCCCGCGATAGACCCTCTTGCAACGCCCAGGGTCCTGCGCCCGGTCGGGCTGTGCGGGCTCATCCCGGCCCTGCAGGTCGGATTTCGTTTCTTTCCGCCCGACCGGTCCGCTACAATATCACATACTGAACCGGCACTGTTGATGTGCAAAAGAAGTGCCATCTTCTCCGGTGCCCCCGTGCCTGAAGAGCATAAACAGAAGAAGTACGGAAGATGCCTGGTGGAGCGCGTCATCGGCCGCGGCGCCCGCTCCACCGTCTATCTCGCCTGGCACCAGGCGTTCCAGATCCCCGTCGCCGTCAAGGTCATGAGCAAGAGCCGTGACCAGGGGGACGAGTTCTTCTCCGAGCGCTTCCTGCGCGAGGCCCGCATCGCCGCCCAGTTGACCCACCCCAACATCGTCCGCGTCTACGATTGCGGCGAGGCCGAGGACAGCTATTACCTCGTTCTCGAGTACATCGAGGGGGAGAGTTGCCGCGACAAACTCGACCAGTGGGGCGCTTTCGATTGGCAGAGGGCCGTCCAGATAATGCTGCAGGTGGCCGAAGGACTCCAGTACGCCGCCAAGAAAGGCATCATCCATCGGGACCTGAAGCCCGAGAACATCATGATCGACAGCGAGGGCAACATCCGCATCGCCGATCTGGGGCTGGCCAAGGAGGTGATGCCGGGGCGCGCCTCCGCCACGGCCGACGGCGACGTGCTGGGCACGCCCTACTACATGAGCCCCGAGCAGATCCGGCAGCCCAGCCAGGTGGACTTTCGTTCGGACATCTACTCCCTCGGCGCCACCCTGTATCATCTGGCCAGCGGCGAAGTGCCGTTCGAGGCCCCGACTCCGTTCGAGATCATGACCAAGCATCTGAACGAGCCCCTGGTCAATCCCTGCGAGCGACGCTCCGACCTGCCCGAGGCCCTCTGCGACATCATCATGAAGATGATGGACAAGGACCCCGACGAGCGGCACCAGAGCTACGGCGAGCTGATTAAGGACCTCGAGGAACTTTTGGAGGCCGAGCCCGAGGCCGAAGCCCCCCTCGAGGAAACCGAGCAGGAGGAACCGGCGCCCGCGGAGAAACGGCCCGCCGCCGAGAAGGAGCCGCCCAAGCCCCCGCCACGTCCCATCAAGCCGGTGGAGCTCCCGGTAACACCCCACGACGTGCGGGCCAAACTCATGGGTGTGCTGGCGCTGCTGGGCTACGCGTTCCTGCTGGTCTGTCTCTACCACCTGATGGATGCCGCCTACGGCTTGGGCGCGGCCGTCGGGGCGACGCTGGGCGTGGCGTTCGCCGCCGGCGTGTGGGGTTACGTGGAACTGAAACGGGGCGCCGACGAGACCGAGGCGCCGCCCGAGCTGGACGAACAGGTCAGCTCGGCGCTGGCCCGCACCTGCGAGCGACTGCAACTGCCCATGCCCCGGCTCGTGCTGAGGGGGCGGTCCGACCCGGCCTGCTACAGCTACTCCCTGTTCTCCCGCCGCGCGGCGCTGCACCTGCCCACCGGTTGGATGAAGTCGCGGGAGTTGACCGACGAAGAGACCGAGGCGGTCGTCGCGGCCGGCATGGCCCCCATCTACAACGGCGATTCCGACATAAGAACGCTCCTGTCCCTCCCGCTGGCAGTGCTGAAGGCTGGGGGGGTGGTGCTGAACGCCCTGCCAGCCCCCAGCGCGCGCTGGCGTACCCACCTGGCCGGAGCCCTGGGGCTGCTGTGGATAGCGGGCAGTTGCGCGCTCGTGGCCGCCCTGTTTCTGGCCTCCCCGTGGGCGGGTGCCCTGGCACTGCTGTTGTTCGCGGTTCTCATCTTCACCGCCGCGTTTGAGAGACAGAGCCGCCACGCGGGCGACAGCTTCGCCGTCAAGGCCGTCGACGACGAGGACCCGGTCAAGGCGGTTGTGGCGCTGGAGGGACTTTCCGGGGCCGAGAGCTACCGGGTGCTGGAGGAGAGCGCCGGCGAAGTGGTGGCCGACACGTGGGCGGGGGAGGACCTGCCCCCCGGACGCAGGGAGCAGATACTCGAGCAGGTCATCACGCATTACGACGAGGCCGAGCACGTGCCGGGCACTCTGGAGCTGGCGGCCAAGTTGTTCTCGCCCATCCCGCTGGCGGCGGAGCGGCTGAACCGCCTGGCGGGCATTCCCTCGCGCGACTCCACGCTGGCGGCTCTGGTTTCGTGGGGACGGCGCGCCTACGCGCGCATCATGGGGGCCAGCCCGCGGGAGGCGACCAGCATCTACGAGCTGCGCAACGTGGGCATCCACGCGGCCATCGGGGCGGCGGCGGGTCTGCTTACGGTGGGCGTGCTGCTGGTCCTGCGCTTGACGACGGACCTCGGCTACACCAGTTTTCTACTCGCCGTCGGGGCGCTGGCGGCGGCCATGGGCGTCGTGGTGGCCTTCCATGCCGCCCGCGAGGGGCTGACGTCCGGTCGGCTGGCGTGGGCGTCCATCGTGGCCGGGCTCAGCTTCACCTGCGTTGCCATGCTGGGCTTCTGCATTGTGGGAGGCAGGGAACTGTCCGCCTTCGCCATGCAGTTGCCCATTGCCTTCCTCATCGTCCTTGCCATAGCGGGTCCCGCCGCCGCACTCTACGGGCGGTTGGGGGCGGCCCTCGGCCTGGAGGCCGAGCGCGTCCCCGTTGGCGACGGTTTCAAGACCGCCCACACCATCCTGATGCCGGAAGCGGAGGAAGACCGCGGCGTCGGCCGAGCCCCCGCCCAGGAAGATGGGTCCGCAGACCAACCTGACGAGGAAGCGCAGGGGCAGTAGGGCCGCCCAAGCCGTTGATGATCTCGCCCTGAAAGGTTAGAATAGGACACTGGAGGGTCCTCACGGGGCTGGACCGCGGCTCCCGTAACTGCCGGAGGACGACCGTGAAGAAGATCGAGCATATCGGCGAGGTCGTGGAAGTCGAGGACGGGAAGGCGGTCGTGCGGCTGGAGGCTGGAGAGCGTTGCGGCATCGGTTTCAGTTGCGCCTGCTGTGCCAGCGTCAAACCCGACGCCCGCACCGTGCGCGTTTCCGGCGAGGGGCTCGAGGTGGGCGACACCGTGCAGGTGGCCATCCCCGCCTACACCGGCTATCTGAGCACCTTCGTGGTCTTCATCCTGCCCATTGGGCTGTTCGTGGCGGGAATGATCGTGGGCGGCATGTTGGAATCCGGGCAGGCCAACGACATGGGCCCCCTCATCGGCGGCGCCGTGGGCTTCGGCATAGCCGTGGCCATCGCGCTTGCCGTCAACCGGATGCTCGGTCGGGCGGACCGCTTCGAAGTGCGACGTATACGCCAGGGGCAGGGCAGTTGAGGCGACCCCCGTTAGTGCTCTTCTCTTTCCCCACGTCGTCGGGATGGCCGCCTCCCCGCGCCGTCGGCTTTCCTCGAACAGGCACCCACCGGCGGGTCCATCGCTTAGCGCAACGCAAGTGCGGCCCCCTCCACAAACATCTGGGGGCGACGAATCCCGAGGCGCCCTGACAGGGCGCGACAGGCGAGGCCGGCCAGTTCAGGTGGTGGTGCCCCGGCCGCCGTGCGACGAGTCGGTAAATCCGCGTAATGCTGCTTTCTCATGTTTCCGCTGTTCTGCTTGGATACCGGTCAGGTCAAGCACGGCAAAACGGCGTGAGAGTGTCATGCTGAATTCGCCGTACGGCGCAATGAAGCATCTGCGACCCTGTGTGTGGTGCGCGCAGTGCCCGCCACTCGGTCTTGCGCATGGAGCCAACGGAACGCTGTAAGGGTGATGTGGGCGCTGTCGGGACCGTCAGAAACGGTCGACCGACGGGACGCTTTCCGGTCGGATATCCACGCCGGAGGCATGTAAACCTTGGGCGGCAGGCGGACCGGCCTCGGCATGACAGGCCTGAGGCGCGCCCACCGCGACTAACAGGTGCCGGAGTCGAAGTGACAGAGTAGCGTTAATAGTCCTCGGCCCGGTAGATAAGCCGTTCGGCGTCCGGCTCGAACACTTCCCCGTCCACAATCCGGGCCAGGAAGAGTATCTGGCCGCTCTCCAGGTCGAAGGTCCTCTCCACGCGGCAGTCAAAGGCCGCCACGCAGTCATCCAGCAGAGGAGCGCCTGTTTCCCGTGTGTGGCAGGCCACGCCCGCGAACTTGCTGACCTCATCGCTGTGATGGCGCCCGAACGTGCGGGCCACGTCGAGCTGGTCCGCGCGCAGTACGCTGAGCCCGAAGGCGCCTGACTCCTCGATGAGCGGGCGGGTCGCGCTCTGGCTCCCGACGCAGATGAGCACTTTCTCCGACGACACCTGGGTGGCCCAGGCCACGGCCAGCCCGGCGGTGTCCCCGGCGTATTCGGCCGTGACGACGTTGACGCCGTGGGTCAACAAGTCGGTCGAGTAGTCCATTGTCGCGCGCCCTCCCCAAAAGTCTCGGTCGAATCGCAATGCGCACTTGCGCCCGGTGACTTTCCATTGCAGATTATCGGCGGCGTGCTGTCAAGCGTTTCACGTCCGGGAGGGGCAGAGTAACCATGGCCGACGGCATCCTTTACAGAAACGATATACGGCCTCTGCGGGTCCACGATTGCCGGGAGACTATCTTCTTCTCGGAGGTCGAGGGCCGGCTCTGCCAGCGGATGGAACTGGACATCTCCTGGACCGGGTGGCGCGGAGTGCTTGAGGTCGAGATAAGCGCGGGCGGTGCTTCGACCACGCGCAGCCTCTACGTGAGGGGCACGGGGCCGGACGAGCGCGTAACGGTTCGCTGCTGGGCGCCGGCGACCTGGCCGGAAGGGCCGGTGGAGGCAAGGCTGGAAGTACGGTGGCAGGGCAGGTCCGCCGAGGGTCGCGTGACCATCGGCATCCACCGCCCCTGGACCATCTACCTGCTGAGCGACCTCTGTGCCGACGACACGTGGGCCTACGCCGACCTGGAGGAGCACGACGCCGACGACTGCGCCACCACGGTTGCCGAGCTGGAGGCCGGGGCGGAGAACCGCTACAACTTCGCCACCACCTACCAGGTGCAGCGGTTCCTGCGGCGGCAATCCCCGGAGGAGTGCCGCGGTCTCGAGGACGCCCTCCGCAGCGGCCGCTTCTACGTGACCCCGATTCCCAACCAGCTTCTGCCCGGGGCATTCCAGCTTGCGGCCTTCCCGCTGCTTCTGGAGCCGTACCGCGGAGTCCTGGACCGGCTGAAGGAAGCGCCGCCCCAACTGACTCGGCACGCCTACCACATGGAGGCGCCGACGTGGACGGCCGGTCTGGGAAACCTGCTGCGGTGCGCCGGATTCCGCTCCTTCGCCAAGAGCATGCTCAACTACCCCGAGCACGCCCCGTGGGTTGACACCCTGCGCCAACTGCCCCGCCTGACCCGCTGGCAGGTGGCGCCGGAGCGGTTCATGCATCTGCTGCTGCGATGCGGCGACTACGACGAGGGGGCGCCTCTGGCCTCAGGACTGCCCCGATCCAACGCGTTCCTCCACGGCGAAGTCATCCCGCAGCACGAAGCCCTGGGCGGGGAGTATCCGGTGAGCGCCATCCCGCTTGTGGGGATGTACGCGGACCTCTCCCCGGACGCGCCCCGGAAGGCCGCCGTCAAGCTTCAGGCCGTGCGGGAGTACAACGCTCAGGGATGGGACTATCCCCGACTGGTCAACGCTACGTGGCCGCAGTTTTTCGAGCACGTGCGTTCGGAGCTGGGCGATCCGGATACTCCGGCGGGGGAGGGACTGCGGACCGTGGGCGGCGCCATCGGCGGCTGCTGGGAGGCCTGGCCGCTGCGCATCCAGCGGGAGCATGCGCGCTTCCGCCGGGCCCAGCGGGACGTGGTGTCCCTCCGCACGCTCTGCGCGATGACGGACCGGAACGACCCGGACACGCGGGATGCGTTTGGCGAGGCGACCGAGGAGGTGGTGCATCTGGGCGATCACGCGTGGAACGGTTCATCCCCGGGTTCACGCCAACTGAACCTGGAGGTCCGCCGGGGCCGCCTGCGCCGGCTCGAAGAGGCCGTGGGGCAACTCCGCGCGGCCCTGTACCCGCAGGACTGGCGGGACGGCCGGGAACTGGCGGTGGTCAACACGCTCGGCTGGCCCCGGCCGGTCTCGCTGGAAGTGCCGGCGGACCTGCACGGGGACTCGCCCGGGCTGGAGGACCCCGGGAGCGGTTGCGTCTATGCGGCGCACGGTGGGCGCGTGGTGGTGCCCGATGTGCCCGGATTCGCGGCGCGTCGCCTGACCGTCCGCCTGGGTGCTGACAAGACGAAAGACCATCCCGAGCCGCCCTGCAACTGTCCCGTCCGGCCCGCGAGCATGCGGCCGGTGTTGTCCCTGGACGGAGTCGATGTGCCTCCCGACGGGGGCTGGCGCAGCGACCGTCGTGGGACCTGGCAAGCCGGACCTTTCCGCGTGGAGGCCCGGCTCTCGTCCGCGTGGACCGGGGACGGAACGGAGCTGGACCTGACGGTGCGCGGGACGCCCCCCGACGGTGGATACGCGTTGCGCTGGCGCGTGGAGATGCCGTGGCCGCGGTGTTCGTGGCGGGCCGAAAGCGGCGGCGGTTTCGTCACGCAGGCTCCCGATACGGACGGCGGCGACCTGCTGATGGGCATCGCAGGGGCCTGTCTGCCCGTGGGCGGCGGGCTGAGCGCGCTGTCCCCCGACGGCTCGGGGCGGGTGGACATGGCCTTCGATCAGTCGGGCGTCTGCGGTCCGGGCGGCGCCACTATCGAGCTGGCCCGGCGCGACCCCGGGGGCTGGGTGGCTGCCGATTACGCCTCTGACGCGCGGATGCGGGGGGCGGACACCCGCGGTCGCCTCGACTGGTACCTGCTGACGAACCAACCCCTGCCCCACGAAGCCATCCCGGATCAAGGGGGAGCGCGCGAGTGGCGCTTCCGTTGCGCGCTCCGTGCCCGACCGGGCGGATTCGACGACGTGGCTCTGTACCGGTTCGCCGCCGGTCTGTGGCATCCCGCCGAAGTGATCGAGCCGGAGCACGCTCCTGCGGAGCCGTGGCTCCGTGTAGAGCCCGACGACCGGATCATCATCCTCGGCGCCGCGCCGCTGGCACAAGGCATACGAGTCGATCTTTACAACCCCGGCAGGGAAGCGGTTGAGGTGATCGCCCGGGGCCCGGCCGTGAAGGGCCGCCGCGTTCAACGGGCCGACATGCTGGGGCGGGCCGAGCAGGACTGTCCGGCGGGACGCGTGACGGTCGGGCCTGTAAGCTTCGCCCGCCTGCTCATCGCCTGAGCCCAGCGGGCAGCCGGATTGATCTTTACTTCCCGCTCGCGGGCGGTCGTTCTCCAGTTCGCGAGCTCCTTACTCGGCCGCCGGGCCCTGGAGGTGACCCGCCCCGTCTAAGCGTCTGCGCAGCGTCTGCCTGGCGGGCGGCAACGGGGCTCGTAGTAAGCCCTTCAGGCGCTCTTTCGCATGGCGTCCCTCGAGTTACCCGTCTCCGGGCGGGGAGGGCCCGGGCCCCGTCGTTGCCGACACGGGCGATTGAGGCGCGCGGCCGGCTTGTGCTAAACTCTCCCTTCTGCAAGCCGCTTGAGACGGTCTCCAACGGTACCTTGGCTATGCTTGACGTGCACGAACTGCGCCTGAAATCGGCCCGCTACCGCCGCAATATCCTCGAGGTTATCAAACGGGCCGGAGCCGGCCACACGTCGGGCGATCTCTCCTGTATCGACATCCTGAACGTGCTCTACAACCGCGTTCTGAACGTGGGGCCGGAGACCTCCGACGACCCGGACCGCGACCGTTACGTGCAGAGCAAGGGGCATTCCGTCGAGGCACTCTACGTGGTGCTGGCCGACCGCGGCTTTTTTCACGAGGACGAACTGGAGACGCTCTGCTGCTTCGGGTCCCACTTCGTCGGCCATCCCACCCGTAAGGTGCCCGGCGTCGAGCAGAACACCGGCGCGCTGGGACATGGCCTGCCGATGAGCGTCGGCATGGCGCTGGCCGGCAAGATGGACGGCCGGCCCTACCGCGTCTTCACGCTGCTGGGCGACGGCGAGCTGGCCGAGGGCTCCAACTGGGAGGCCTCGCTGGCCGCCGCCCACTACGGGCTGGACAACCTCGTGGCGATAGTGGACCGCAACTTCCTGCAGATTACCGGGCAGACCGAGGACGTCTGCGCGCTGGAGCCGCTGGAGGCAAAGTTCCGGGACTTCGGGTACTGCGTGCGCACCTGCGACGGCCACGACGTGGCGGCACTGTGCGACGTGTTGGAGGACGTTCCGTTCGAGGCGGGCCGCCCCGGCCTGCTGCTTACACGCACCGTCAAAGGCAAGGGCGTCAGCTTCATGGAGGATGACCCGTCGTGGCACCACGGTGTGCCGGACGACGAGCAGTACGCGGCGGCCCTGCGGGAGCTGGACGCGACGATCGCCGAACTCGAGGCGGAGGCCGGCGCCCATGACTGAGACCCCGACCGAAGAACCGAAAATGGGTCGGCCCAACCTGGTCGAGTTCGCCGACACGCTGCTGGAGCTGGGCCGGGCCGACCGCGACGTGGTGGTGGTCACCAGCGACAGCCGCGGTTCCGGCAAGCTGACACGGTTCGCTCGAGAGCTGCCCGGGCAGGTCGTCGAAGTGGGCGTGGCCGAGCAGAACCTGGTCGGTGTTGCAGCCGGACTGGCCTCGACGGGCAAGAAAGTCTTCGCCGTCTCGCCCGCCTGCTTCCTGACCACGCGGGCGCTGGAGCAGATAAAGAACGATGTCGGCTACTCGGACAACCCGGTGACGCTGGTGGGCATCAGCGCGGGGGTCAGCTACGGCGCGCTCGGCTCGACCCACCACTCGCTGCACGACGTCGCGGCGCTGCGGTGCGTCCACAATGTGGACGTCGTGGTGCCGGCCGACAACTTCGAGACGCGCTCCGCCGTCCGTGCCGCGGCGGCGTACGGACGGCCCATCTACCTGCGGTTCGGGAAGAAGTCGATGCCCGACCTCCATCCGTCCGGCGCGGAGTTCCGCGTGGGACGTGCAATAGCCGTCCGGGAGGGCTCGGAAGTCGCCTTCGTGGCCACCGGCGAGACGGTCTGCCGGGCCCGCGATGCCGCCCGTCGGCTGTCCGAGGAGGGCATCTCGGCGGGCGTCCTCAGCATGCACACGGTCAAGCCGCTGGACACCGACGCGCTGCTGGAGGCGGCCGCCGCAACGGACGCGCTCATCACCGTGGAGGAACACTGCGTGCACGGCGGACTGGGGGAGGCCTGCGCCGCCGTCCTGATGGGGGAGGGCGTCAAGACGCGTTTCCGCATCGTCGGTCTGCCGGACGAATACACCGTCACGGGAAGCCAGGAAGAGATATTCCGGCACTACGGCATCAGCCCGGAGGGGCTGGCGGAGACGGCGCGCCAACTGCTGAACGCCTGAGCGGAGGGGAGCACATGGACTACATACTGGCGCTGGACCAGAGCACGTCGGCGACCAAGGCGATCATCTTCGACGCCGAAGGGCGGCTGGTGGACAAGCTGTCGGTCGAACACGAGCAGCTCTATCCCGAACCCGGCCGGGTCGAGCACGACGCCGAACAGATATACCGCAACGCGCTCGACGCGCTGGGCCGACTGCTGGAGCGGAACGCCGAACTCAAGCCCCATCTGCGTTGCCTCAGCATCACCAACCAGCGGGAGACCGTGGTGGTCTTCGAGGCCGAGACCGGCCGGCCGCTCCACAACGCCATCGTGTGGCAGGACCGCCGCGGCGAGCCCGTCTGCGCCGCCATGCGCGAGGCCGGCCACGACGACACCGTGCGCGCCCGGACCGGCCTGAGGCTGGACACCTACTTCTCGGCCTCCAAGCTCAAGTGGCTGGTGGACCACAAGCCCGAGTTTCGCACCGCGCTTCGGGACGGCTCCGCGCTGGCGGGCACCATGGACGCCTTCCTGGTCCACCGCCTGACCGGGGGGGAGACCTTCGCCACCGACCACACGAACGCTTCCCGCACCCTGCTTTTCGACATCAAGGAGCTGCGGTGGGCCGAGCAACTCTGCGGCCTGTTCGGCGTGCCGGTGGGCGCCCTGCCGGAGGTGAGGGAAAGCAGCGCCCAGTTCGGCGAGACCGACCTCGAGGGCCTGTTGGACGAGCCGCTTCCCATATGCGGGGTGATGGGCGACTCCCAGGCGGCGCTCTTCGCCCAGCGCTGCTTCATGTCCGGGACGGGCAAGGTCACGCTCGGCACGGGCTCCTCCGTGCTGCTGAACATCGGGCGGCAGATGCAGGTCTCCCAGATGGGCATGGTCTGCACCATCGCGTGGGTGTGGAACGGGCGAACGACCTACGCTTTCGAGGGCATCATCAACTGCACCGGCGCCACGGTGGCGTGGCTGAAGGACCAGTTGGGCCTCATCTCCGATCCGGGCGAGACGGAGACGCTGGCCGGTTCGGTGCCGGACAACGGCGGCGTTTACCTGATCCCCGCATTCCTCGGCCTGAGCGCCCCCTACTGGAGCGACGGCGCCCGCGCGGCCATCGTCGGCCTCACCCGCGACAGCACGAAGGCCCACGTCGCGCGGGCCGCGCTGGAGTCCATCGCCTACCAGGTCCGCGACGTACTGGACGCCATGGCGGACGACGCGGACACCCCGCTGAGCACGCTGCACGCCGACGGCGGCATGGTGAGCAACAAGTTCCTGATGCAGTTCCTGGCGGACGTGACTCGTGTGCGGGTGCGCTCGTCCGCCCTGCCGGAATTGTCCGGGCTGGGCGCGGCGCTGTCCGGCATGCTGGGCGTCGGCATTCACGCCACGCAGGCGGACCTGGTCAACCTGCCGCAGGAGTACGTCGACTACGCGCCCGAGATGCCGGAGTCGGCGGTCCGGGACGCCTACCGCGGCTGGAAAGCCGCCGTCACCCGGGTGCTGTAACAAGCACTCGTTTGCCGGTTCGCCCCTCAGAAGCGCCGCTTTGCACGAAGGGCAGAGGTCGGCGTTGCACGTTCGCTGTAACGCCGGCATCCTTGCCGGCCGCGCTCAGCACCTCAGATGAACAGGCTGGCGTTACTGCTCTCGGCAGCGTCCAGGAAGGCCGCCACCCCGCCCTCCTCCACGCCATCGATGAGTTCCTCCTTGCGGATGCCCATCAGGTCCATGCTCATCGAACAGGCGACCAGCCGCACACCGTTGTCGCGCGCGCTCCGGATGAGTTCCGGCAGCGAAGAGACGTTCTTCTTCCGCATGATGCCCTTGATCATCCGGGTGCCCATGCCGCCCATGTTCATCTGGGAGAGCTTCAGTTCATCGGCCCCGCGCGGCATCATCCAGCCGAACATGCGCTCGATGAGGTTCTTCTTCACCTTGACCTTCTCCGGCCTTCGCAGGACGTTCAGGCCCCAGAAGGTGAAGAACATCGTCACGTCGCTGCCCATGGCTGCCGCCCCGTTCGCGATGATGAAGGACGCCACGGCGCGGTCGAAATCGCCGCTGAAGACGAGGATCGTCTTCTTATTCTCCACGGCGGTCTCCTCGCGCTCCCGCTTCACGGGCACGGAGCGGCTCTGCGGACCGGGCTTCAGGATGACGGCGCGCACCGTGCCGTTGTCGCGGGACAGGTCGTGCAGCCGGTTTCCGGTGCTGTGGCACCACGCGGTCACGTCGGCGGGGAAGCCGGGATCGGCCACCTGGATGCTGACCGCCTGGCCCTCCTCGACTTCGGCCAGTTCCTGCCGCAGCCGCATGATGGGGCCGGGGCATTGCAGGCCGGTCGCGTCGATGGTCTTGACCACGGGGACGTCCCCGGGCACTGGTTCGGGACTTTCAGCCGCCGACGAACCGCCGGCCGGGGGGTGCCCGACCGCGCCGGTGTCCTCGGTCATGTCGGATTCCATAACAGCCTCCTCCGGGAGCATGCCGGTGGCCGCCTGGTAGGTCTTGTAGCCGCCGGTCAGGTTACGGCAGTCGAAGCCCCGCTGCTCCAACGCCCGGCATGCCACGTAGCCGCGCAGGCCCACCTGGCAGAACGCGAGCAATTCCTTGTCCTTCGGCAGTTCGTCCAGCCGCAGGCGCAGCTCGTCGAGGGGTATGTTGCGCGCGCCGGGGATGGTGCCGGCCTCGACCTCCGGGGGCGTGCGGACGTCGAGCAGCACCTGGTCGGGCTTGGGATCGAGCACGTCCTCCACGTGGCAGACCTTCATGTCGCCGGACAGCACGTTGGACGCCACGAAGCCGGCGTAGTTGACCGGGTCCTTGGCCGAACCGTAGGGCGGCGCGTAGCACAGCTCCTGCTCGTGCAGGTCCTCCACGGTCAGGCCGCTGCGGATGGCCACGGCCAGCACATCGATGCGCTTGTCCACGCCCTGCGCGCCGACGGCCTGGGCGCCGAGCACGCGTCCGTCACCGGGGTCGAACAGGAGCTTTAGGCTTATCTGCCCGGCGCCGGGGTAGTAGGAGGCATGGCTGGCCGGATGCACGTAAACCTTCTCGAACGGGATGCCGGCCCGCCGGCACTCCTTCTCGCTCAGGCCGGTCATCGCGATAGCCAGGTCGAACACTTTGCAGATGGCCGTGCCCTGACTGCCCCCGTAGGTGCTGTCCCGGCCGAGCGCGTTGTCCGCCGCGATACGCCCCTGCCGGTTGGCCGGACCGGCGAGCGGGACGATGGCCTTCTCGCCGCTGACTATGTGCCTGACCTCGACCGCGTCGCCGACGGCGTAGATGTGAGGGTCGCTGGTGCGCATGTGGTCGTCCACCGCGATGCCGCCGGTTTCGCCTATCTCGAGCCCCGCCGTTCGGACAAGCTCAACCTCCGGGCGCACGCCGACGGCCATGACGACGATGCCGCACTCCACCGTCTCGCCGGTGCTTAGGACCACCTCCAGGCCGTCCCCGTCATCGCGGATCGCCGTCACGCTCGTGCCGAGCCGCAGGTCCACCTCGTGCAGCTCGAGCTGCTGGTGAACGGGCGCCACCATCTCCGGGTCGGCCTGGCGGAAGACCTGGTCGGCCAGTTCCACCAGCGTCACCTCCACGTCCCGTTCGCGCAGGGCCTCGGTCATCTCCAGCCCGATGTACCCGCCACCCACGACGACGGCGCGGGCGGGGTCCGACTCGTCCAGTGCGCCCTTGATGCGGTCCATATCCGAGAGGCTCCGCAGAGTATGGACGCCCTCGGCGTCCGCACCGGGAATGCCGGGCCGTATGGGCTCGGCGCCGGGGCTGAGGATGAGTTCGTCGTAGCGCTCGGTGGACTCCTCACCGGTCTCGAGTTCGCGCACGGTGACGGCGCGCACCTCGGGGTCGATGTCGGTAACCTCCGTCCGGAGGCGCACCTCGATCCTGTAGCGCTTCCACAGCCCCTCGGGCGTCTGGACCAGCAGCCGGTCGCGGTCCGGTATGACCTCCCCGATGTGGTAGGGCATGCCGCAGTTGGCGAAGGAGACCTCGCTGCCCCGCTCGAACACGATGATCTCGGCGTCCTCCGAGAGACGCCGTGCGCGGGCGGCCGCTGAGGCGCCCCCGGCGACGCCGCCGACGATGAGAATGCGTTTGCTTTCCGTCATTGTTTTGTCCCGGTTGGTGAGTGCGACTCGTATAGTGATGTGCCTATACCGTGCGCCGTTCCACGGCGTCGCAGTTCTTCCGTATGCACTGTATGAGGCCGGGCAGGCGGGGGTCGGCGACCGAGTAATATACGGCCCTCCCGTCCCTCCGGCTGTCCAGCAGCCCGTGGCCCTTCAGCAGACGCAGGTGCTCGGAGGCCTGGTGGGGCTGCAGTTCGCACATCTCAGCGATCTCGTTCACCTGAAACTCGCCCTGCATCAGGATGTCCACCATGCGGATGCGGGCGGGATGTCCCATCAGCTTCAGGCACTCGGCGGCTTCCTCCAGCGTCTCCCGCGGCAGCAGGCTCAGTTTGGCGGCCACGGCGCCCTCCTTTCCTCGTTATATCGTAACCTTTCGATATATCAATTATACGGGGGCGGCGGCGCGGCGTCAAACGCACGTGAAGATGTCTCCTGGAAGTTCCGCAGCTTGCCCCACCGCCGCCGACCGGGCTATAGTACCCTGGGAGGCGGCATTATCGTGAAGGGAGCTTCACCGATGGGAGCGATGGAGGCCGAGGTACTCTCCACTGGCATCGAGTCGCTGGACAGCATCCTTGAGCGGGTGCTGCCCGGGGACAACATCGTGTGGCTCGTTTCGGCGCCGGAGCAGTACGACTACTTCGTTGCGCGCTTCGTGGCCCACTGCGCGGCGGAGGGGCACGACCTGGCCTACGTCCATTTCGACGACCGGGTCGATCTCTCTGAACTGCCCGGGGCCCGACTGGACAGGCTTTGCCGTCTCGATCCGGAGACGGGCCCGGAGGCGGCGACGCGCCGGGTGAACGGGGCCATCCGCCGGCACGGGCCTGGCGGGCATTACGTGTTCGACAACCTGTCCTTACTCTGCCGCGCGTGGGACGACGAGGAGGCGTTCGTGCGGTTCTTCCGCTCGGTCTGCCCCCTGCTCTACGAGATGGAGGCGGTGGCATACTTCGCGCTGACCCGCGGCGCGCAGTCAAACAGCGCTATCGCCAAGGTGCGCGACACCACGCAGATACTCATCGAGGTTTACGAGCGGGAGGGCCGCGTCCACCTCCAGCCGATCAAGGTCTGGGACCGCTACTCGGAGCGGATGTTCCACCCGCACCTGCTGTCGGGAGAGCAGCTCATTCCGACGGAGGCGGAAGGGCCGGAGAGGGCCTCCGAGGTGGAGCTTCTGGCCGGATACCAGGAGCGGATGGGCGACCAGCGTTCTCTTTCCATCCGGGAAGAGCTGATCCGCAGCATCGTCAGTGATCGGCCGGGCTACATCCGCATTGCGCGGGACTATCTGACGGTGAGCGACCTGGTGCAGTTGCGCAGCCGCATCATCGGCAGCGGCACGGTCGGCGGCAAGGCGGCGGGCATGCTGCTTTCCAACCGCATACTGCGGGCCGCCTGTCAACGGGACGGGCGCGAGGAATACCTGCAGCAGATCAAGGAACCGGATTCCTACTACCTCGGCTCGGACGTCTATTTCAACTTCCTCATCAACAACAACCTTATCCACTGGCTGGACTTGAAATACCGGGCCCCGGAGGACATACGGGACGCGTTCCCGGATCTGCGTCGGGACTTCCAGCGGGGGCGATTCCCGCGGGCCATCCGCGACGGGCTGCGGCAGGTTATCCGCGCGTTCCGGGGCATGCCGATCATCGTGCGCTCCTCCAGCCTGCTGGAGGACAGCTTCGAGATGGCCTTCGCGGGCAAGTACGAGAGCGTTTTCCTGGGCAACCAGGGCGAGCCGGAGGAGTGCCTTGAAGCCCTGCTGGGGGCCATTCGGCGAGTGTACTCCTCTTCTCTTGGGCCGGACGCGCTGACATACCGACGGCGGCACGGGCTGCTGGAGTTCCAGGAGCGCATGGCGGTCCTCATCCAGAGGGTGGAAGGAGAGGAATACCGCGGCCTGCATTTCCCGCCCGTGGCGGGGGTGGCCTTCAGCCGCAACCCCTACCCCTGGAGCAGTCGCATCGAGGCGGAAGCGGGGCTCGTCCGGCTGGTCTTCGGGCTCGGGACGCGCGCCGTCGACCGGGTCGAGGCCGACTACCCCCGCCTGGTGGCGCTCAGCCATCCAGAACTCCATCCGGACGGCGACTACACCTCCTCGCTGCGCTACCACCAGAAGCGCATGGATACGATTGACCTGGAAGCCAACCGCCTCCAGACGGTGTCCATCCGCGAGGCCATCGAGCGGGACCATCCGAAGGCATTCTACGTCTTTTCCCTTTACCAGGACGGCCTGGTGCGAGCCCCGCGTTTCGGCGACCTTCGCGCTGAAGAGGGAACGCTGACGGTTCAGTTCCGGAACCTGCTGGAGCGCACGGACTTCGTCGAGCTGATGCGCTACGTGCTGGAAACGGTCGAGGATTCCTATCGCTACCCGGTCGACATCGAGTTCACCCTGGACGTGCGGGACGATGACCGCGTGGAACTGTGCCTGCTGCAGTGTCGCCCCCTCACCCAGCGGACGGAGTTTCAGCCGGCCGAACTACCCGGCGAACTGCCGCCGGAGCGGGTCGTGTTCGTCACCCGCAAGGGGGTCGCGAACGGCGAGTTGCACAACCTCCGATACATCGCGCTCATCGACAGCCGCGCCTACGACGCCATCCCGTCGCGGGAAGGGCGCACCCGGCTGGCACGGGCGGTGGGGGCGGTGAACAACCATCCGCAGGTCGTCGAAGGACGCTTCGCGCTCGTCGGCCCCGGTCGGTGGGGCTCGGTCAGCATCGAGCTGGGCGTGCCGGTCACCTACTCGGAGATCAACAACACGGACCTGCTGATGGAGATGGCCCGGCCGAAAGAGGGCTACACACCGGAGGTCTCCTACGGCACGCACTTCTTCCAGGACCTGGTGGAGAGCGAGATATTCTACCTGCCTCTCTACCCGGAGGATCCGGCCTGTCAGTACAGCGAAGAGTTCTTCCAGCGGGCCGAGAACCGGCTGGCGGACCTGCTGCCGGATTACGCGGACATGGCCGACTACCTGAAGCTCATCGACGTGCCCGAAGCCTCCGGCGGGCAGTATCTGCACGTGGCCATGAACCAGGAAGAATCGGTCGGCATCGGCTACCTGGGGCCGCAGTGCGTGGAATGAGACGTGGACCCGCGCGAGGGATCGCAGGCGTTCGTTGCTCGGGCCTTCCGTGCCGGACCGGGCGGTCAGGCCCGGCACGTGGCGCACCTGCCCGGCCTTGCCATTTTGTGCCGGCGGTCCATTTGACGGGGGAGCAAGGCTCCATTGCCGTGTCCGTGCGAAGCTCACGCCGCGCGGCCCGTTGCGGCCCGCGGCCGGCGCGTCTACAATGGAAGGTTCGGGGTGACGGACCCGTCCGACCCCAGCGGCGTTTTCAACAAGGTTTTCCGACGCAGTTTCTCAGCAGCGACCCACATCAACGGGGGAGAGTTGCCGTATGCAGTATGCCCAACTGGGAGAAACCGGACTGAAAGTATCCCGCCTCGGCTTCGGGTGCATGCGCCTGCCGATGACCGACGGCGGCGAGGTTGACCGCGAGAAGGCCATACCCATGCTGCGGCGCGCCGTGGACCTGGGTATCAACTACTTCGACACCGCCGTCGGCTACTGCGGCGGCGACAGCCAGCGCGCCCTCGGCGAAGCCATGGAGGACATCCGCGACCAGGTCGTCCTCTCCACCAAGAACCACCACTACGACAAGGACGACAAGGACCAGTGGTGGCAGCACCTGGAAGACTCGCTCGAACGGCTGCGCACCGACCACATCGACATCTACAACTTCCACGGCATGAACTACGAGCGCTTCGAGCAGGCCGTGGCCGGCGACGACGGCCTCTACCAGGAGATGCTCAAGGCGAAGGAGCAGGGCCTCATTCGCCATATCTGCCATTCCTTCCACGGCTCGCTGGAAAGCCTGAAGAAGTGCGTCGACACTGGCCTGTTCCAGTCCGTTACGCTCCAGTACAACCTGCTGGACCAGCGGCTCGAGGAGGGGATCGCCTACGCCGCCGAGCACGGCATGGGCGTGGTCGTCATGGGACCGGTCGGCGGCGGACGCCTCGGCTACCCCAGTGAGAAAGCCCAGGAATTAGTCGGAGAGGTCAAGAGCACACCGGAGCTCGCCCTCCGCTTCGTGCTTTCCAACCCCAACGTCACCCTGGCCCTTTCCGGCATGTCCACCATGGAGATGCTGGAGGAGAACGTGGAGACCGCCTCGAAGGCGGGCGAGCTGTCGCAGGAGGACCAGGACAAGATCAAGGCAGCCGTCGAGGAGCGCAAGAAGCTGGCCGGCCTCTACTGCACCGGCTGCAACTACTGCATGCCCTGCCCGGCCGGAGTGGACATCCCGGCCAACTTCGAGGCCCTGAACCTGGAGCGCGTCTTCGGCCTGAGCGACCATGCTCGATCCAAGTACAGGTCCCTCTCCGGCAAGGCCGCGCTCTGCCGCCTGTGCGGCAAGTGCGTCGAGGAATGCCCGCAGGAACTCGACATCCCCGCCCGGCTGGCCGAGGCCGTCGCGGTGCTGGACGAGCGGGCCGGGTCGGTCGGCGGATGGGTCGAACTGCGCGGGGCCCGCATGGACGAACAGGAGATGCTCCACCTGGACGCCCGCTACAATCTGAAGAACTACACCGACCAGGACCGGGACGTGGCCGTCGAGTTCGAGCCCCACATGGAGGAGCAGGTCCGCCCGACTCAGCTCGAGCAGCGCACCATGACGGCCTACGCCCGCTCGCACGAGGACGTGGACCTTGTCGTGCGGCCCCCGGTCGAGGCCGTCAGCTTGGACGCCCGCCTGCGCTACGACGGCACGGAGAGGCTGGAGCACTATACCCACGTGGCCGCGCTTGCGCGGAAAGCCGACGACTACGACCTCAACACCGAAGCGCGGCGCACCGGGACGACGCACGCCCCCTCGCCCATGCACCCGCTGGTAGCATCCGGCGACATGCCGGAGGGACATAGCTACGACTTCGTGGCCTCATGGGACGACGAGAACCTCTACGTCTGGGTGGACGTGGAGGACGACCTGCTGAAGCCCGCCGAGGCGGAGGCCGGCCGCCGCACCAGCGCGGACAAGCTGGCCATCTTCGTGGACGGCCGCAAGCCGGCCGAGATAGGACAGGGCGGCTACGGCGACGGCGTGGCGCAGGTCACCATCTTCCCGCCCGCCGAAGAGAACGGCCAACCGCAGGTGCACGTCCGCGGCAAGGGCGAGGTCGATGTGGCCCTGACCCGCACCGGCACCGGCTACCGGGTTGACTGCGCCATCCCGTGGACGCTATTCTCTCAGGTCGACGGCGCGCCGTCGGTCATCGGGTTCGACATGGTGATGGAGAGCTACGAGGAAGACGGCGACCGGGCGCTCCGCCTGAGCTGGACCGGCCGCGGCCGGCAGGAGCGCAATCCGGGTTCCTTCGGCCGGCTGCTGCTGGTCTGAGCAACGTCCCGTCCGAGGGTGCGTCGCGGCCTGCGGAATAACCACGCCGACCACGACGCCCCCGCCTGCGGCGGGGCTCACAACGAACGGCAAAAAGGCACGGAAACCACGGGTGGGTTACCGTCGGCCTTTCTCGTCGTTCTTCGTGTCCTTCGTGGTGACCAGTTCGTTAGAGGAGGCGGCCGTTGCCCCCGGCGCTGACCACGTTCATCATCCTGTGGCTGTTCGTGCTGGGCTGCGTGGTGGGCAGTTTCCTGAACGTGCTGATCTGGCGCCTGCCGCGGGGGCTCGGCATGGGCAGTCCGCGCCGCTCGATCTGCCCCAACTGCGAGCACCCCATCCGGTGGTATGACAACATCCCGGTGCTCAGCTTCCTCGTGCTGGGCGCGCGCTGCCGCGACTGTGCCGAGCCCATCTCGTGGCGCTACCCGCTGGTGGAGGCCCTGACGGGTCTCCTGTTCGCGCTGGTCTACTGGCGACAGGGCGTGCAGGTGGGGGCCGGCGCCGACCAGATCACCATCATGCTGCTGGCCGTCTGCCTGCTCATCGTGGGCAGCGCCATCGACATGGAGTGGCTCATCATCCCGGACGAAATAACCATCTTCGGCCTGCTGGGCGGACTGGCGGCGGGCCTGATGGTGCCCTCCCTTCACGTCGGCGCCGCCCCGTATCACACCTTCGAGGGCCTGACCGGGCTCTACCACCTGGACGGGCTCATCGCGTCGCTGATAGGCGCGCTGGGTGGCGGGTTGATGGTGGTGGTCTTCGCCATCATCGGGGCGGTCATCTTCCGGCGGGAGGCGATGGGCTTCGGGGACGTCAAGCTAATGGCGATGCTGGGGGCGTTTTTCGGGTGGAAGTTCGTGGTAGTGGCCTTCTTCATAGCGCCGTTCGTGGGGCTGCTCTACGGCATCCCGCTGCTTGTGATGAGCGACGAACACGTGATGCCCTACGGCCCGTTCCTCAGCATAGGCGCGCTGATAACCATAATCTTCCGCAGCAACCTCTGCCGCTACTTAGAGCCGCTGGAATACCTCGCCGGCCTGCTGCTGGGATAGATAAAGGGATGGACGCCGTGCCGGATGCTCTGGACAGGGAGTACCGGGATGATAGAGATGCTGACCTCCCCCTGGGTTGACGCCTTCGAATCGCTCGTCCGTCGGGCGGAGAGTTCGTTGACCATCTGCTCGCCTTACATTGCTCGGGAGCCGTGCAAGAAGCTGCTCGATTTGCTGCCGGGTGACGATGATGACCGGCGCGTCTCGATCCTGGTCGTGACGGACCTGTCGCGAGACGCCGTGCTGAGTGGGGCGACCGATATCCGTGCAGTGTGCGACCTCTCACGGGAACATAAGCCTTTGCGTCTGAGCTTCCTGCCGAGTGTGCACGCCAAGGTTTATGTTGCAGACACCAGGGCAGCGATCGTGACCTCCGGCAACATGACATGGGGCGGCCTCTGCCGCAACTTCGAGTATGGCATCCACGTGACCGAACAATCGCAGGTCCAGCGTATCCGCCGGGACGTCAAACAGTATGCGAATCTTGGCAGCAACATTGGCCACGAGAGACTGGCTTTTCTGGCAGAACTGGCGCGCGAACTTGGTGAGATCCGGCGAGAGGCCGACAACGAAGCCAGACAGCGAGTCCGTCGTGAGTATGACAGGCGGTTTGCCAAGTTCGAGACGGAGGTAATCAGAGCAAGGGCTGCTGGACGCACGCCACACGCCATATTCGCCGACGCCATTATGTACCTCCTTCGCCGCCGCGGACCCATGCGAACGGTCGAACTCCATCCCCTCATCCAGGCGATCCATCCGGACCTCTGCGACGATAGCGTTGACCGGGTCATTGACGGCGAGCATTTCGGCAAGAAGTGGAAGCATGCCGTTCGAACTGCCCAGCAGCACCTGAAGAGAGCGGGCAAAATCGAGCTGGTGGATGGACGGTGGCGGCTTGCAGAAGGATGATCCTCACTATGGGGACGCCCCGGCGGACGACTGCGCCGTGAGCCACTCACGGCGCCGGCCGGCCACCGCTATGAAGTGAGCCGTCGCAGATTGGTGGTGAGGAGCCGGGATCTGCCTGATGCGCCGAAACTCGAAAGCGGGCAAGGCGCCGGGAGATGGAAGCATCCGGGTGGACGACGCAGGCCGCTGGCGCGGCCTTCCACAGTTCGCCGTACGGCGCAACGGCTGTGCCACACGTCACCCTCGTGACCGCACGCCGTCAGAGCCGCGTCATAGTGGTTGTCTCCGCCGTTGCGTTGTGGTCGTCGTGTCGTCGTGGTTGGTTTCTCACTGTTTCCCTTAGTGAGGGGTTCGCTGCGTGCTGGAGCGTTGACGATTTCCTGCGCCCGGGTACACTCGCTGTGACAGGCAACCATCCTTCTCTTGCGGTGAACGGGATCGCGGGATATGGAGCAACTACTGGCGTATTGCGGGCTGGACTGCGCCGTTTGCGATGCGTTCCGCGCCACACGGCAGAACGACGACGCATTGCGCGCCCACGTTGCTGCTCAATGGTCTCAGATGACGGGTCGCGACTTCTCCCCCGAAGACGTCAACTGCGACGGCTGCTCAGCAGGCGATGGGCGGACCGCCCCGTATCTGAACGAGTGCCCCATCCGCAACTGCGCGCGGGAGCGGGATGTACCGAACTGCGGGCACTGCGCAGAGCTCCCGTGCGAGCGATTGGCGCCGGTCTTCGAACACTCCGCGGAGGCGCGCGCGAATCTGGACAGCATGCGGCGACCTTCGGGTCCCACAGGCAACTCCTGACCACGACGACCACAACGACCACGACGAACCGGACTACCGTCGTGTTCACGACGGACGGGTACGGTCAAACACGGAGGCACGGAGGACACGGAGACTGCCCGCCGGCGGCGGGAACGGCGAGACCGGGGAGACGGGCAAACGGTGGATTCGCGGCGGACCGCAGCGGTTCTACCGCGAACTCCCATCGATCTGGATCGTCTCGCGACACCTCGGAAAGTTCGGGCAACCGTAGAACTGCTCGCCCTTGTTTGGGCCCTTCGATGCCGTCCTCAGCACCATGGGCTCGTCACACTTGGGACACAGGGGAACGGCATCTTCTACCATGTCGTCCTCGCCGGACGAGGCGTTTGATACGGGTTCCAGAACGGGCGCTAAGAGTCTGTCGGACTTAGGGGGCCGGTTTTTCTTTGGGAGGGCGGTTCTCCCCAGACCCCGGAGGTGTTTGGTCGGATGGGACGCTCGCACGGTGGTTTTGCGCAAGGGGCGAGTTCTCCCCGCGGCTTTTTCAGGCTCTGGTGAGCCCGAATAGCCGCTTGATGTTGTAGGCCAGGCACACCAGCTGCCATTCGGCCCGCACTTTCTCCATCCCTCGCAGCAGGAATTGCCTGAATCCCAGCACTTCCTTGATGATCCCGAAGACCGGCTCCACGCTTATCTTCCTCTTGGCATACATCCGCCGACCGGCATCGCTCTGCAGTTTCTTTTTCATGTCCAGCAGGACCGGCGAGGTGATCTTCTTCTTTTTGGCCTCCTTGCGGGGGCGAAACTCGTAGGTCCGCTCGGTATGGCTCTCCTCCCTGCTTACCGCCACGTAGGCCTCGATCTCCGCCTCGGCCAGCTCCTCCAGCGCATCGGTGTTCACATAGCCGGTGTCGGCAAGCACCGCCTGGGGCTTCGCCTGGGTGCGGCTCACCTCTCTCACCGCCGGCAGAAGCTGGTTGGCGTCGCTTGCGCAGTTGCTCACCTCGGCGGCCAGCACCATCTGCGTACCGTCGGCATCCACGGCCGCCTGGGCGTTGTAGGCCTGCCGGTATTCGCTGCGCTTGTTTTTGCGCATGATCCGGGAGTCCGGATCGGTCAGGTTCACCTGCTCGTCCGGTTCGGGCTCCTCCCTGGGGGGCTTCGGGATGGGGCCTTTCCTTCTGCCCTCGCGCTGCTCTCGGCGCCTCAGCTTCTCCTGGTAGGCGGCCTTTTGGCTCTCGGCCCGTCGGCGGGCCTGCTGCTGAAGCTCCTTGCGGGCCTGCTGCATCTTCTCAAGCAGCTTCTGGCGACGGGATAGCTTCTGCGGCAGCCTCTGACCGTCGTCCTCATCCTCCCGGTCGGCCTGCTCGGCACGCTCCAGCAGCCGGGCGATGTCCTCTTTGAGCTTCTCCTCCAGTTGGCCGGCCCGCTGGTAGGAGACGTTTTTGTATTTGGAGGCGTTGGCCTTCAGCTGGGTGCCGTCCACGCTGATGGTGCCCACCTTGAGGATGCCCATCCGGCGGGCCAGCTTCAGCACATGAAGAAAAGCCTGCGCCACCGCCTCCTCGTTGGAGGTGCGGAACTCACAGATCGTGGAGTGGTCCGGATGCGTGTCGGCGGTCAGGTAACGGACGGCCACGTCCCGGTAGGTGGCCTGCTCGATCTTGCGGGAGCTGAACGTCCCGCTGGCGTAGCAGTAGATAAGCAGAGCCAGCATCATCCGTGGCGGATACTGCTCCGAGCCGGTGCCCCGGTGGTTCACTTTGAAAGAGGCCATAGGAAGCTGCTCGACGGCCTCGATCACGAAGTGAACCATGTCGTCCTCGGGCACCCAATCGCGTAGATCGGGCGGCATCAGCAGGCGCGTTCGGCGGTCGATGTTTTTGAATCTTGCAGCCATGATGCCCACATGGTATTAAACTGACCCGGTGGGTGGCAAAGTCCGACAGGCTC
>JAWODG010000018.1:0-47557 GCA_046483385.1 Candidatus Brocadiia bacterium | reverse complement strand
GGTGGAATTCAAGATGGACGCGCGGACGGGCCGGCCCGTGCTGATGGAAGTCAACGGCCGCTTCTGGGGGGCCCTGGCGCTCTCGGTGGAGGCCGGCGTGGACTTCCCCCACCTTGCCTGCCTGCTGGCCACGGGCCAGACCCTGCCAGGCGTGCCCGACTATCCGGTGGGCTTGCGCTACGCGTGGTTGGTGCCCTTCGGCCTTGCGCACGTTCTGAACGGACCGGGTCGTCTGCGGGCGGCGGCCGACTTCACATGGGTAGCGCTGACCGGCGGCTGTGACGTGCAACTCACGGACCCTCTCCCATCACTCGCGGCGCTGGCCCGCTCGGCCCGCGGCTGGCGGCAACTTGGCGGCAAAGGTAGCTCTTGACATCCTCCCCATTGACACTCAGCCCGCAGCAGCTAAGTTTGACAGGGGACGCGATCCCGCAGGCCCGGGACGCCCCATCGGGACTCTCGGACGGACTGCCACGGGAACCCCGTCTCGGAGGGCCACCCCACGCCTGCTTGCATCCGTTGAACAACGAGAAACCGAACGGGAAACCGAGGACCCTATGACCGACAGCCGACCGCCGCTCCATCCTCCCCTGACAGCGGAAGTGAGTGCCCCCTTGCCCTCTTCCCTGAGCACACGCGGAGATGTAATGGGCGAGGCCGATGGCACAATGGTCGCCGGCGAGCGCGGGACCTTCCGCGTGCGCCTGATGCTGACCGAACCCCTCGAAGCCGGCCTCTCCATCGAGGCGTGGCGACACTTCGTCTCCGACGTGGAGGACGTGCAGTGCGACTCCCCCGACGAGGCCGCGCACTTCTCCTGCCGGTGCTCGGACGGCAAAGTCGAAAGCTACGCCTGCCGGAACGCCCCCGTGCACGGCCCCGGCTCCTACTTCCCCTACCGCAAGTTCGCGGGCGTGCGGCTGCCGGCCGACGCGGAGCCCGGGGAACAGTTCGTCTTCGAGTTCCGCGACGTCCGGATGCAGACCTACTCCGACCGCCCCTTCAACGTCAGGTTCGTCCTTCTGGATGGAGACGAACTGCTCGGCTACTTCGGCGACGCGCTGTTCACCATCGAGGGCGGCCCGCCGGACAATCTGCGGGTGACGGCGCCGACGGTCGTGGCGGTCGGGGAGCCGTTCGGGCTGCACGTGCTGTTCTGCGACCGATGGGGCAACCCGGCCGGCCACCTGCCGCCCCCCGCCGAAATCGAACTCCGACCAGAGGGCCTCGCCTTCGATAGGCTGACCGCCGACGAACCGGCCGCGGCGGTCACCCTCCACAACGTGGCGCTGGAGAAAGAGGGCGTCCACCACGTGCAGGTCAACCATTCGGGGGAGCGGTTGCGGGGGGTGTCGAATCCCATCGTGGTGGAAAGCGAACCGGAGCAGCGCATCTACTGGGGCGACATCCACCAGCACGCCTGCTACAACGACGGGCGCGCCCGCCCCACCGAGTCCTACCAGTACGGCAAGCGAGTGGCGCGGCTTGACTTCGGCGCCGTGGCTCCGCACATCATGAGGACCTTCGGCCCGCCCGCCATCCACGTGGACGCCCCCGCGCAACAAGGCTGGAGGGAGCTGCGCGAGGCTGCTGCCGCGGCGGCCGACGACCGCTTCGTCGCCCTTCTGGGCTACGAATCCGGCGTTCGACAGCTCGTCGGCGATATGAACGTCTACTTCTCGGACCCCCGGGCCGAGCCGCCGGAGAAGGAGTTGAACAGCCGGCCGGAGAGCTACGGGCAGTTCGTCGAGATGCTGCGAGACCGGCCCGGAGACGTGCTCCTCTTGCCCCATGCCCACGCGGGGGGCGGACCGGGCAAGTTCGACCTGCCGAAGCTGCCGGACATCCAGACCAGCGTCGAGATTTGCTCGGTGCACGGCGTTTTCCCCGAGTTCTACCACCAGTGGCTGCGGCACGGCCACCGGGTCGGCGTCCACGGCGCGGGCGATAACCACATGCCCGCCATGGGCAACGCCAATCCCGGCGCGCATTACGTCAATACCAACGGGCTGACGGCCGCCGTCGCGCCCTCGCTATCCCAAGAGGATGTCTGGGCAGCGTTCCGGGACCGCCGCACCTACGCCGCGACCGGCAACCGGCGCATCTACCTGGACTTCTCAGTCGGCGGAACGCCCATGGGCGGCGTCGCGCAACCGGGCAGGGTCAGCCTCTCGGTCGTCGCAGCGGCCACGCGCCCGGTCACCCGCATCGATGTGGTGAAGAACTGCGAAGTGGTCCAGACGTGGCGGCCGCCGCTCGAGCAGCGGCGCACGCTGCGCGTGCTGTGGATGGACACGTGGCCCGAGCGCCGCGCCGACGATTCTGAGACACGGGGCGCTATCCAGTGTTCGGACGGCGGACTGAGGCTGCGGGAGGTGCTCGGTATCTACAACGCCGTTGAGAGCATTGAGCAGACCGACGATGGCATCAGATTCGATACTCGCGCCTATTCGGAGACCTCACGCGGGGCGCTTCTGGACGTCTCTTCACCTGACCCCGGCGCCTCCCTCATGTTCCGGGTCGAGGACAGCCGCCGGGGCCGCAAGATGCTGGAGGAAACGTTCGAGCTGCCGCTCGGCGAGAGGGGCGCATCGGCGAAGTGCAAGCTGACCGCGGACGAATCCGACCTGCGGCAGGAGTTCAGTCGGGAAATAGTCATCCCGGAATTCCGGGTGACGGCCGAGTGGGTCAACCCGGACGGCCCGCTGACCGCAGAACTGCATTGGGAAGACCAGGCAACGGACGGCGACCACTATTACGTGATGATCGAACAGTTGGACGGCAACCGGGCGTGGTCCAGCCCCATCTGGATAAACAAGTGAACACAGGAGTTGAGCATGACGGCAAGGCGAAGCGCTGACGACGCACCGAACATCATCTTCATCCTCACCGACGACCTCGGTTACTACGAGCTCGGCTGCTACGGGCAGGAGGTGCTGGAGACGCCCCGTCTGGACGCCATGGCGGCGGAGGGCATGCGTTTCACGCACTGCTACACGGGCGCGCCGGTCTGCGCGCCGTCCCGCAGCGTGCTGATGACGGGGCAGCACGGCGGCCACACGCGGGTGCGGGATAACTTCGCCGGGGTGGGCGGCGTGCCGCCGCAGGGCCGCGTCCCCCTCCAGCGGGAAGACACGACGGTGGCCGAGATGCTGAAGGACGCCGGCTACGCGACGGGCATCTTCGGCAAGTGGGGGCTCGGCGAACCCGGCACCTGCGGCATCCCGAACCGCAAGGGGTTTGACGAGTGGTTCGGCTACCTGAACCAGCGCGCCGCCCACTCCTACTACCCGCCCTACCTGTGGCGTAACCGCGAGAAGGTGGAACTCGAGGGCAACGCGGGCGAGGGGCGCGCGCAGTGGTCTCACGACCTCATAGCCGAGGCCGGATTGGACTTCATCCGCGAGCACGCCGACGAGCCTTTCTTCCTCTACCTGCCGTGGACGCTGCCCCACGGGCGCTACGAAATCCCGGACCTGGGGCCTTACGCCGACATGGACTGGCCGGAGGAGGCGAAGGCCTACGCCGCCATGGTCCGCCGGATCGACACGGACGTCGGCCGCGTGCTGGACCTGCTGAAGGAACTCGGCATCGACGAGAACACCATCGTCTTCTTCTGCTCGGACAACGGGGCCGCCCGGCGCTGGGAGGGCCTGTTCGACAGCCTGCGCCACCTGCGCGGCAACAAGGGCGACGTTTACGACGGCGGAATCCTGACGCCGATGATCGTCCGCTGGCCGGGGCAGGTGCCCGAGGGCACCGTAAGTGACGTGGTCTGGTATTTTGCCGACTTCCTGCCCACGGCCGCCGCTCTGACAGGGGTTGAGCCGCCCGCCGAGATCGATGGCGTCAGCGTCCTCCCGGCGCTGCTGGGCGACGAGCAGGACCTCTCCGACCGGGCCCTCTACTGGGAGATGCCGGGCGACCCGTTGCAGCAGGCCGCGCGGCGGGGCGACTGGAAGGCCGTGCGCCACGGCCTCCGGGGAGACGTGGAACTCTACGACCTGTCCTCCGACCCATCGGAAGAGCACAACGTGGCGGACTCCAACCCGGACGTCGCCGCCGAAATGAACTGCTATCTCAACACTGCGCACACCCACTCGCCCTACTGGCCCGAAGGCTGACGCCCGGGAACCGTCCGACCTCCCGAACTTTCAAGCGGGCAAAAAACCATGAGCAAGCCCAACATCCTACTGTTCTTCACCGACCAGCACAGGCTTTCCGGACTCAGTTGCTACGGGGAGACGCCCTGCCGCACGCCGAGCCTCGACCGCCTGGCCGCCGAAGGTGTGCGCTTCGAGACCGCCTACACGGCCTGCCCCGTTTGCTCGCCGACGCGGGCCACCATCATGACCGGCCGCCACGTGCACAACCACGGCGTGCTGTGCAACTGCAATGACCTGCCCACACCGGTCAGGGAACTGCCGGATGGACCCCACCTGCTGTCGCGCCGGCTGCAGGAGGCCGGCTATCGCTGCGGCCACACCGGCAAATGGCACCTCAGCGGCAGGAATGCGCCCACGTTCGGGCTCGAGTTCGACCGGTCCCACCCGCGGACCCGGGGCTTTGAATGGCCGCGTTTCCCGGGTCTGGAGGAGTACAGGAAACGGCAGGGCTTCGAGGCCAAACTGACCGACGTCAGCCCCCACTTCAACTCCGCCGTGCTCGAAGACCCCGTCGAAGCGTCCCTGCCCTACTGGCTGGCCGAGCAGACGATCCACATGATAGACCGTTTTGCCGAGGAGGACGACCGTCCCTTCTTCATCTGGCATTGCGAGCCGGGACCGCACGCCCGTTACATCGCGCCCCGGGACCTGCTGGAGACCTACCGGGACGTTGAGATTCCCCCCTGGCCGAACTACGAATGGGATGCCGCCGGCACCGACGGTCCGCACCGGGTGAAGATCCATCCCGCGCAGTCCGAACTGACGTGGGACGATTGGGCCGAGCTCGTTCGCCGCTACTATGCCCGCTGCACAAACATAGACGCCCAGCTCGGACGCATCGTCTCCCATCTGGAAGAACGCGGGTTGCGCGAAAACACCGTCGTCATCTTCACCAGCGATCACGGCAATGCCCTGGGCAGTCACGGCGGGCTGCAGGACAAGGGCTTCCACCACTTCGAGGAAACCCACCGCGTGGGGCTCGTTGTCTCAGCGCCGCAGGGCTGGGGACCGGACGGTGCCGAACCGGGGTCGGTGATCACCGACTGGGCCTCCCTGCTGGACATCTACCCCACCATCCTCGACGTGGCCGGGGGAAATCACGACTCGCAGCAGGTGGACGGCATGTCCCTCTTGCCGCTGCTACGCGGCGAGCAGACGGACTGGCGCAACACGGCGTTCGTCGAATTCTGGGGCGTCAACGGATTGGCCACCACAATGCTCACCGTCCGCCACGGCGACCTGAAATATGGGTGGAACTGCAGCAACCGGGACGAACTCTACGACCTGGCCGAGGACCCCTACGAGACCCGCAATGTCTGCGAGGCGCCGGAGTACGCCGACCGGCTGCGGGAGATGCGCCAGCGCACAGCGGAGTTCATGGACCGCACCGGCCATTCCGCCTTTGGCCTATTCCGTTCGAGCTGCCTCAAAAGCTGATGAACCCTGTATGCGATAACTTTCATCCCGGGTTCGGAAGGAGCAGCGCGCTCCATCCAACCGGCTCGGGCGAACAGAAACTCTGAAAGGGATACCAGTGAACAAACCGAACATCATTCTTTTCTTCACCGACCAGCATCGCCTGTCGGCGCTTGGATGCTACGGGGAGACGCCCTGCCAGACGCCGAACATCGACCGGCTGGCCGAGGAGGGCGTCCGCTTCGAGACCGCCTACACCTCCTGTCCCGTTTGCACGCCCGCGCGCGCCTCCGTCATGACCGGCCTGCACATCCACGCCCACGGCATGATCTCCAACACGCGCAACCTGGGCACCTGCATCAGCGAGCTGCCGGACGGGCCCCACCTGCTCTCGCGCCGGCTGGGCGAGGCGGGCTATCGCTGCGGCTACACCGGCAAGTGGCACCTGGGCACCGACCAGCCCACGTGGTACGGCGCGGAGGTGGACAACGCGCTGCCGTCGAACCGCGGGTTCGAAGGACAGGACTTCCCGGGACACGGGAACGGGGGGTTCAGGTTCGCCGCCTACCGGGACTACCTGAAGGAGCGCGGCCTGAGCCACGAGGTGGAGCGGACGCACCCCGTCCTGCCCTGCGGCACGCTGCAAGGGCCGGTCGAGTCCACCGTCCCCTACTTCCTGGCGGAGCACACCATCGGGATGATCGACCGCTTCACCGAGGCCGGCGCGCCCTTCTTCATCTGGCACAACAACTGGGGGCCGCACGCGCCCTACTTCGCCCCGGAGAGCTACGTGGAGCGCTACCGCGACGTCGAGATACCGCCCTGGCCGAACTACGAATGGCCCGCGGCCGAGATCAACCGCCCCCATCGGGTCAAGCTGCATCCCGACGCCGACGAGTACACGTGGGACGACTGGGCGACGGCCATCCGCCACTACTACGCCTTCACGACGCTCATCGACGAGCAGATCGGTCGCGTGGTGGACCACCTGCGCGAGGTCGGACAAGCCGACAACACGGTTGTCATCTTCACCAGCGACCACGGCGAGACGCTGGGAAGCCACGGCGGACTGGCCGACAAAGGATGGCACCACTTCGAGGAAATCCAGCGCATCGGCATGCTCGTGAACAGCCCCCGGGGCTGGGGCGAGGGCGGCCGCCCGAACGGGAGCGTGGCCGAAGAGTGGGCCTCACTGCTGGACGTCTATCCCACCGTGCTCGATCTGGCCGGGGCCGATTACGATGCTGAGGACATCCACGGCGCGTCGCTGGTGCCGCTGCTGCGGGGCGAGACCGATGATTGGCGTGACGAGGTGTTCGTCGAGTTCTGCGGTGTCAACAGCCTGGCCACCACGATGGTCACTTGCCGACGGGGTGATCTGAAGTACGGCTGGAACTGCAGCAATCTGGACGAACTCTACGACCTGTCCCACGACCCGTACGAAACCACGAACCTGGTGGATGACCCCGGATACGCCGAAGCGCTGCGAGAACTGCGCGAGCGCACATATCGCTTCATGCAGGAGACCAACCACCCCTCTCAAGGGATGTTCCGCCGTACCCGTCTCGGAACCTGGTGAACGCCGTCGAGCTACACTCTGGAGCCCACCCATGCGGCCGTCCGAAAAACCGAACGTCCTCTGTTTCGTCACCGACCAGCTCCGGGCCGACCACCTGGCCTGCTACGGCAACCCGGACGTGCGCACGCCCAACATCGACCGGCTCGCCCGGGAAGGCGTGCTGTTCGAGGAGTCCTTCGTGGCCAACCCGGTCTGCAGCCCCAACCGGGCCTCCATGTTCACCGGGCGCTACCCGAAGGCGCACCGGCTGCGGGAGAACGGCAACGGCCTGCGCCCCGAGGAGGTCACACTGCCGCAGGCGCTGGGCGAGGCCGGCTATCGCACCGCCTCCTTCGGCAAATTGCACCTGGCCCCGTTCGGCCTGGAGATGGACGTGCCGGCGCGCGAGTTCGAGCGGGTCGAATCGACCCACTACTGGGCACAGGGCGGCGAGCTGCCCATGCCCTATCACGGGCTGGAGCACGTCTACTACGTCGGCGGACACGGCCATTACACCTTCGGACACTACAAGCGCGAACTGGAAGCGCAACACCCCGGCGCCTGGGACCTGATGCTGCAGAAAAACGCCGCCGAGGATCCGGACGCCTTCGCGTGCTGGAAAAGCGCCATCCCCGAAGAGCTGCACTACAACACGGCCATCGCGGATAAGACTATCGAGTATCTGCGCGGGCTGGACGGCGACGCGCCGTTCTTCATCTGGTGCTCGTTCCCCGACCCGCACCACCCCTTTTCACCCCCGGCCCCGTGGTCCGAGCGCTACGACCCGGATGAGATGACCGTGCGACCCGCGCGGCGGGAGGGCGAGTTCGACGACCTGCCGCCCTATATGGGCGAGCATCCCTTCGCCCGGAAAGTCTCCGACGACGAACTGCGGCACATCTACGCCCTCGAGTACGGCATGATCTCGATGGTCGATCACAACATCGGCCGGGTGCTGAACGCACTCGAGGAGGCCGGCTTGCTGGAGAACACCGTCATCGCTTTCTTCAGCGACCACGGCGACATGATGGGCGACCACAACCTGATCCTGAAGGGACCGCTTTTCTTCCGCGGGCTGATGCGGGTGCCGACCATCTTGCGCCTGCCGGACGGCATGGGGGAACCGCAACGCACGGACGCGTTCTTCAGCACGGTGGACCTCTGCCCCACGCTGCTCGACCTGGCGGGCGTCGAAATCCCGGCGGGCGTGCAGGGCGTCTCACAGTACCCCGTTCTGACCGGCGAAGCCGACGCCGCGCGGGATTGCGTCTACGCCGAATACGACACAACCGGGCACGGCGACCGGCTGCGCTACCTCCGCACGCCCGACTGGTCACTCACCTTCTACGCCGAGCACGACTACGGGATGCTCTTCGACCTGAACGAGGACCCGGACGAGTTGCACAACCTGTGGGACAGCCCCGCCCACCGGGAGGTCAAGCGGGACCTGCTGCTCCAACTGCTACAGCAGACGGCGGAGGCCGACGACTGGTTGCCCCCCAAGCTCTGTCACGCCTGAGAGCCAACCCGTGGGCTGCCCGGCGGAGGTCCTTGTGGCGTGGGCGCCTTCCGGTACAATGATGGTCGTGGGGAAAGGATGGGGGCCACCATGGCAGCGCTGGCAATCACGGGCATTTTTCTGCTCCTGGGGTGCCCGATCTCTGCCGAAGCCGGTGCGCTTCCTGACCGAATGCCCGGTGACATTCCGCCGCAGCGCGTCATCCTGACGGTGGTCTACGACAACGTGCCCTATCGGCACGACCTCAGGGCGGCGCTCGGATTTGCCTGTGTGCTGGAGACCCCGGAGCGCACCGTCCTGTTCGACACGGGCGAAGACGGCGAACTGCTGGCGTCCAACATGCGGAAGCTCGGCTTCGGTCCCGCCGATATCGACACCGTCTTCATCTCCCACAAGCATGGCGACCATTGCGGCGGCCTGATGAGCTTTCTGAACCACAATGCTCAGGTGGACCTGTACGTCCCGCGGGGTTTCCTGCACAAGTACACTCGCCCGGCTCGCCGAATGGGAGCGAGCGTCCACATTCTGCGCGAGCCCACCCGCATCGGCCCCAACCTCTACTCCACGGGCCCGTTCACGGCCCGGGAGCGGGAACAATCGCTGATCGTTGACACCGCGGACGGCCTCGTCGTGCTCACGGGATGCTCGCACCCCGGGGTGAGCCGTATCGTGCGGGCCGCGCGGCAGCAGACCGGCCGCCCGGTGCGCCTCGTTGTCGGCGGGTTCCACCTGGCGGACGCCGAGCCCGAGGAGATACGTCGCATTGCGGATGAACTCCACGACGCTGGCGTGGAGTTCGTCGCACCCAGCCACTGCACCGGTGAGCGGGCCACCGGAATCCTGCGGGAAGCCTTCGGGAATCGGTGCATCTCGTCGGGCCCGGGGCGAAGACTCGACTCCGAGCTGCTGGGCACAATCGCCGGGGTTTACGCCGGCCCGGGTGCCACGCGGGCCGAGGGCCTCACAGCGGCGCTGGAACGGGCGGGCATCCGCCACAGGCCGCTGGATGCCGAGGACGTGCGGCGCGGGGACTTCAAAGGTTGCTCGCTGGTCGTGATGCCCGGCGGGCGTACGGCCGAGATGCTGGAGGGGCTCGCCGACGAAGGTCTCCAGAACATCCAGAACCTCGTGCAGCAGGGCGGCGGCTACGTGGGTATATGCGCCGGTGCTTACGTGGCCGCTCCACGAGTGGAAATCCCCGGCAGGCCGCCGGGCCTGGGCCTGCTGGAGATCGAGAACCGTCGTCGCGCAGGGCAAGGGGAGCGCACGGTCACCCTGACCTCGCCGGACCAGCCCCTCGCCGACGACTGTCCGGAGGCGGTCCGGTTATGGTGGGAGAACGGACCGGCCATCGGGGCTTCGGAGAACGTGCAGGTGGTGGGCCGATACGAGGACGGCACCGCGGCGATCGTCTGCGGGCGCTATGGCGAGGGCAAAGTCGTGCTGTTCGGCCCTCACCCCGAGGGCCGCACCGGGGAAGAAGGCGGAGCGGACGAAAGCGGGGCGGCCGGCCTGCTGCGCAACGCCGTCGGCTTCGCAGGCGGAAGCGCCGCCGAGGCGAACGCCGCGAGCGGTCGGTGAGCAAGGCAAACGGCGAGAAAACCGGGGAAAACGGGATTAAGGGTTGAAAGTCCCCCGGTGGCTCGCCTATGGTGGATTGCAGGTCGGGGGTGTTGTTCGCCCCTGGCCGCTGATTATGGTTTCTGATGGAGCCAGGAAGAGCAGGTGACGTAGTCAGGGAACTGCGTTGGCCGGCCGGTCCCGAATAAGGGATGTCGCTGTCGGCCCGGAAGGGAACTGAAGACGGAACCACTCAGCAAGGAGGACGACGTGAGCGGCCCGGCGGCACGGGGGCGCATGGTGCAGTGCCCGGGCTGTGAACCTATGGAGTTCTTTGTAATCCCACCGAACACAGCAGCCGACAGCGGCTTGCCGCAAGGCGGGTCGGGTCAGTTGCGCCCCTTCATTGAGCGGAGGCATTGAGTGTAATCCATTCCTACAGTGGATTGCCCTCGTCCCACGCCTGCCCGGCGGGGACGGTCGCTTCCCTCTTCCCCCTGCGAGTCTCGACCATGCGGTCAGGCCCGGCGCGTATCACCAGCGCCTGAGATCGGGGGAAACACCCGGAGTTGTCCGCCATTCTCCCGTCGGAGGTGCCCGGCGTGCCTCAGCGGCGGGCAATGGGCCGACAAAGGACCCTTCATCAAACAACGGAATTGAAAGACCCATGCCAGAAGTAAAAGAAGAGGAATACATTCAGCCGGAGGACCTGGAGGTCTTCCGCGACGAGTCGAACAATCTCTGCGTCCGGATAGAAGGCCGCGGGGAATGGTCCAAGGTCGCCGTGCGTCAGGCGTTTCCCTACTCGGACCCCGGGCGTTTCCTGGTCCTATCGCAGGACGAGGAGGAGATAGGGATAATCCGGGACCTGGCGGAGCTGGACGAGGGCTCCCGCAGGTTACTGGGCGAGGCGCTCGGTAAGCGCTACCACGTGCCCGTGATCGAGGAGATCGAGTCGGTCGAGGACGCCCACAACGCCACCCGTTGGGTTGTGGAGACGGACAAGGGGCGGCGCCAGTTCCTCGTGCGCGACCGCCACAACTTCCGGCGCATCAAGGGACGCGGCCTGATCATCGTGGACGTGGACGGCGGCCGCTACTTGATCCCGGCCGACGCGAAACTCGACAAGCAAAGCCTGAAACTTCTGGAGATGCATCGTTAGTAAAACCCACCCGAAGGCACGGGTGGACGCGGCGTGTGAGGCGCGTCGTCGAATCGTCACAACGGAGACAACCGACATGACGGACGACAAGCCAATAGTCTGGACGCAGAGCGCAAGCCCCGACTGGGTGCTCGACGCCCTGGACGAGCTGTCTGCGGAAGGGGAGCGGGTCAAGCTCTGCTTCGAAAGCGACATGGACATCACGGGCCGTTACGAGCCCGAGGCGCTCGTGGTGACCGATGAGCGCGTGCTGACCCTCGGGCCGGAGCAGGACGAGCCCCTGCGCGAGGTGCCGCTGGACGAGGTTGCACTGGTCAAGACCAAGTGGCACATGGGCAACGGCTTTCTGCTGCTGACCACCTGGGACGAGAACGTGGAGATGCTGCGTTTCTCCCCCAGCCTTTCCGAGCCGGTCGAGGAGTTCCAGGAAGAATTCCAGGAGCACCTCATGTCCAGGCTCGCCTGGGAGGAGCCGGACCAGCACGAAGAGAAAGTGGAGCATCGGGACGAGGAGGAGGACACCGCCGACACCAACGAGGGCGCCCGCCGCTGCCCCAACTGCGGTCAGCTCCTGCCTCGGGACCGCGACATCTGCGGGGCCTGCATCAACAAAAAGCGCATCCTCGGCCGCATACTCAGCTACGTGCGACCCTACAAGGGCCTTATCGCGCTCAGCCTCCTGCTGACGTTCTTCGTGGCCGGCATTCAGGCGACCGTTCCCCGGCTGAGCCGAACCCTGGTGGACGACGCCATCCGGGGCGGCAACCTGAGTCTTCTGCGCGGCCTAGTCATCGCGCTGGCCGCCATGCTCCTCGTACGCGCGGCCCTCGCCGCGGGGCGCAAGCTCGTGGTGGTCCGCATCGCACAGAACATGGTCTACGACCTGCGGCAGGAGGTTTACTCCCACCTCCAGAAACTCTCGATGGACTTCCATGACCGGCAGAGTACGGGCCGGCTCATCTCGCGCGTGGTCAGCGACACCGCCCGGCTGCAGCGTTTCGCCGTCGGCCGGGCTCAGCAGTTCATCGTTGATGTCATGATCCTGTGCATAGTCCTCGTCTGGATGCTCAGCTACTCGGTGCCCCTGACGCTGATGCTCTGGTTTCCCCTACCTTTGTTCTACTTCCTGGTCAGGTGGTACCGGAACAACGTGCACAAGGTGCTGCGCAAGGCGTGGCGGCTGCGGGCCGCGATGAGCGGGCATCTGGCGGATACCATCCCCGGCATCGAGATGGTCAAGGCATTCTCGCAGGAGAAACGCTCCATAAACAGATTCAACAGCCTGAGCGACGGCTATCGCGGCGAGCGGGTGCGGGCGACCGGTCTGTCCGCCCAGTTCGTGGCCGGCTTCATGGTGCTCACCCAGTTTGGCACCGTGCTGGTTTACTGGTTCGGCGGTCGGGCCACCGTCTCGGGAGGCCAGTTCACCATCGGCCGGCTGGTCATGTTCATCGGCTGGATAGCGATAATGTACGCCCCCGTGCGGCGTTTTGCCCGGATAACGGAGCAGTTCGAGAGGGCGGCCACGTCGGCCGAGCGCGTCTTCGAAGTGCTGGACTCAGAGGTGGTTGTCAGCGACAACGCCGACGGCAAAGAGCTGGAGGACATCGAGGAGAGCATCCGCTTCGAGAACGTCACCTTCCATTACGACTCCGGGCCCAACGTGCTGAAGAGTATCTCGTTCGAGGTGGAAGCCGGCGAGACGGTCGGCATCGTGGGCCCCAGCGGCTCGGGCAAGACTACACTCATCAAACTTCTGTGCCGTTTCTACGAGCCGACGAAGGGGCGCATCGTTATCGACGGCCAGGACCTGGCTGAGACCAAGCTGACGGACTTTCGCAAACACCTGGCCATCGTGGGCCAGAAGCCCATCCTGTTCCGGGACAGCATCCTGGAGAACATCCGGTACGGCCGGCCCGACGCCAGCCAGGAGGAAGTGATCAAGGCCGCACGCGTGGCCAACGCTCACGACTTCATCATGCGCTTCCCGGAGGCCTACGACACGGACGCCCGGGAGCAGGGCAACCGCTTCTCCGGCGGCGAGCGTCAGCGCATCTGCATCGCGCGCGCAGTCGTCAAGGACCCCGAACTGCTCATCCTGGACGAGGCCACCTCTTCGGTGGACACCAAGAACGAGAAACTCATCCAGGACGCGCTGGACCGCCTGACCGAGAATCGGACGACGTTCGTCATCGCGCACCGGCTCTCCACGCTGCGCAACGCGGACAAGATTGTGATGATGAAGGACGGCGAGATACTGGACGTCGCCCCGCATCAGAAGCTGCTCGAGCGCTGCAAGCCCTATCGGGAGCTTGTCGAGTCCCAGAGTGCGCTGGGCGCCGAGAGCGAATCGGATATCGCCGAGGAAATCTCCGCCGCGTAAAGCCGTCCTGTTCCTCGCCTGTTCGCGCTCCGTACGGCGTGAAGTTATTTGCTGAAACCTGCCAAAGTAACGTTCAGCCCGCAAAAGCGTTGGCATTCAGAGGAGGAGCGGGGCTGCGACGATGTTTATCCGCCGGCCACGCGGCGGGTAGACTTTCCCCGCCAGGTGAGTGACATCATTGGTTTTGCCGGCCTCAATATGAACAGCCCCCGCAAGGGGGCGGCAGGCATTAGCCCCATGGCGTAAGCCTGGGGGAAACAGACGATAGGAACCAGAAAAAGCCCGCCGAACGGCGGGCGGCACAACGGCAGGGCGAGGACCCACGTGCACCATGGACCATAGGCCTCAAGTGCCGCCCCTTGCGGGGCTCTTTTTCCTTCTGCCCCACCACTCACCCGGGCTGACGCCCGGGCCTGAAACCTGCCGCCCGCCGTGCGGCGGGCTTCTCTCACTTCTGCCGCCCATGATTATTGAACGGCAGGCGAGATTCCCATCCAAGGCGGGCAGACTTCCCCCGCCCCCTGAGTGACATCATTAGTTTTGCCGGGCTCAGTACTATGCACAAGAGCCAAATCCTTGAGCGCAGGGCCCCGGCACTGCCCTCATACCCGGTCGCTTGCCGCCGAGCTGGCGCAACGCAACGGTGCAATCCCTTCAAATGGTCGCCCGAAGAGCCGGTACTCCTTTTGAGACGCTCCGCTCAGTCGGTCGCGTGTGCCGGCCTGAGGGGCCGCAACGTCCGTTCATCGCCCGTGCCGATGCCCGATGCGTCCGCGCCGTTCACCGACCGTAACTCCCAGCCGTCCTCGCCCCGGGCGAACACCATCTCGTCCTCCCGGTCGTTCGCCTTCACCAGCAGGCGGCCTTCGTCCGAGAAGCTGACCTCCGGCGCATCCCCGCCTGAGGCGGTCGGATAGAGCACGGTCACGATGGTCGTCTGCGCCGTTGCGGCCGGCCGGATGGCGGTGGTGTGAACCGCCACGTCCCCGTGCTTGCTGGAGAGGTCCTTCGTCTCGACGGTCACCTCCGCGTCCGCAGGGCAAGGGCAGACCACGTGCAAGTCCGTCTGCTCGCCGGACACAGTCGTGCGCCGCCCGTCCCCTGCCGCGCTCGCAGGCAGCTTGCTGTGCATGCGCCAGGTAAACTCGGACGGCTCCGGCGTCGCCAGGTCATCCAGCAGCACGACGTACTTCCCATCGACCATGACCCCGTGGCGGACGAAACGGTCCAGCTCGACCACGTAGCAGTCGGTCAGGTCCGAGGCGAAGTAGTGGAACCCGTCCCCCGAGCCGTAGCGGCGGTAGTGGGCCTGAGCGCCCTCGAACTGGCCGGAACGGTTGATTGTGACCGTCGAGTGATCCGACGTCTCGACCGCCCCGTAACCCGGATCGTTGACGAAGCGCTCGCCATCGGCCACCAGGAAGAACGTTCCCAGATCGCGGTTGTGGTGCGACTTGTCGCTCACCCATCCGCCGTTATAGACGAACCAGAGGTGGGGCGACTGCCAGACCACGTGGCCGGCTCCGCGGAAAAGGACGGCATCCTGAAGCTCCGGCTTCGAGTCGACCGGCGGGGCTTCTCGCCTCCACAGGAACCAGAACGGGGACGTCCCCTTCCATGAGGCGCCGGGACCACCGTTGTCCGCCGCCCAAAGCAACAGTTCATCGCCCCCGGGCACCTTCGACTCGAACAGCGCGCTGATGTGCCCCGAGGGTCCGCCCTGAATGATGCTCGGGTCATCGCCGTACAGCCCGCTGAAGGTATGTTCGTTCATATCGTTGAAGTTCGCGTAGACAAGGTCGGGGCCCTGAAGGTACACATCCCAGTAGCCGGGCAGACGCTCCGTCATACGTTCGTAGATGCCCCTGTCGTCGTCCAGCAAACGCTCGGCCGCCATGATCAGGTAGTTGCTGTATCGGACGCCGTAACGCCAGTACATGACGCCCTCGTGGCCGCCACCGTCGGCCAGGATGACTTCGTCCAGAAACTCCAGCGCGCGTGGCCAGGCGTGATCGAAGGCGTAGCGAGCCTCGGGGAACACGTTGTAGAGTGCCAGCCCGGCCACCCCGCAGCCCCCGTGCAAGACGCCGCACCAGTTGCTCACCTTGTTCGAGACCCACCAGTCCCGGTATTCCTCGACGCTGCGCAGGTACACCCGCAGCCCTTTCTTCAGGATGGTCTGCTCGAGGTACTCGCGTTGTTCTGGACTCAGATAGTCATAGCACCAGTCGTACACCAGGGCCGTTGTGAAGCAGGCATGGGCGGTGGGCAGGTCGGCGCCGTCGTTCCACTGGCGGACGATGTGCCACTGGTGGGTGTCCGCGTAGCCCATGGCCTCTTGCACGGCACGCTCGGCGTACTTCTTTTCCCCGGTGAACAGCCAGGCAAAAGCGCAGATGCCCGCGACGCCGGTGGGGTCGAGCGCACGCCGTCTGACGGCGTCTGCCGTGACACGGGGTTCGTCGAGGAACCGGTCGGCGTTCGCCATCAGCCGCTCCCACCGCGTGGCGAAGGGCTCCTTCTGGAACTTTCGCTTCAGGGCGGGCAGTTCGTCGGACGTGAGGTATAGATACGGATGTTCAAGCGAACCCATCGTCACAGCCATCTCGACCCTCGCTCATCAACCAGTGAACGCTAAGCGACGCCAAAACCGAATCAGCGGCCCATGGTAGGGGCGTTCGCGGTCACCGTCGAGGGAAAACCGACGGGAAAGGCGCTTTCGCCCGGCGACCGCCCTGCGTGAGCCCACTTGACCGGAGAACATGGTTTCTGATAGTTGTGAAGGGCGGACATGGAGACCCCGGCCCGTCGTAGCGGGCATTCTCTGCTTACCAAGTCAGGCGAGCACTATGTGCGCCCGGACCGAAACCAGTAGCGATGCATCGGTCACCGCTCGCCGGCAGGATGCCGCCTACTGCCTCGCGCTGAGCGGAAGGCTCGACTCATCGACCACCGGGAAGCTCTGGGGCGAGGCACTGAAGCTGCTGGAGGAGGCGGAGCCGGAGCCGGTGGTCGTCGACGCCACCCAGGTCACTTACTGCGACGCGGCGGGCGTGGCCTTGCTGATGGAACTGCAGAAGAGGAGCGGCCAGGCGCAGCAGGGCGTGAAGATCCGGGGACTGAACGACCAATGCCGCCGCGCGCTGGAGCGCTTCAAAGCAGAGGAGCTGGACGTCCATCCGCATCTGCGCGAAGAACAGATGGGGTTGGTGGCGCGCATCGGTCGGGCGACCGTGGGATTGTTACGCGACGGATACGAGCAGGTGGAGTTCGTGGGCAAACTGCTGTCAGCGCTTGGACAGGCGGCGCGTCACCCGAGCGGTCTCCGCTGGAAGGAAGTGTTCATAGCCACCGAGAAGGTCGGCGCGAACGGACTGTTTATCGTGCTCCTCATCGGCTTCCTGATGGGGCTCGTGATGGCGTTTCAGGCGGCGGTCATCCTGCAGCAGTTCGGTGCGGAAGTGTTCGTGGCCAACTTCATCGGGCTGTCGCTGGTGCGAGAGCTGGGCCCGCTGGTGACGGCCGTGGTGCTGGCAGGGCGTTCGGGTTCGGCCTTCGCGGCCGAGCTGGGCACCATGGAGATCAACGACGAGATCAACGCGCTGGAGACCATGGGGCTGGACCCTGTTCGACTGCTGGTGACGGCCCGCGTGCTGGCTGCAGTGGCCATGATGCCTTTTCTTACCATGTTCTTTGTCCTAGCTGGCGTTGTGGGCGGCGCGTTCGTGGCCTTCCCGATGGGCATCCCGCTGGTGACCTACGCCAATCAGGTCATGGCTTCGGTCAGCGTGACGGACCTGCTCGGCGGATTGGTAAAGGCGGTCGTGCTGGGGCTTCTGGTGGCGGCTATAGGTTGTCTGCGTGGCCTTCAGACCGAACGCGGAGCCAGCGCCGTGGGCGATTCGGCTACCCGGGCCGTGGTGAGCGGCATCATCCTCATCGCCCTCGCCGACGGGCTTTTCGCGGTCGTTTACTACTACCTCGGCATCTGACCGAACATGACCCAGGCCGACGAACACATTGTTGTCGTCGAGGAGCTGACCGCCTCATATGGGAACGAGGTCGTGCTGCGGAAAGTGAGCTTGCGGGTGCGCCGGGGCGAGGTTTTCGTCATTCTGGGCAGTTCCGGATGCGGAAAGAGCACGCTGCTGAAGCACATGATAGGGCTTTACCGGCCGGACGCCGGGCGGGTCCTCATCGGAGGGCGGGAGATAACCTCCGCCCCGGAGAAGGAGCGCCGCCGCATCGTGCGGGACATAGGCGTGACGTACCAGAGCGGCGCCCTCTTCGGTTCGCTCACCCTGTTCGAGAACGTGCGGCTGCCGCTCGAGGAGTTGACCGATCTGCCCGGGAACGCGATGGACACAGTGGTGATGATGAAGCTACGGACGGTGGGACTGGGCGAGTATGCCGACTACATGCCGGCGGAGCTGAGCGGCGGCATGAAGAAGCGGGCGGCCATCGCCCGCGCCATGGTGCTGGGCCCGGAGGTCCTGTTTCTGGACGAGCCGAGCGCAGGACTTGACCCTGTGACTTCGGCGGGGTTGGACGAACTTATACTTCAGTTGGCGCAGGAGCTGGACGTCACTTTTGTGATCGTGTCGCACGAACTGGCCAGCATCGAGACCATAGCCGACAGGGTGGCGATGCTCGACGGAGAGGAGAAAGGTCTCATCGCCGTGGGAACTCCTGAGGAATTGCGCGAGCGGAGCGAAGACCCCCGCGTGCGCCGCTTTTTCGCCAGGGAGGCGAAACTGGGCTGAGCCCGCCGCCACCGGGATGTGCTACTTCAGCGGGACGTAAGGATAATGCCAACGAAGGCGAACTACTTCAAGATAGGTCTGTTCACTCTGGCCGGGGCCGCAATACTCGTGGCCGCCGTCGTCGCCCTCGGAGCGGGAGCCCTGCTGCAGGACAAGCTCTACATGGAGACCTACATGAACGAGTCCGTGCAGGGGCTCGAGGAGGGCTCGCCCGTCAAGTACAGGGGCGTGCAGGTGGGTAACGTGGACAACATTGACTTCACCTACAACGTCTACGAAACGCACAAACCCGTGGGTCAGCGACGAGGCTACGTCCTGATCCGCATGGCCCTCTCCCGCGCCATGCTGCAACGACCCGAACGCGACAGCCTGGGCGAACTGCTGAGCGACATGAAGGAGGAAGGGCTGCGCGTGAGATTGCGCCCCCAGGGTCTGACCGGCCTGACCTACCTGGAGATGGATTTCGTGGATCCCGAACGCTACCAGCCGCTGGGGTTCGACTGGACGCCCCGGCATTACTACATTCCCTCGGCCCCCAGCGTCGGCGCCCGTCTGGAGGAGGCCGTCTTCTCCACCTCGCGCACGCTGAAGAAAATCGAGGAGGCCGACATCGCCGGCATTGCCAGGCACCTTGACCAGTTGCTCGTGGAGGTAAAGGCGCAACTTGACAATGCCCATCTCGAGCAGATGCGGGCGGAGGCCGGCAAACTGCTGGCCGAGGCACGCACCACCCTCGAACGGTTGAGCGAGATACTGGAGAACCCGGGCTTCGACACCGCACCCTCCGACATAGCCGAAGCCGGCGAAACCGCCCGAAGACTGCTGGAATCCTCGGAGGCTGATATACAAAGCACTCTCGGCGACATGAAAACGGCCGGCGCGAACATGGCAGCGGCCACCGAGGGCCTGCCGCAGACGGTGGAGCGCCTCAACCGCACGCTGGCGAAACTCGACGTGCTACTGACCGATCAACAGGATGATGTCCGGCGGATCCTCAGGAGCCTCCGCTCCACGTCGGAAGACCTCGCCGAACTGACCCGCAACGCGCGGCGCTACCCGGCCTACACCTTCTTCGGGGAGCCGCCGCCTCCTTCCGAACCGGGAGAGAGACGATGAGACCGCGTCACGCAATGACCCTTCTGGCCCTGCTCTCCATCCTGTCCGCCGGATGCCTCAGCGTGAGCAAGCAGGCGCCGCGCAAGAGCTACTTCGTGCTGCATGCGGAACGGCCCGCGGAGGAGACGGCGCGGCCCTCGAAGCCCATAGTGGTGGTCCTGCCCTTCCAGGTCACCCCACTGTACGATGACAGGGGCTTCGTCTACCGGACGGGAGAACTGCGCTACGAGTCGGATTTCTACAACGAGTTCTTCGTCGAACCGGCGGAGATGCTCATCAGGGCAACGCGAGACTGGCTGGATGGGTCCGCGGCCTTCCGGGTCGCGTCACCGGACGCCGATTACGGCGATGCCGACCTGCAACTGAAAGGTTACGTCCGGGCGTTTTACGGTGACTATCGTAATCCCGGTGCCCCCGCCGCGGTTCTTGAGGTTGAATTCCTGGCGCATGACGGCACCGGCACTGTTCTGCGGCGCAGCTATGCGCGCTCGATCGCGATGAACTCGCCGTCGGCGGAAACTCTGGCGGCCGCGTGGAACGAGGCACTGGCGCAGATCCTCAGGGAGCTTGAAGGGGACCTGATCGAGGCGCTCTCGGGTACTGACGCTACCTGACGACCACTTCCAGCGACTCACCGCTTTCGAGGACCAGTTCCCTCTCGAAGCGCAGCCTCAACCGGTCCTCCGCCCACCGGCATGCCAACGGCGAGCAGATCATCGCCGCGGAAAGCTGTGCGCTCCCCCTTTTCAGCATCACCTTGCGCCATCCCTCGGGAATCTTCCGCTCTTCGGGCATCGTCTCCGCTCCATATGCAGGTTGTGTCGACGCCAGCCCCAGGCCCGCGACGATCATAACCATGACAGCCAGGATGAATCGCCTTGGATGCGTGCGCTTCACAGCTCCAGCGACTCCAGGGTCGGATGGTCGAGCTCCTCGCGCACGCGCCCCCATGCCTTGCGGGCGCCCGCTGTTTCCACGTAGGGCAGGAATCCGTAGTCGAGATACATCTTGATGGCAGGAATACGCGCGGTGGCAGTGTCCAGATAGCACCTGTCGTGCCACTCGGCGAGGCGGTTCATGGCGTAGGTGAGGCCCGCTTTGCCCAGGCCTTTGCGCTGGTAGGCGGGGCGCGTCGCAACCCAGTGGATCCGCCCGTAGTCCTGCCCCATAAAGTTGCGAGAGTACCACGCGCTGATGGTGCCCACGGCCACGTCCCGGTCGGTGACGATGAAGAAGCAGCGCCACTTCTGCGCGGCGGGATCGTCGCCGAACTGCCGCTCGAAGAGGCCCTCGGTGATCTCCATATAGGGTTCGGCATCCCGCTGGATGTCCATCCACAGTCCGGCCTCCCCGGCACGCATCGGTCGTATGCCGAACCCGGGCGGGAACTCGGCCTGCGGGATGTCCTCCATGTGGGGACGCACCATCACCACCGGCAGGCCCGCCGGGCCCGCTTCCGCGACCTCGCCCGCCGAGTCGGCCGGCAGGCCCTGCTTGCGCCGGAACAGGCGTCTGACGGTGCCGTGGGCCTTCTTCTGCCTTCGCTCTCGGCTCAGCACGCCGAACGGGCTGGTGGTCACTCGTCTAAGGGCGATGAAGTCCTCCTCAGGCCACGGGTGGTCCGCCCAGCACCAGACGGTGGCCCCGCAGACGCCGGCCTTGCAGATGGCCGCGAACTCCTTCTCGATCGCGGCGCTCTGGCGGTCTTCCCCTACGCTGCAGTCGCAGGCCCCTTCCAGGGCCGGGTGGCCCAACTCGGTGACCAGGATCGGCCTGTGCGGGTGCTGCTCGTGGAGCCGCTCCAGCTTCTCGGTCCACCGCCGCGCAGGCTCCTCCGTCGGCTGATCGCCCTGCTCGGCCGCCGCCCAAGAGGGGTAGCCGTTGACACACAGAACATCGTCGGCGCTGAAGTCGGCCTCGTCGGTCCACCACTGATGCGACACGTGAACGGCCGCACGGGTGGAGTCCAGAGACTGCGCCAGACGGATCAGTTCGGCGTTGCCGGTCGCAACTTCCAGGTGCCGCTCCTGCGTCTCGTTGCTGACCGACCAGAGGATGATCGACGAATGGTTGTAGTCCCGCCGCATCATGGACAACAACTGGCGCTTGGCCGTGCCGAGTTTGCCGCCGGGAGCACCCTCTTCACCCTCTGACCCGCCCCACCAGTAAAGCGGGATCTCGGCCATGACTAACAGTCCCAGTTCGTCGCAGAGGTCCAGTTCGCCGGGGGAGTGCGGGTAATGGCAGAGGCGCACGAAGTTGGCCCCCGCCTCCTTCATCTTCTCGAAGTCTTCCCGTGCGGCCTCCAGATCGGTGCACATTCCGCGTTGCGGCGAGTCCTCGTGCCGGTTGAAGCCGGTCAGGAAGAGCCGTTCACCGTTGAGCAGGATTCCGCCACTGCCGACCTCCACCCGTCGGAACCCGAAGCGGATCGGGCTCTCGTCCACCACCTGCTCGTCCTCCAGCAGCCGCACGCGCGCGGTGTAGAGCACCGGGTTGCGGGGCGACCACGGACGGGCCGTCGAGATGCCGCCGCCTACCGACAGCGTCGCGCTCCTGCCCGCGTCCAGATGCGCGGAGCCGCTGGTGAAGGTATCGAGTGCCGCGCCATCCTGGTCCTCCACTTCTACGGCCAGCCGACAGGTCACCGGCTCGGCGCCGTCGTTGACCGCCAGCGCGTCCAGCTTGAAATGCCCGCCCAGAGTAGCCGGGTAGGCCCGCACCCTGGGCGCGTCCACGTGGAGCGGGTTGGTGGCCAGCAGATGCACCGGCCGCAGGATGCCGCCGTACGGACGCCATCCCCGCTGCCGACCCGGCACGTCCCCCTCCCGGCGGGTGTTGTCCACCCGAACCGCCACAGTGTTCTCCCCCTCCCGGCGCAGCTCGTCGGTCACCGGCACCTCGAACCCCAGGAAGCCGTCCGGGTGGGCACCCACGCGCTCGCCGTTGACCCAGACGGCGGTCCGATAGTTGGCGGCCCCAAACTCCAGAACGACGCGGCGGCCCTCCCAGTCCGGCGGGAGTTGGAAGGTCTGGCGGAACCATCCCGCCCCCTCGTACGACTCGAGCCCGGGCAGGCAGGTGTCAAAGTCGCAGGGCACCTTCACCTCGCGCCAGAGGCGCGTCTCATGAGCCGGCTCAAACCAGCCGTCGCGTTCGCCCTCGTTGCAGGGGTCCGGTTGGAAACGCCACAGGCCGGTCAGGTCAACACGTTCTCGTTCCATGCCACGTCCTCGGGGGAAAGGGGGCGACCGGCAGGATTATACGGTCGCGGCAGGGGACAGGGAAGCGAATGGGGCTGAATTGCATCGCCCCTCAGAAAGGCATCTCGTTGATGACTTCGCTGATCGCCAGCAGGTTCTCCTGCCAGCGGTCGGGCGGCATGTCCTCGGTGATACCGATGATGACCCGGTTGGTCTGGTGGGCCAGTTCGACGATCTCCCGGGTAGTCTGCTTGATCTTCTCGATGCTGGCCAGGTGCAGGGACGAGGGGAAGTTGATCCACAAAACCTTGTCGGGCCACGCCTCCAGCGCGTCCTCCAGACCCATGTCCGTGTCGGGGGCCGGCGTAAAGGCTTCCAAGTAGTCCAGTTCCGACTCGGCGACAAGGTGCGCCCACGACCTGTTGTTTCCGTCGAGGTGGCTGCCCAGCAGCTTGCCGGTCCCGTGGAACTGCTCGCCGCACTCGTTCAGCAGAGGCAGCACGAAATCGCGAAACCGCTCGATCCCCATCACCTCGGGCACCTCGTTGCCCCCGTAGTTGGCGTGCGTCACAGGGGAATTGGCGACGATCTCGTAAACATGCCGCTTGTTCTCCCGCATGATGGACTCGAGCTTGAGCACCTCGTCCCGGCGCTCGTGCCACTCGACGGCGAAGGTCTCGTGCCCCATCCAGCCCATGATGCGGTGCAGCGGGTTGGATCCGACGCCGCCGCGCAAGATGATGTCCTCACCCATCCACGCCTCGGCCTTCTCGTAGCCCTCGTAGGCCGGGCTATAGACCTTGTCCCGCAGCATGAACTCCAGCACCTCGTAGTCCTCGGGGCCCTTGAAGTAGGGCTCGACAACCCACTGGGTGAAGCCGGCCAGCTGGCGCACCTCGTAGATTTCGCCTACGGGGGTCTTCAGCATAGTGCGCGTTCGCGGCTTGCCGTCCTCCCGGTAGCTGTAGGTTTCCTTCGTGCAGTTGGGGGTGCGGGAGTTGTAGCCCTCCTGACTGCGATTGACGATGCAGAGGCCATCGTTGCGCAGCCGCCGCTCCACGGTGCACTGGGGGATCATACACTCGTAGATTGTGAACGGGACCTTGTCCGGCCTCTCCCCTTTCAGGACGGCCAGAACGCGCTCTCTGGGCTCCACGCAACGCTCCTTCCGGAGAAGCGAAAGTCGAGGGGATCACATGCGCGCCGAACTTAACGCACTAAGTTCGGCCTGTCAACTTCCCCGCCCTCGTCCGCGCGGTTACTCGGCGACCTGACCCAGGGTGATAGCCACGACGGCCACGTTCACGTTGCCCTGGTAGCGGTTGCCACGGCGGCCCAGTTCCACGTCGATGGACTCGATGGGAACGTCGGGGCGCGGGTTGTCCACCTGCATGGAATACAGGACCGCCCGCACCTGATCTGTGTCCGGTATCGGTGCCTCCCCGGTCAGGGCCAGCCGGTCGCGCAGGGCGCGCTCGCTCATGCCGTCGAAGACGTCCGCCACTTGAACCGTTGTCGCCACCATGGCGCCGGGCAGCGACTTGGGATCGGCCTGCAGCCAGTGGTCCACGTGTTTCTTCAGCACCACCGGGAACTCGGCGGTCTCGCCGTCGGCATAGTGCACCGTGTAGCGCATGACCTCCGGAAGATCGTCCCGGTCGTCCCCCACCGGCCGGCGCACGTGGGCCGCCTGCAGGAGGAAAAGCATGTCGGCCCGGGCGTCCACGTCGATGCCCTCGACTTTCTCCGGCAGGTCGCTGACACGGCCACGCCGGGACAGCACGATGCAGTCGGCCACCGGCGCGGTGTGGTAGTCCACCAGCCCGTAGAGCACGTCGCCGAAGCGCTGCTCGCCGACCTGCAGGTTGCCCATGTCCAGACGCTCGAGCCCGAACCAGCCACGCTTGCCTTCGCGGTTGCGCAGGTAGGTGGTGCAGTGGTCCAGCAGACTGACCGGCTCGTAGCGCACGTTGACGCCCGGGAGAGCCACGGTGCTGCTGCGCGAACCGACGCCCATATTCTGGAGCAGCACGTTCAGGATGCGCTGTTTCTTGCCGTCGTTGACGGGGTTGGGCTCGTCCTTCATGAACTTGAGCTGGCAGAGGAAGGTGCCGCCCTGCCCCCGCGGATAGGCCACAAGTCCGCCGACGTTGTCCAGACAAACGGCCTCGTCGGGTGCCTCCGCCCGGACGAATTCCACGTTGTTGACGCCGACCAGATAGCCGCCCTCTCGGGGACGGTGCGGCCGCCACGATTCAACCCGCAGCGTGATGCTCTGCTCCACCCTCCGGGGCTCGGGCAGCGTGACCTCGGTCAACTGGTTCGCGTCGGGCAGCGTCACCTGCACAGCGTCGGACTCGTCGCCGTCGAAGATGACGGACAGGTCCTCGATAGTCGAGTAGGTGGCGTTGTTCCAGATGCGTACCGCCGAGATGGTTTCGGGGCGCCGGAATTGGAAGGTGAGGTCCTTGCTCTCCCACTCCTCGTCGATCCATATCTGCTGGATGTAGCGCCAGTGGTCGCTGACCAGCAGGTCGTTCACGAAGTTGAACGGGTCGTGGTCGTTCCACGTCTGCTCGTAAACCATGATATCCTCGGGAGCGCCCGGCGGCTGCGTGAAGGGCGCCGCGTCGCGATGGGCGTCCACGACGTGCCCGTAGACGTTCCAGCTTATCCAGTCCTTGTCGTGCTGGAGGTGCTTGGGGCTGTACATGGCCAGATCGCGATTGCCGAGGGTAGCGGCCAGTTCGTTGCCCGGCCGCTCCAAAGTTACACGCTCCATGCGAAAGGGGCGGACCATGTGCTCGGTGCCGAGGAACTCATTAAACTCCTCGATGCCGGCGGGCCCCAGCCCGTGCAGCAGTATCCAGCCGCCGGCCTCCTGGAAAGCCTGAGCCTCATCGCGCAATCCGTTGAGCGTGGCCAGATTGGCCTCAGTTGCGTCTATGACGGCCACCTGGTAGGCCCCGAGGTCGAGCGCCGCCTCGATCGAGTTCACCGTTTCAGCCAGCGAACCGCTGGCATTGACACGGTCCAGCAGCATGCGGTCTTCGGGGGCATACACACCGGCAACGCCGGTGGCGGGACGGTAGGCCCCGTAGTGCTCCATCATGTTGCGCAACAGAACGCCGGCCGCCGGGTCGGTGCCCAGCTTGGCCCCGACGCGGAGCTGGCAGAGCACGATCACGCCCGTGCCCGCCGGCATCTCCACGAGGGCTGAATAGGGCAGAAGCTTGCCGCATTCGACCAGACTGCGTCCGCCGGCAGTTGGTTTCTCATAGACGTTCTTGTACGTGGGATGTTCGCCGGCCCAGTCGATCAGGTCGTCGCCGCCGAGGTCCTCGAACACGTCCGTGCCGAGGGCCTGCGGATGCGCGTAGCCACCGTAGTGCGAGGTGGTGTGCAACGGCGATGGCAGGTTGGCCCCCGCGACGGTGTTCTCCTGCTCCAGTACGATCACGCGGCCACCGCCCGCTGCAAACTTCAGCAGATCGCGTCCGTAGGCCTCGTCCGCCGTCAGGGTGTCGTTGCCGACCACCAGCAGACCGGTCTCGCCGGCCAGTTCAGACAGCTCCTCCAGGGTACGGAAGTCCACTCCGGCATTCGACAGGAACGTCTCCGCGTTGCCGCTGCGGTCCAGCAGGAAGACCGGACCTTCCACCACGACAGAATCGATCCGGGGCAGGACGGGCACGCTCCACGTGTCCTCAAAGGCCGGGACCTCGTCTGAATCGGGCTGGGAGACCTTGAGCTTCAGGCTGCCCTCGAGCCGCCGGTCGGTTTCCGGCGCTTCGATGGTGATGGTCCGCTCCTCGCCGAAGCCCTGGCGGACGCGGAAGGTATCTCTGTAACTCTCAATCTCCTCCCCGCCGGCCTCGTAGGACCACTCGAAGGTGATGCGGTCGCTGTGGAGGGTATCGTTCATCACCTTCACAGCGATTTCGTTCTTCGTCCCGGCCAGCAGCCTGTTGGTGCGCTTTCGGGGGATGACCGTCAGGTCGCTGAAGGCCTTCTCGCCGTCCTCGTAGCCGTCGAGGTTGCACCACGGGGCGAACCCGGCCACACCGGCCCAGCGGTAGCCCTCGTAGAGCATCCGCACGAACCGGGCCTTGCCCCGGGCCGCGTCGTAGGCGCTGCGGAACGCTTCGTCGCCGATGGCGTAGGAGCCGCGCTCCAGAGCCGTGGCATACACGCTCTCGCCCACGTACCACGGCTTGCCGTTCTCCCAGGCCGGATACATCCGCAGCTTGTCCTTGATGCGCTCGACCGTGTAGGCGTTCTCGGGGTACCAGTCGTACGGGCCGAGCGGGTAGTGGGGGCAGTTTATCTCGCACTGGCAGTCCAGGTCGCCGGCCCCGCCGACGCTGTAGGGACGGGTGGGGTCATGCGAGCGGGCCCCCTCGATGCAATGTCCCATCAGGTCCTCCAACTGGTCCAGGTAGGCGCCGTAGATGTTCATCCCGGTGATATAGACCAGTTCGTTCTCCACCTGGTAAAAGATGACCGACGGATGGTTACGGTAGGCCTTCGCGAGTTGCTCCAGATGGCGCTGGAAGCCCTCCCACACCGGCCAGTTGGGTATGAGCAGGCCCTCACCGGTGACGGGATGCCTGCGGCGGTCGCCCAGGCTCCGCTGGATCCACATGCCGTCGATCATCGAGCAGAGCCGCCCCGCGATGCCGTTGCGGTCGTAGAACTCCAGCCGCTCTTCGCGCGTGGGCAGGAAGTTCCGCGTCTTGCGGTTGTGTGAGAAGCGGGTGAACCGGTTGTTCTCCTGGTGGAAAGCGTCCAGCCACTCCTCGCCGGTCTGGGGGCGTCCCTTGACGTTGACCCAGTTCCAGAAGTTGCGCCGCACGCCGTTGATGTAGATTCCGCGGCCCTTGATCTGGACGTAGCGGTATCCGAACAGTTCTTCCTGGACATCCAGCGGCTCGCCGTTCTCCAGGATTGTCGTGCGCAGGCGGTAGAGGTGCGGGTCGGGCTCGGGCCACCAGAGCTTCGGATCGTCCCACTGCTCGGCCAGCCTGAGGGTCCGAGCCTGTCCGGGCGCGACCGTGATCTCGGCGAGCTCGAACTGCTTCTCCACCTCGTTGTTCCGGTCGTAAACCGCCTCGCATTGCACCGCGAACGTGCGCTCCCGCGCGGCGGTGTTGCGAACGGTGACGTCCAGCTTCAGTTCCTTGTCGTTGCCGTAGCGGGTCAGGCCGGGCTGCACGAAGATGTCCTCGGTGTAGGCGTCGCCCACGCTGACCAGACTCACCGGATTGACGATGCCGTAATCAACGCCGTTGCCGTCACCCTTCGTGCTGGGGCGGATGGGAGCGACGAAGAAGGTCCAGTCCAGGTTGTCACGCGGCCAGTTGTGCGCCCGGTCCACGTCGCCGTGGCTCTTCAGTTCGGGGTCGTTTTCGTCGTCGATGGCGTAATAGGGCCCCTTGACGGCGATGGCGATCTCGTTGGTCTCGCCCGGCTGGACGTAGTCGCTGACGTCCAGGTCCCAGGGTATCCAGACGCCCTTGTGGGTGCCGGCCAGCCGGCCGTTCACGAAGACGCTGGCTATCCAGTTGGTGCCGCTGAAGTGCAGCTTGAAACCGCGGCCCCGGTGCGCCGCCGGCACGCGGACGCGCGTCCTGTAAACGACACGATGGGCGAAGATGGTCTCATCGGTGTTCCACAGCGAGCCGGGCACCTCCACGCCCATCCAGCGGAGCGTGCGATCGTCCGGCAGTTGACGGACCGGCTCCCACTGGTTGAGGTCCATGTCCTCCTGATCGTAGCGGGCCACCTCCCACAGGCCGTTCAGCTTCACGCGGGTTCGGCGCGCGTCGCCGGCCGGCGCGGGCAGCTCATAGACCTTCTCTCCGGCCTCTATGTCCTCCTCGGCGCTGTACGTCTCCCCCGGTTTCAGCTTCCCGTCGGGAATCCAGGATCCCTTCACGAACGCAAAGCAGTCCAGGGCGATCCACATGTCGTTGCGCCCCTCCTGCTTCTCCCGGTATCTGACGGCCAGAGTGGTCTCGCCCTCGTCGAGAGACACCTTTCCGAGGTCCAGCCAGGCCACGTCGTTCCACCGCTTGAGCTGCATGACGTTGAAGGTGATCTGGTCGGCCGGCGCGGTATGCCACTCTCCATCCCCGATGCGCCATTGGAACGGCGCCCGGAGATGCTCCATGCCCACGCGCGCCCAGGCGTCATACTCGCCGTCCTCCGGCACAGTCAGCTCGTACTCGAGGATGTACCCGCCCTCGGGCATATCCTGGAGTTGCTCCTGCTGGTAGTGGGCCGCGAGCCACTGCCCTCCCGAGAGAAGGTGTGGACGATCCCCGCCGGTCCAGTGGTCGGCCAGGTTCATGGAAGTCGGGTTCTCGCCCTCAACCCACGCGAAGGGCGGGGCTTCAGCGGCATGCGCACCGGCGGCGAGAACGAAGAACACAAATGCGGCGAACAGCAGACTGCGGAGGATGCGGCAAGTGGCGCGCAACATGGCGTTTCCCTTGGCTGGGGACTGCCGTGGCAGGTCAACAACCGATCGCACGGGCCGCGGGCACCGCGTGATCACTATCACTTCGGTTTGTGTGGTAATGCACTGGACAGCGTCTGTCAAGCCGGACGGTCACTCCGGTTCGCCTTCCAGCCACCGGGCGTTGGCCTCCCACAGGTCGTCGGCGAGGGCCTGAGCATCTTCCATTGAGGCCGCCGAACCGTCCGCCACGACGGCCTGCAGGAACTTGCCCCGGTCACGTTCGATGGCGGCGTCCACGGCCAGCTCCACCGTCAGCAGCGCCTTCTCCACCACGGCCCGCACGAACGGGGGCACGTCCCCCACCGCCTCCGCCATGATGCCCGCCTCGGAGACGCGTCCCGGGCACTCGAGGGCGAAGTCCCACGGCAGGTTGGTGACCTGCCCCGTGTTGGGCAGGATGACGGAGAAGCGCCCCTCCTCCCTTCCCTCCAGGCAACGGAAGATGGAGACGAGCTGCTCGTGTTCGCCCAACTGCCTTTCGAAGACCGACTCATCGAGCGGTTCGCGTCCGGACGCCTGGTCGGCCATCGCTTCGTAGCCCCGGTCGCCCCCCTCGATGCAGCGCTCGAAGGAGAACAGGTCCACCCCCAGCTTGCCCTGAGGGTGCGAGCCATCCCGATGGAACTGGGGGAAGAATTCGCAGAGGTGTCGGTCGTTCAGGACGGAGTAAGCGCCGCATTCCAGGAAAAGTTTCCGCCGCAGGTATTCCCCCTCCGGCGGCTCGCTGTTCTCCAACTGCTGCCGCACCCGGGGGAACGCGTTCCCACCGTCCACGGTGAACTCGGTGAAGAAGCAAAGGTGGTTCATCCCGACGGCCGTGAACCCGCACCGCCCGGGCTCGGCACCGACCAGTTCAGCCAGGTGGCGCTCGCCGCTCTTCACCCCGTGGCAGAGGCCGACGATGCCCTGGTCCGTGGCTTTATGCACCGCGCGGCATATAGCGGCCATGGGGTTGGCATAGTTGAAGAAGTGCGCGTCGGGCGCTAATTCCTTCACGTCGCGCGCTATGGCCAGCATGGCGGGAATCTGCCGCAGCGCCCGCGAGATGCCGCCGGGCATGATCGTGTCCCCGACCGGCTGGTAGATGCCGTACTCGCGGGGGATGAACACGTCCTGCTCCCACGCGCGCCGGCCGCCCACGGCGATGGTCGTGACGACGAAGTCCGCCCCCGGCAGCGCGTCGCGGCGCTCAAGGTGTTTACTGAGGGTGATCGGCGCGTCACGCGCCTCGACCATCTTCTCGGCCAGACTGAAGGCGACTTCCAGCGCGTCCGGGTCGATGTCCACAAGCGCCAGTTCGCAGCTCTCGCCTTCGACTATCAGGTCGGCCAGCAGCCCCCGCGTGAAAACGGCGCTTCCGGCCCCTATGAGTACAACCTTGCGCGTATGTTCTGTTTCCATGAGTGTCCTTCGCCTGCTGAGAATCAACTCACTTCACGATATGGCGGACGGCGGCTTCCACGATGCGGTCCAGTTCGTCCGCCAGTTCCTCCGGTGGGCGCTCCGGTTCGTGCGTGGCCAGTATGTCGTCCAGCTTCGCACGGCAGCGGTCGGCCATGCTCTTGCGGCCGTCCTCGGCCCACGCGTCGAAGAACCGCCGGTCGAGCAGCTCCGGGAACCAGTGTTCCGTACGGAAGTGGCGGACCGTGTGCTCGTCGCCCAGGAATTCGCTATCCCCCTGAACCACGCGCTCGATGACGTCGGTGGCCAGCGTCTCGGCCGTCACGCTGACGCCCTCCATGAGGCGCTCGACGTAGCCTATCAGCTCTTGCTGCATCATCAGCATGGTCAGGCTGGTGGCCTGGTCCACGCCGCAGATGCCCAGATGACCGAAGATATCGGCCCCCGCCGCGGCCCCGAGCGCCAGGGTGATGCCCGCCTCGATGCCGGCCTGCGCATCCGGTATCTTCGCGTCCGTCAGGCCCACGTTGATGTAGACCGGCAGGCCGTAGTGGCGGCCGAGTTGGGTGAACCCGACGGCCATCAGCGCCTGCTCCGGACCGGCGAAGACGAGCTGGGTTGTGCGCATATCGAAGATGTGCGCGATCCCGCCGTAACACACGGGCACGCCGGGGCTTATGAGCTGTGTTATGCAGAGGCCCGCCAGTATCTCGGCGTTTTCCTGCGCCATGGTGCCGGGCAGGGTCACGGGCGCCGTGGCGCCCGCCTGCGCCATCGGCCCGATGCTGACCGGGAGGGGGAAACGCGCCGTTTCGTAGAGCAGGTCCACCCCGTCGCGCGCGAACCGCAGGGGGCTTATCGGCTCCAGGAAATTGTAGGTCAGCGGCCGGCGGGCGACCTCCGCCTCGCTACCGGCCTGCGCGATGAGCATCTCCGAGACAAACCCCGCCGACGCCCGAGTGTTGAACCAGAAGTGGATCGGCTTCGTGGTGTGCTTGATCATCTCCCGCACGGCGAACACGTCCTGCACCGCGGACGGCACGTCCTGCGGATCGGACATGGCGCCGACCACGTTCAGGTTCGGCAGCGCGTCCCCCACGATGCACGCTGTCCTGACGTCTTCCAGCCGGGCGTAGCGACGGGTGAGGGTGTCCTCGTCCAGCCATGAAGCCTCGCCCGCGATACTGTTGTAGTTGCGCTCGCCCACCCCGAACGCCGCCGTGTTGGCGGGATCGCGTCCGTAGATGGTGAACGACTTGCCGGCCGACTCAAGAAAGTCGTGAACCAGTTCGGGGGAAATCCTGACCCGCTCGGAATCGAAGTCCACCTCGGCGCCCCGGTCGGCGAAGCGCCGAAGCGTCTCCGCGTGCGGTAGTTGCACCCCCACCCGCTGCAGGATGTGCAGGGAGGCTTCGTGTATGGTCTCGATCTGCTCCCGCGTCAGCACGCTGACTTCCATCAACCGCCCTCCCCCAGCAGGTTGCGCCACATCTCGACCGGCTGGCAGTCGCCGCTCCAGTTGGCGCCGATCAGGTCCGGATAGCCCGTGTTCCCCACGTCCGCCACACACATGTTGTGCGAGCCGGCCAGGTAGATCGCGCGGCCCGATCCGTCGGCCATCCATCGCGGGGTGTCGGGATGGACCCGCAGCGGGCCGGCGGCCGCGGACAAGCACGCAACCCAGACTACGACTGCCACCATCATCATGAGCACCAGCACTGCGGTCTCTCCCCCTCGACTTGCTAACACGTAACCGGCGACAACTCCTCCCAGACGTCGATCATGCGCGTGTAGTTGCGGAACTCGCGTTCGCTCGGTTCCGGCGACGGCCTCTCGGTCGGACGGAGCACGAACCGGCCCTTGCCGCCTTCGAAGGCGGCGCACACGGCCTCCTCCACCCGCTCCGGCGTACCGTTGCAGAGCAGCGCGCATTCGATGTTGCCGCCCAGCGTAATGCGCCCGTCGGCCACGGCTTTCGCCTCGGCCATGGTAATGTCACCGGAGGGCGGCGGCTCGACCGGCTCGGTGTAGTCCACGCCCCGCTCGATCATCTTGGGCAGTGCATCCCGCACCCGGCCGTGGCAGTGCACGTGCACGATCGCATCGCTGTTGTCGTGGACGTAATCGATGATCGCCCGTTCCTGCTCCTGCACCAGGGCATCGTAGATGTCGGGCGCGGCCATGGGCGGCGTGACCCACTCGCTGCCGCCCATCCAGACGTACTCGATCAGAGACCCGGACAGCAGCACTTCGAGGCAGTCGAGAACGCGGTCGAGACAGATGTCCGTCAATTCCCGCAGCATATCCAGCCGTGTGGCGCACCATTCGAGGAACGTCTCGTAGGGCATCATGCCTGCCGCGCAGACGAAAGGACTGGATATGTAGGTGGTCATGAGGCCGCGCTCGGCGAAGTCCCCGGAGAGATCGTTCTCCTCCGGCGGTCGCAACTCCGCTGGCCTTTGCCACGGCACGGACGCGATCTTCTCCACGTCTTCCACGGTCTCAACGGGGTAGTCCACGTTCCACCACGTGCGCGCGGACGGGTCCCACTCCTTCCGGAAGGTCAAATCCCCCTTCGGCGTTTCGATGACACCGCTGATGACCGCCGAACCGTCGTCCCGCTCATGCCGCTCGGAGCGGATGCATTGGGGAGGGGTGACCAGATAGCGATTGATGTGGGACGGATGCCGCACGCGGAAATGGCTAACGTCGATGACGCGCTCGGCCAGACGCCGCGCCAGGGGATCCTCAAAGGACGCCAGATCGTCGGGACCGGTACACTCGAGGCCGTCGGGCTCCAGCGGCACACGGTCCACCGGTCCGCCGCGCAACGCCGCCAGCATCCTCTCCCGCGGGTTCATCCGACCTCTCCCCTTGTCCGGCTCTCGGACCGGCAGTGTAGCAGCCCGGCCGGAACCGGGCAACGGCGCACGGGAACCGTCTCCCGGCTCAGGTAACATCAACCCGCGGGGATCCACAGCCCGTTCAATAGTCGACCAGCGCCTTTTCGGCGGTCGGCTTCTTGTCGCAGCCGATGACGATGTGGGCGGCGCCGCGGCCCTTACCGGTGCTGCCGTAGGCGAAGTGAATATTCACCCCGCTTTCGGCGAGCTTCTCGGCCGCCTCGGCCAGCACGCCGATCTTGTTCGGCATGGCCGCCACCAGCACCTCCGTGGTGGTGTAGTGCATGCCGGCCTCCTTTAGCGCGGCCGCCGCCTCGTCGGGCTTGTCCACCACCATGCGCACCGTGCCGACCTCCGTGCTTTCCAGCACGGACAGGGCCCGAATGTTGACCTTCGCGTCGGCCAGGCAGCGGCTCAACGCCGCCATCTGTCCCTTCTTGTTCGGCAGACTTACCGAGAACTGCTTTACACGTTCCATCGTGCGCCCTCCTGTGAAAAAGACCCCCTCCATGGCATACACTGCGGCTAAGACTCGTCCGCAATTATAGCCGGCGGAAGCAATGCGTCAATGCTTATAGAGCGAGGTTTGCCTCCGTATATACAAGTGCCACTGGTTGTGGCGGCGCCCTCAACCGCCCCCGCTGATTGAACATCGCGGGCTGAACACGTACATTGCATGTTGAGGCGTAGTGACCCATCTTCCCCGGTCCGAGGTGCATATCGCATTGAGAGGAAAAGACTTAGCTGAACTTTCGGTGGCCGACATTCTCGAGTTCGCCGTCGCCAAAGGTGCCTCCGACGTGCTGATCACGGCGGGCGTGCCGCCGACCGTGCGCGTCGAGGGCGAGATGTTCCACGTCAAGGGTAGCGAGCTGGAGCCCGAGGACACCCAGCGTCTCATCTACGACGTGCTCACCGACGAGCAGGTGACGCGCTTTGAGGCCGACAAGGAACTCGACTTCTCCATCACGCTCGGCGAGGACCATCGCTTCCGCGTGAACTGCTACTGGCAGCGGGACGCCGTTGCGGCGGCCTTCCGCGTCATCCCCAAGGCCATGCCGGAGCTCGACGAATTGGGCGTGCCTACCATCATGGAGCGGCTGGTGCTCCGGCCGCAGGGGCTGATCATCATCACCGGCCCGACCGGCCACGGCAAGTCCACCACTCAGGCCGCCCTCATCGACATCATCAACACCCGGAAGAAGGTCCACGTCGTCACCATCGAGGACCCCATCGAATTCCTCCACGAGAGCAAGGAATCGGTGATCGACCAGCGCGAGGTGGGAACCGACACCCTCAGCTTCGCCGAGGCCCTCCGCCACGTCCTCCGGCAGGACCCGGACGTCATACTGGTGGGCGAGATGCGCGACCTGGAGACCGTCAGCACCGTGCTGACCGCGGCGGAGACCGGCCATCTGGTCATCGCCACCCTGCACACCAACGACGCAGCGACGACCGTCCACCGCATCATCGACATGTTTCCCTCCCACAGCCAGAGCCAGATACGGGCGCAACTCTCGTTCTGTCTGCTGGCCGTGCTCAGCCAGCGGCTGCTGCCCCGGAAGGGCGGCGGACGGCGCGTGCTGGCCACCGAGCTGATGCTCAACAACCCGGCCATCGCCAACCTGATCCGCGAGGACAAGATCCAGAACATTCAGGGCGTCATCGAGACGCAGTCCCGCCAGGGCATGTGGACCATGGACGCCAAGGTGAAGGAACTCTACCTGGACGGCCTCATCGACCGCGAGGAAGCCGAACGCCGGATGAAGAACCCTCAACTGCTCGACCGGTAGGCGCGCCGCAGGGACGGAGGAGCCGACCCATGTATCTGCTGCCGCTCGTGCTCGCCTGCATCCTGGGGCTTGTGGCCGCGGTCGTGTTCTACTCCTGGCAGGCCGTGCGCGAGAATCTGATCGTGCACTGGGCGTACCTGAGTCTGCTGTTCGTCCTCTGGATAACCTTCGCCGGCGCCCGGCACATCCGCATGACATCCGGGGGAATGGGGCTACACGTCACTCTGGGCGCGCTGGGCGGCTTCCTCATCATGATCCTGTGCAACATCATCGCCCTCGGTTACTCGGCCGACCGCCTGCTGCGGGCCGCCGGCAGCTTCCTGATGGGGGACACCGACATCCAAACGCGCAAGACCTACGACCGGGCCGAGGGCGCCGAGAGCCATGGGGACTTCAAGACGGCCGCCCGGCTCTATCGCGAGGCGATTGCCGAGGACCCGGAAGATCGCGAGGCTCGGCAGCGGCTGGCCCGCGTGCTGCTCAAGTGGGGAGACGCGGAAGGCGCCGCAGAAGAGCTGCTCAAACTACTGGACATGGCCACCGAAGAGCGGGAGCGCTGCACCACCGCCCTCCGCCTGGGGGAAATCTGCACGGACGAACTGAACGACCCCGACGGCGCCCGGGAGATGTATGAGATGATACTCGAGGAATACCCGGACAGCGGATACGCCCGCCACGCCCGCGCACGGCTGGAGAGAATGGACCAATCCTGAGTAATCGCAGGGAGAAGACCGACATGGAACGCACCGAAGCGGGCGACCCGACGATGGGGCGAACCCGCGAATGGCTGCATAAGCTGCTACGCGAAACGGTCAACCGCAATGCCTCCGACCTGTTCCTGAAGACCGGATCCCCTCCCGCCATGCGCATCGACGGTAGCGTGCGCTTCCTGGACATGGAGCCCGCCCCCGAGCAGGCCATGGATCACGTGGCCGACCTTGTGCTGGGCCGCGGGCGGAGCACGTTCGATGAGGCGGGCGAGGAGGACGTGGCCTACCACGTCGAGGACATCGGTCGGTTTCGCGTCAATGTCTTCCGCCAGCGGGACCTGCCCGGGGCCGCCTTCCGCCACATACCGCTCGATATACCGTCGTTCAAGGACCTGGCCCTCCCCCCGGAGCAACTCACCCATCTCGCGGAGCAGACACACGGCATCGTGCTGGTCACCGGCGTCACGGGCTCGGGCAAGTCCACGACGCTGGCCGCGATGGTGGACCACATGAACCAGCACTTCGGCCGACACGTGGTCACCATCGAGGACCCCATCGAGTACGTGCACGAGGACGGCAAGTGCCTCATCGAGCAGCGGGAGGTCGGGCGGGACACGGCGTCCTTCGAAGAGGCGCTCAAGCACGTGGTCCGCCAGAGCCCGGATGTGATCCTCATCGGCGAGATGCGCGACCGGGTGACAATCGAGACGGCGCTGAACGCGGCGGAGATCGGGCATCTGGTGCTCAGCACGCTCCACACGGCGACCGCCGTGCAGACCCTGGAGCGGATGGTGGCCTACTTCCCGCCCTACCAGCACGAGCTGGTCCGGGCCCAGCTCTCGAACACCATCCAGGGCATCGTCTCGCAGCAGCTACTGGTCCGGGCGGATGGGGACGGGCGCGTACCGGCCGTGGAGTTGATGATGCGGTCCCCCACCATCTGCGACCTGATCCACAAAAACGAGACACGCAAGCTGCGCCCCGCCATGCGCGAGGACACCTACTACGGGAGCCAGACCTACAACCAGGCCCTCCGGAAGCTCTACGAGGCGGGCGTCGTCAGCATGGAGGCCGCCATGGAGGCCTCCGACCGCCCCCAGGAGTTGAAGAACGAACTGCAGGGACTGCGGATGGGGTGAGAGGGCAGGCACGGGACACCGAACGGCGAACAACAGGCGTTAGCCCCGGAGCTGAGTCCTTGTTTTTACCCGAATTTCAGTCATAGCCCAAGGCTCTGAATTCTGGGCCTTTCCCGCATCAGCGGCCGTCAGTCCGAGCGACTCCTGCGCCCCATTCCAAGCAGAGCGCGAAAAGGACCCGAGCGACGCTCCCTCGGAGTGCGGCGGCTTGCCGCCGCCTTGCGACCTGTCGGCTTGCCGGCAGGCGGGGGCTTGCCCCGCATCTCTTCTTGGGCCTGTGTGTTGTCCGATGTCCCCCCGGCGGCAAGCCGCCGGGCATGAGGGCGGCGGCGAGCCGCCGCACTCCAGAAGTCCCCGCTCGTGCACACCACGCAACCTCCATGATCCGACGCGCGCGCCGGCAGGCGAACCCGACAAGCAACCGGAGTCGGTCAGGGGGTTCAGCAGACCCCGGTTTCAAATAGGCTCCCCGAGCTGATTCTCCAGTCCCGGAGCGGGGCAACATCTTCCGGTCCCGTGGACGGCCGGGGAGGGCACACGTACCATAGAGACCTACAGGCCATTCCGTGGGACCATGACGTGCCTATATCATTGTTCAGTAAGAGGTTATATCGCCCAGGCATCCAATCAACGCTGTAACTCCATACCGCAAAGATGTGGGTAAAGACAAGAACGTGAATCCGGAAAAGACTGGACGAACCATCCGGTCGTTCAGTAGCACAGGATAGGCAGGTACTCCGGGCGTACGTCGTAACGCGACACCTCACCGGCCGCCACCCCGTAAAGCCGCTCGTGGGTTGCCCGTGCCGCCTCGACCAGTGCATTGTACGGGCTGTTGCAGATGTCCACGAACCCGATGTTGTAGTTCTCGCCGTCGAACCGGCCGAGCGCCGACTGGTCGGCGAAGGTGAAATAGTGCGCCCCCACGCACCACGGCTCGGCGGCGGCCGCTTCCTGATACACCCGGAACGCCTTGCCCCGCGCCGCCTGGTTCCGCACCCGGCCGATGCCGCTTGCGGGAAGGCCGACGTCCAGCGCGCCGAAGTGCCACTCCCCTATTATCGCCGGCATGCCCAGCTCGTCGGTGATCGCCGCCAGCTCCTCCGCCGGAGGGACCGGCTTGTTGTAGCAGTTCATGCTGAACACGTCGAAGTGCCGCATACCGGCCAGGGCCCAGTCCGGAGGGAACGTGTAGTAGCGGGCGCCCAGGTTGAGGTGGTTCGGATCGACCTCCTTGCAGGTCTCCGACAGCCCGCCGAACAGCCTCTCCACCATGATTTCGCTGAACGCTTCCAGGTCCCGCCGGGCCGCCGGGGTGAAACCGTGGCGCCACCGCCCGGACTCGATTTGCTCGAACGTCACCGGCATGGTCCAGACCTCGGAGAACCGCTGCTCGCCGCCGTAACGCTCGCGCAGCCACGAGGCGAGTTCCCGGCGCGTTGCGCACTCGGCGCAGTTGTGCAGCATGCCCTCCGCCGGGCACTCGGACGCCATGCCCCACTTCGGCTCGTTCATCAGGAAGTAGCCGATGAAGGCCGGATCGTCCACCGTCTCCCGCAACTGCTCCGCGTAGTCCCGCACGTCCGCCTCGAACTCGTCCGTGAAGACGTCGGGGAAGTCCCGGAAAACCATGCCCGCGCGGCGGAACCGCAGGCTCAGCGGGCGGACGTAAGGGAAGCCGGCCTCGGCCGCGATGCGCCATTCGGACCAGTTGGCGACTGTGTTGAAGCCCCATCGGCGCAACTCTCCCAGAGCTATACGCGCCCACGCCTCGTGATGCCGTTCCCCGAAGGCGCGGATGAAGTTGGCCGTGTAGTAGTCGACGTTCAGCCCGTGGTGCTCGCGGCAGGCTTCGGCGTATTCCTCGGCCTCCGGGCGCCACGTCAACGCTCTCTCGATGCCCTCGCAGGCGGCCTCGATGTGCATGCGAACGCAGTCCATGCCGGCCGACCAGAACGGGTGTCCCTCGGGGTCAACCAGCCACCACCGGTCCCCGTCGTGATGGGTGCGGAAGTAACCCGTGGCGTCGCAGGTGCGCTCCGTCCAGCCGCCCCAGCGAGAGAAGTCGTCCGGCCAGCGGTGCGCTCCCGCGACGGCGTACTGCTCCTGCAACCGGTCGGTCACCTCCTCGACGCTCCGGCTCTTACCGGGCCACTCGCGTATCGCGCTCTGCCCCAGTTCGTCCAGCAGCGGCCCCGCAGGCAGCAGGGGTTCCTCCAACCTGTCCGGCTCCTCCTCGGTTACCGCCAGCGGCGTCTGGCACCAGCGCAGAGGTTCCTCCGATTTGCGCTTCACGGTCAGCCGTATCCTGTCCACCCGCGCCGGGTCCACTCTGTCCCCGTGGCAAAGGGGCTTGAGCCATGCGCCCTCCCGCCCCAGGTTCCACCTGCTCTGGTCCGCAGCGGACAGAGGCACCCGCACACGCGCCGAACATTGGTTCAGCAACCCGAACTGCAGCTTGAACGTCGGGCCGTCCTCGCCCTCCTGCAATTCCAGCAGGAAGAGCGCCGCGTCCCGGCCGTCCAGCAGCATGTCCATCGTCAGCCAGGCATCCTCTGCAAGCGTCCCCGGCTCGAAACGATAGGTGAACCCTGCATCCTTGGCCTCAGTCACGTACCACGTGCCGCCTTCAAGGGGCGACTCGGCATCTTCTGCCGTCACCTGACCAACGGGCTGAGAGTGCAGTTCCATGGTCTCTGTCCAGTCCTGAAGGAGAGTTCAGACCGCACTGTGCGCCGCAGCGGCCAGGTAAGTTGTACGCGAACAGGTGCTGTCGCGCAACGTGCTCCCCCATTCCGGCTTCGCGACGCTTGCAAAGACATCCTCTCTGCCCTACAACCGACGCCCAACGGATCCTGACCCGCACCGGGAGAGCGACGATGTACAGCGACTGCCACATACACTGGCGTGACGATGCGAACGGACGCGACATCCTGAAGGCCATGGACCAGCAGGAGATGGAGAAAGCCGTCCTGATCGGCCCCCACAGGACCGAGACCAACGAGCAGGCCCTCGAATCCATCGGCGTCATAGCCGACATCTGCTCGGAGGACCCCGCCAGGCTGCTCGGCTTCGCCTGGATCGAACCGACCCTGTCCGGGGCGGTCGAGCACGTGGAGGCGGCCATCAACGACCATGGCCTGGCCGGCATCAAGATGATCCCCGACCACTGGTATCCCTACGAGGAGCGCTTCTTCCCTGTCTACGAGAAGATCGAGGAGCTGCGGGTCCCCCTCCTGTTCCATTCGGGCATTCTGCACAGCAACATGGACAGCTCGCGGTTCTGCCGGCCGGCCTTCTACGAGGTGATGCTCCACTTCCCCAGGATCAAGTTCGCACTGGCGCACATCTCGTGGCCGTGGACCGACGAGTGCATCGCCGTGGCCGGCAAGATGCGCGCCGCCGCGCGGCGGGGCTACGTGCCCGAGATGCAGATGTACGTGGACATCACCCGCGGCACGCCGGCCTTCTACCGGCGGGACGCGCTGGACAAGGCGCTCAAGTACCTCGGCCCGGAGCGGCTCATATACGGGTCAGATGACCGCATCCCGGGCGATTTCTCGTGGTCCCGGCAAGGCGTAGAAACCGACCGCCGGATAATCTGCGGCGAACTGGGCTGGAGCGAGGCCGACTTCGACAAGATCGCCCGCGGCAACCTGGAGGACTTCCTCACCCCCTTCGACTGAGGTCGGTCGTGCGAATGCCGGACTTCGAGCAACTGCTGAAGGTCATCCGCCGGGAAGAACCCGATCGCCCCGTGCTCTTCGAGATCGGCCTGAACGGACGGCTCATCGAGCGCTACGCCGACTCCGACCTGGAACCGGACTGGCGCGGCACCGCCGACAACGCCTATCGCCTGAGCGCCTGGAGGAATCTCGGCTACGACTACTGCCGCGTGGTCGGCTCCAGGTTCGGCTTCCCGTCGGGAGAGCGTGACAAGGCCAGGTCCGTGTCCATGAACCAGGGCGCCGTCATCGCGGACCGGGCCGACTTTGAGGCCTACGAGTGGCCGGACCCGGACGATGCCGACTATTCGAGCCTCCAGGACCCCTCCCTGCCCGAGGGCATGAAGCTGGTGGTGTGGGGGCCGGGCGGCGTACTGGAAAACGTGGTGTCCCTGGTCGGTTTTGAGCGGCTCTGCTACCTGGTGGCCGACGATCCGGCTCTGACGGAAGACATCTTCTCCGCGGTCGGGTCCCGCCTGGTCAGATACTACGAGATATGCGCCGCTTACGACTCCGCCGGCGCCCTGATGGCGAATGACGACTGGGGCTTCAAGACACAGACCATGCTGGCGCCGCACGACATGCGGCGCTACGTCATCCCCTGGCACCGCAGCATCGTGCAGGTGATACACGACGCCGGCAAGCCCGCCCTGCTCCACTGCTGCGGGAACCTCGAAGCCGTCATGGAGGACATCGTCGAAGACATCGGCTACGACGCCAAGCACTCCTTCGAGGACTCCATCTGCCCTGTGGAAGAGGCCTACGAACGATGGCGCGGCCGCATCGCCGTCCTGGGCGGCATCGACGTGGACTTCCTCTGCCGCGCCGAACCGGACGAGATCAGGGCGCGAAGCCGTGCCATGCTCGAACGCGCCGACGGGCGGGGCGGATACGCGCTTGGGTCGGGCAACAGCATCCCCGACTACGTGCCGGACGAAAACTATCTGGCCATGACGGAGGTCGCCCTGGAGGACTGAGGAGGAACACGTGGCGGAACGCAAGATACGTCTGGTGACCAAGGGCGCCGATGCCGGGTCCTGCCGCTCGGCAGACCTGGCCATCCGCGACGCCTGCGACGACGGGATCCTTCGTAACGCGGCGATCATTGTGCCGGGCCCGACGTTCGACGAACTGCCGGAGAGGTTCGCCGACCGACCCGGGCCCTGCCTCGGGCTGCACGCGACTCTGAACGCGGAGTGGACCGAGGTGCGGTGGGGGCCCGTGCTGGACCCGTCCGAGGTGCCGGACCTGGTGAACGACAAGGGCAACTTCCTGCGCACCACTCAGGCGCTCAATGCCCGCAACCCCGATCCGGACCAGATGATGGCGGAGATCCGGGCGCAGCTCGACCTGGCGCGCACGCGAGGTCTGAACATCGAGTTCGTGGACTCCCACATGGCCTTCACGTGGATCGCCGACATGGAAGCGCGCCTGCGGGCCTTCGCCGAACAGGAGGGCCTGGTGTATGCTTTTCGCCCCGTGCCCCGCGTGCCCTTCGACCACAACGCGTCCCAGGACATCGTCGAACAGGTTCTGGACTGGATAGAGACAGCCGAGCCCGGCGCCTACGAACTGGGCGCGCACCCGGCCTACGACGGCGAGGACGTCCGGCGGTTCTATACCACCCGCACGGAGCCCGGCGTCGTGGCCGACCACAGGGAGGCCGAGCGGCGCCTGTTCACGGATGAACGGATAGTCGCCCGCTGCCGGGCGGAGGATGTAGAGCCCATCCGCTTCACCGAGATATAGCTCAAGGGCTTACGTCCTCGCCCGTACTCGCGCGGGCGCGCCGCGTCTGGTGCTCCTCAGGCGTCGCTCCACTCGTCCAGCGGCGTGGCTGAGACGCCCGACAGGTCCGTGCCAGCGGGCGCGAACGCCACGGCAATTCGCACGAGGCCCCGCACCGCTCCGTCCGGCAGAGCGAAGGTCAGCCGCCAGGTCCCCGGGTTCTCTCTCTGGGGCTTCGGCGGGGTGGTGGACAGCACCCGCCAGCGCACGCCCTCCGGCTCCAGCACACGCACTTCCAAACGTTCGCCGTCGAGTGACAGCAGCGCGCGGTTTCCGTCGAACTCGGCTTCCGCCTCGGTCACGAAACCCCACTCCAGCTCCGGGGCGTCTTCCGGGAGGTCAATCTCGTCCTGCACCAGCACGCATTGGCGGTCCACCATGGCCACCCCGCGCCGGGCGCTGTCCGCGAACTCAGCATAGGCGTCCGACAGGTCGCAGACTGCGAAGGAGCGGTCCTCTCCGCTGTGGTAGGCCGTGAACTCGGCCGTGGCCTGCGGGTCCTGGTTCTCCCGGGCGAAGGTGAACAGGTTGTGGCTCTCGGTTCGCAGCCGGTAGTAGTTCCAGCGCTTGTCGCCGAAGTAGCCCGGCAGGCTGTACTGGCCGCCGCCCAGGTCGGTCGCCCAGCGGGTGCCGTTCGCGTCCAGCACGAACGTGCCGAGGTCCAGATGCCCGTGGTTGACCTGGTTGTCCCCGCCTTTGAAACCGACATAAAGCGCCCGCTCGTCCCAGCCGCTACGCATGAAGGCGACGTCCGGCCGTTGGAAGCGGGCGTCCAACGGCAAGTCCATCGACCCTGTTTCTTCGGGCCACCAGATGAGATGCATGACGTCGCAGGAGCGACCATCACCCCACCGCGCCAGCTCAGTGGCCGCGTATTCCGGTCGGTCGAACTTCCTCGCCAGCCACAGCATCGGCCATGCGGTGCCGGCCCGTCCTCCGCCGGCGTCGGCGAAGTTGAACGTCCGCCCCGTTGGGCCAACGGCGTGAATGCGGAACAGCCCCGTATCCGCGAAGCCCGCGGCCTCCGAGATGCCGAAGTCGGTCCCCAGGGCCGACTCCAGGCAGATGAGGAAGTAGGCCGTGTACTTGACCGTGTAGCCCCAGTAGCCGGGGCCCTCCCCCCAGGCGCCGTCCGGCGCGAAGCCCTCCATCGCCTTCGGGACGTTCTCGATAGCCGTGCTCAGCACCTCTTCCGCCAATTCCGGGTAGTCATGGGCGATCGCCAGCGCCGCGCTGCCGCAGCCGCCGTTGCAGACCTGGTTCCAGTTGTACTCGCTTGTCGCCCACCACATGCCGTCCTCGACGCCCTTCAGATAGGCGCGCAGCCCTTTCTCCACGATGGCCTCGCGGACCGCCTCGCGCTCTTCGTCGGACATGAAGTCATAGAGCCAGTCGTAGCCGATGGCCATCGCGTGGGACATCTCGGCGGTGTCCAGAAAGTGGAACGGGTCCCAGTGCGGGAAACTCGCTCCGCGCATCATTTCCTTCACGCACCGGCGCCCGTAGCGCTCATCGCCGGTCAGCAGGTAGGCGCCGGCCAGAGTGTAGATGCGCCTGAGGTAAGTCCTGCACGTGCCCAGTATGTTGAATCGTGCGGAGAAGTCAGGCTCGGCTGGCGGCTTGCCCAGCAGCATATCCGCCTGCTCGACCAGGCGGTCGCGCAGGTCCTGCATGGCGGGCGCGCGCTCTATGCGGTCCTTGAGCGCGGTCAACCTGTCGGGGGTGAGAACGAGATAGGGATGCTGTGTCGGCAGGGCGTCGGGCAGATTCAGGTCTTCGACCGTCATGGAGAACCACCTTCGCGAAAGTTACTCTTCCGTCGTTGTGGAACCGGCATTTCAGCAGGATCAGGGCGCAACTTAGTGGGCGGGACGCGCCGCGTCAACGGTATCGCGCCATGTAGTCCTTCTCCCGGTATTCGGCCACCATTTCGGGGTCCAGAGGATAGGCCCCGAACCGGCGTCCGGCCTCGACCATGGCACGGTAGTTGGCGGGCTTGACGGCCGGGTGGATACTGTTGGAGGAGGCCAGTATGAAGCCGCCTCCGGGCGCGCCCTTGGCGATGGTCTCCTTGACCGCCTCGACCACCTGCTCCTCCGTCCCGCGGGGCAGAAGCTGCCCGCAGTCAACGTTCCCCGCCAGCGCTATACGCTCCCCGTAGGTCTCCTTCACCCGCAGCATGTCCATGTCCGCGATGGGCTCCACCGGGTCCAAACAGTCTATGCCGGCACCCACGATGTCGTCCATGATGGGCCACAGGTTGCCATCGGTGTGCTTCAGGAACGGCAGGCCGTTGTCCTTCGCCACCTGCACGGCCTCCCTCATGTAAGGCAGGACGAACCGGCGGAAGTGCTCCGGCGACATGATGGGCGCCTTGCGGTGGGCGTAGTCGTCACCGGTGCACAGGATGTCAGCCCCGAGGTCCGCGGCGTGCTGCATGACGCGGGTCTTGTAGTCCATCACGATACGGGCCAACCGATGGGCCAGGTCCGGGTTCAGCGCATAGTCCATCAGCAGGTTAGTCATGCCCCGCAGGTTGTGGGAGAACTCGAACGCATCGTGGCTCAGGAAAACGATGGCCCTCTCCCCTTTGAAGCGCTCGACGGCCAGCTCAAGGCTTTCCAGCCGGTGCTCGGCGTCCGGGTCGGGCGGCTCGTAGGCGTCCAGATCGGCTTCGCTCTGGATCGGATGGCCCACCGGATACGGGATACCGTTCTCCTCGGTCTTCCAGGTGATGCCCCACTCGTCCACGAAGGTGGTGGCGTCGATCTCCCGCTGCACGCGGTAGTCCTCGAAGACGGTGATGCCGTCGAGCCCCTCCTTCTCGATGAAGTCAGCCTGCAGCAGGAAGCCGCCGCAGGAGCCCCACTCGTAGCGCGCCACCTTCTCGGGGCTGAACAGTTCCGGACAGAGGGCCTTGATGACCGGCCGGTTGATTATGAGTTCCCAGATGGGGACCCGGTCCGGCTGCTCTCCCCGCACGGCTGCCATCATGCGTTCGTATCCGTTCATCGGTCCGCCTCACTTCGTCTCGAGGGCCAGGACCTCCGTCATCCACTCCGTGACGGAGATGCCCATTTCCCGCTGTATGCGCTCTTCCATGGGCCAGGGCCAGAGCGGTTCGTCGGTCAGCTCGCCATCCACGTAGCGGTGCGTCAGACGGGCGCCCTCGCCGGTGTGCTCGGTGCCCTCCACGTTGCAGTTAGTTACCTTGACATCTGCTTCGTCATCGATCCTCAGATTCTGTCCACCGTTGCCCCGCAGGGTGACGTGGTCGACGACGCAGTTCTCAACGGGGCCGTTCACGACCAGCCCCGAGCCGATGTTGCCCGACGCAAAGCAGTCGCGGAAGACGTTGTCCCGGCACGGCCTGCCCGCGCTCGTGACGAGCAGCAGTCCGGGTGCGCGGTAGCCCTGATGGACGACGTTTCCTTCGCACGGGTCGGGGCGCTCGCCCCACTGCCGCGGGCCGCCGTCTTCATTCGTGCCGGCGTTCAGGGCAATCGTGCCCAAGATCCGGTTCCCGATACAGGACTTCGTGTTGGCCTGAGCGAACATGGACACCGACCACCACGCCGGGATGCGCCCCACGCCGATGCAGTTCTCCATGGTGCAGTGGTTGGCCCCGTAGAACTGCAGGTTTGCCCCGTTCGGCCATGGCAGGCGGGGGTGCTCCCGGCCGTCCCAGCGCTGCCAGTTGGCGAAGCACCGGCGCATGGTGTTGTGTTTGCTCAGGAAGAACATGAACATCTTCCGCCCGGTACCACTGGCCGCGCAGTCCTCCAGCAGGTTGTGCTGGGCCTCGGGGTAGGTAACTCCGAAAACGTGGGCATTCTTGTCGGGGTTTGCGTTGTATCCGGTGCATCGGCGCAAAACGTTGTGGCTGCCCTTCATGATGCTGTAGACGGTGCGCCTGCTGTTCCGCGCGACGATGCCTTCCACTGTGATCCAGTCCCGATCGATCCAGACCGGAACGCGCTCGAATTCCCCGTCGATGGTGGCCATGCCGTCGTTGAGCGCCCGAATTGTGATGGGCTTGCCCGGCTCGCCGGAGCGCTTCGGCCCCAGAGTCTGCCGATAGACGCCGTCCATAAGCAGGAGCGTGTCCCCCGGCTCCATCGTATCGAACGCGTGTCCGAATGTGCCCCAGGGCGCAGCTTCGGAGACGCCGGAGGCACCGTCATCGCCATCGGGCGACATGTAGTAAGTCGCACCCGAGGCGGATGTCGCCATCGCCGCCAGAAGTATAAGCATCACCCGGATTCTCCCTCGTGGTCCCATCCTTTTCCCCGCCTTGCGCAAGCCAGGTAATCAACAATATCCGCTCCCAAGAGGGTACGCGTCGCTCCGCCCCCTTGCAACGGTGTGCTCACATCGGGCGGGGAAGTACAAAGAACGGGCGCGGGCAGGTCAGTGACCTGCAACCGCGCCCCTGGAAACTCCATTTGCCGCGCGAGGATGCTCTCTACGGCTGAGCAACCACTTCACTCGCTTCGCTCTGCTCGCCGTCGGCGATGAAGCTGACCTTGCAGTCCCCTGCCGGTTGGTCCGCCGGCACCCGGGCCCGCAGCAGGCCGCGCCCGCCGCTCAGGCTGCCGCCCTCCGGTTGGACCGCCGCGTCGCCGATCAACACCACGTTGTCGGCCGGATCGTCCTCGGCGCCCACGACGGTCAGCTCGATGAGGCCGTCCGCCGCCTCGACTCGCAGCAGATCGGCGCCCTGAAGGCG